>JAAWBD010000086.1 GCA_022792495.1 Oscillospiraceae bacterium
ATGGCCATAGCCATCTTGATGCCGTCGCCGGTGTTGGTGCCCGCGTTGGTGCTCAGGGTCCGGTCAGAGAGGTTGTCTCCCCAGTACTCGTCGTACTCCTTGACCATGGCGGGGTTGGCGCAGTAGCCGCCGCAGGCCAGCACAACGCCCTTGGCGGTATTGATGGTGATGGGGGTGCCGTCGGCCTTCTGAGCCTTGGCGCCCACCACCTTACCGTTCTGGGTCAGCAGCTCGGTGCCGGCGGTCTCCATGTAGATGACCACGCCCTCCTTCTCGGCGGCGTTCTTCAGATCCTCGATCCGGGTCTGCTTGGTGGGGTGGGTGTGGGTCCGCTGCCACATGGCGCCCAGCACGGTAGACAGGGGGGCGCCGGCCCGGGAGGCGGTCTTTACAGTGCCCAGGGTTCCGGTCCACTCGTAGGCGTCCAGGGCGCCCTCGGCCAGAGTCCGGGCCAGGTCGATGTCAGAGGCAGTCCAGGTGCCGTCGGCCATCTCCCGCAGGCCGCCGGTGTAGATGTGCCACATGTGCAGGGAGATGGAGTCAAAGCCGGGCATATCCTTCTCGGGGGTCTTGCCCTCGTTGGCGGCGTAGAAGGCCTTGATCTCCTTCTGGAGATCCGCCAGAACGGGAGCCCACTCGGGGAACAGGTCGAAGTGGAGATCCTTGTCGTCCTTGGTCAGCTTCAGGTAGCCGTCCAGGGTGTTCTTCTCGGACTGGCTCAGGATCCGGGTGGCCTGGGCCTCGGGGTCAACGGCATTGAAGGCGCCGCCGGCCATGAAGGTGTTGCCTCCCAGGAAGGAGCTCTTCTCGATCAGGGTGACCTTGGCGCCGTTCTGAGCCGCGGAGATGGCGGCGGAGAGACCGGCGCCGCCGCCGCCGATGACCAGCACGTCGGTGTCCCAGGTCTCAGCGGGGCCGGGCTGAGCGTGATAGGCGTTGGCCTTCAGCTTCTCGGCATCCAGGCCGGCGGCCTTGGCGGCATTGGCGGCCGCCCGCATGATGGCGTTGGAGGCGAAGGTGGCGCCGGTGACGGTGTCCACGGTGGTGGTCTGGTGCTCCACCATCTGGGCAGGGATCCGCTCCAGGGCCACATCGGCCAGGTAGGCGGTCTCCTTGCACTCGGTGACAGCCACGTTGAGGATCTTGCCGTCCAGCACGGTCATCTCAACGGTGAGGGGGCCCTGCATACCAACGGAGGAGCCGGTATACTTCATGGGCATGTTCACCAGCTTGGCGGTGTTGGGGTTGGCGGCGTCCCACTCCACCTGGATGCCCAGCAGCTCGCTGAGGTAGCGCAGGGGAACGTAGGTGGCGCCGTCGTAGGAGAATACCTCGGCGGCCTTTCCGTCGGACTTGGTGGGGGTGACATCCTGACCGTTGATGTTCAGGGTCATGGGGTTGACGGTGATGCTCTTTTCCGTCCCGGCCGCCACGGCGACCGTTCCCATGACCATGACAAAGGCCAGGGCCAGGGCTGTGATCCGTTTCTTCATACAATTCCTCTCCTTATGTATAAATTAGGCCTCCCTGAGGCCGTTTGGGCCAAGCAAGCCCAAACCTTTACATAAAGGAGTATAAACCTGAAAGTAACTTTCAGGTCAAGAAGAATTGTGAAAAAACTGTCCTATTCCTCGAAAAATCCCAGGGCCACCCCGTGGACAAAGGAGCCGCCCTTCATGTAGCTGATGAAGATCCGCCCCTCCAGATCCTCCCGGGGCTCCATCCCCCGGCGCTCCATCTCCGCCAGCAGGGGGGCGATGTCCCTCTTGGTCATGGCGAAGGGGTCGGCCAGCTCCAGCAGCAGATTCACCTTGGAGCCTCCCCGGGCCCGGGAGACCTCCGGGGAAAGCTCCAGCCCCAGCTTGGCCCGGTTGGGCTCCAGGATCCCCAGCCCTACGCTCACTCCCAGCTCCTCTCCTGGGGAGAGCAGGCTTTCCCGGGCGATCCGGATGGCGATGTAGGAGAAGGGCATGTTCTGGGCCAGCAGCTTCATGCTCCGCTCCTCCGCCGGGGAGAGGGGGGCGGTCTGACCAAAGCTCCATAGGCTCCAGCTTTCATCCACAAAGTTTTGTCCCAGCCGCCCCTTGCGGGACTCTATCACAGAGAAGTAGACCTGCATCTCCCGCAGCCGCTGCAGGCGCATCTCCTCCCAGGCGATCTGCCGCTCCAGCTCCCTGGCGTGGTTGTCCACCCAGCCGTCGATCACCGTCAGCTCCTGACCCTGGGCGGCCAGGGCCTCCTGCACCCCCATGCCAAAGCTGCGCAGCATCTGGGCATGATAGATGTTCAGGGCGTCCTGACCTGTGAGATCCCGGTAGTTGTTCTCCTTCTGCCGTCCCCCTCGGATCAGTCCCGCCTGGTCGTAGTAGCGCACCTTGCTGTCGGGCAGGCCCAGCCGCCTGGCAAAGTCATGAACCTTCATGTCTGTCTCTCCCATCTAAAAGTAACAAGATAGCGGGTTTTAATTTATTATTATACCACGCCGGAGAGCCCAGCGCAAATTCAATGATTATTGTACGATTCTTTTTGCCGAAGCTCCCCGCTTCTTGTCGGAATCCACAGTAGTAATTTTCTCCGGCATATGGTAAAGTGTAGTTGCAACTCAATATCTTTCGGTATAATTGGGGAGAGACGGTCCCCAAGTTTCTACTGACGGCCTATCCGGCAACTACCGAGCAATAGCAGGACGCTGAGATTTTTCCAAAATCTCCGTGCCAGTCTTTTTATTGCCGTTTTTGCCCTCGATCCGTTATGCCGAAAGAAAAAACGGAGGGGTAAATATGGAAAAGCTCTTCAAGCTCAAAGAGAACGGCACCACCGTCCGAACGGAGATCATGGCAGGCCTCACCACCTTTATGACCATGGCCTACATTATCGCCCTGAACCCCAACCTGCTCACCGGCTTCGGCGCAGAGGGACAGAACCTTTGGAACGGCGTGTTCCTGGCCACCTGCATCGCCTCCGCCTTGGCAATGTTCGTCATGGCCTTCGCAGCCAACAAGCCCTTCGCCCTGGCCCCCGGTATGGGTCTGAACAGCTTCTTCGCCATCGTTGTCACCAACATCGTCGCCCTCACAGGAATGACATACGTCGCCTCCTTCCAGGCCGCCCTTGTCATCATCCTGCTGGAGGGTATTATTTTTGTCCTTCTCTCCCTGCTGAACATCCGGGAGAAGATCGTGGAGGCCATCCCTCTGGGGGTCCGGCTGGGCATCGCCCCCGCCATCGGCCTTATGCTCATGAATATCGGCCTGGGCTCCAACGCCGGGGTGTACTCCGAGACCGGCGGCCCCTTCTTCGTCATGCGTGACTTCTTCGGCGCCCTCACCCCAGCCGTGGCCCAGAGCTCCATGGGCTCGGGCTACACTGCCATGGTCCTCAACGTGGTCACCATGTTCGTGGGCCTCTTCGTCATCGTCCTTCTGGCCAAGAAGGGGGTCAAGGGCGCGGTGCTGCTGGGGATGCTGTGTGCCTCCGTCCTCTACTGGGCCGGCTCCTTCGCCGTGCTGGGCCAGAACCCCTTCGCCTCCCTGGCCGGGGCCTCCTTCCTGCCCCCCTTCGCCGACATGATGGAGACCACCTTCTTCAAGTTTAACTTCCAGGGCTTCCTCCAGCTGGGCGCTTTCACCATCGTTACCCTGATCATTACCTTCTGCATGATCGACATGTTCGACACCATCGGAACCCTGGTGGGCACCGCCTCCCGTGCGGGCATGGTGGATGAGAAGGGCAACATGCCTAACATGAAGGAAGCCCTCCTGGCCGACGCTGTGGGCACCGTGGCCGGGGCCTGCACCGGCACCTCCACCGTCACCACCTTCGTGGAGTCCGCCTCCGG
>JAAWBD010000087.1 GCA_022792495.1 Oscillospiraceae bacterium
ACTTGAGGTGCATTTCTCGACAAAATGTGTCTCAAAATGAGACGCATTTCTGGGCTAGGGTTCAGCAAACAACCACCTACCGATAAATGAGCTGTCCTCCCAAGATAGCAAGAGCCGGGCCTATGGCCCGGCTCTTGTGGCGTTTGCCCTTAACTACTACCACTCCGCCGCCCGGTTCCAGTCAAGGCCCGGCCCGCCCCTTCCCTCGGGGGGCGGGCCGGTTCACTTTAGCCTTGACAGGGAGCGGAGCGGCGGAGTACCCTCCACTAAGGGCAACGCCACTACCTCTGGGGTTGACGGTGTTTACGCTTGGTCAGGGGCTTTTTCTGCTTGGGCGGTAACGCTGGCGGGATCGGCTCGTGGATCTTCTGCTGAACGCGGGGGATATCCGCCTCGATCCGGGCGCATATCTTTAACTCCCGCCGCCTACCGCGGATAGATCGATTGATGGATTTGAGTTCAGAAAGGAGCGTTTCATTGTCAGGGCCTTTGCGTTTCTGGCGGTAGAGTTCTGTCCTCTGGAGGGTGAGCGCATCAAGGTCGGCTTGGAGGGCTTCCTCCAGGGTGTGGAACTGTGGCACGGTGTCAATGCGGTACTGGCGCAGGAGCTGGAACTGCTCCATGTAACGGTCCAACTTGATGATCTCGTCCATCAGGTAGCGGCTCTTGCGAGGCGAGGATTTCGGCTTTTCTAGCTTGCCCAGCAGGTAAAGGTAGTGATAATACAGCGCCCGGAAGCCGGTCAACTTCTTAGGCTTGCCCTGCATGGCATACCTTCGCCGGGGTGGTGTGGACAACTTATGGTAAAGCGGTGTCTGTTCGTGTGCCCATATCCGCCGGCGGATGGCCTCCTCGGTGTAGTTGTCCCCCAGGGTCTTGATCCGGACAAACCGCTCCTTGCCCGGCGGCCGCACCGCTATGTACTTGCCCGGCTTGATCGCATACCCCTGCCGTTTCAGATTGTCGATGAAATGCTCAAACAGGAATGACCGGGTGATGGCTGCGTCCACGTCCCGGCGGATCTGGCTGTACCAGGTGGGCTTGCCTTTCTGCTCGGCCTCCCATGCGTCATAACTCATGGTGCGCCCCTGCTCCGGGGCTTCAATGACAGATAATCCATGCTCCCGGCACAGCTCATCGGAAGTTCGCCGCATGAGGGCGTAGGTGGCCTTGCAGTCGTTGAACTTCTTGCCATCCACAAAGGAGACAGAGTTCAAAACAAAGTGGTTGTGGATATGCTCCCTGTCAAGATGGGTGGCCACTACCACTTGAAATCTATCTCCCCACAGCCGCTTGGCAAGCTCAATGCCGATTTCGTGGGCCCGTTCCGGCGTAACCTCTCCGGGGGCGAAGGACTGGTGGCCGTGGAAAGCTATGATTCCGCTTTCTTTGCCAAACTGCCGCTTGACCATCTGCATCTCATCTCTGGCAATGGCGGGAATACAGTTGATCCCGCTCACATACCGTTGTTCCTCGGTTTTATAGTCTTGGGTCATGTAGTCCATCACATCCCGGAGACTCTGTATATCCTCTTGGGTAAAGGTAGTGGTCTTGTCCTCGTTAGTGGCATAGTCTACCACCCGGCCTAAGTTGCCCTTAACCTTCCAAATTGCCGTGGTCGCCATTACTCCATCTTCTCCGGGGCGGTAACGGCTTTCCGCAGGGTCAAAATACCTTCTATCATTTCACCATCCAACTTGCCGTCGCTCTCCAGCTTTCCCATCAGTTCAAAGAATACCTCCGGCGGGTATGCCTTGGGTACATATCCCCGAATCAGCTTCCGTAGATAGGCCGACTGGCTCAACCGGGTTTTGGCGGTGTAGGACTTCAAAAGTGCCATGTCCTCCGGGGACAGGCGGATGGTCAGCTTTACGGTTTTTCCCATTGACTTCCTCCTTTCGCTTGGGGTTGCAGGGGACACCCCTGCCGTCCTTTGGATTTGTGCCATACAAATCCAGTGCTTGCTAACAGTAGTGCAGGGGCTACCTCTCCCCGGTATTGTAGTCAATCCACGCCGTCAGCTTGTCCTTGGGAACCATGAGCCGTTTTCCGATCCGCAGGGTGGGAAACCCCTTGCTGTGGATCAGAGCATAGGCGCCCGCTCTGGATATGCCCAGCGCCTCGGCCAGCTCATTCGCCGTTAGCATGGCGGGTAGCTCTTCAAAATTGCGGCAATCTACCTTCAAATGCGTTCCTCCTTTCCGTGATAGGATTTCATTCACTTCTATGTCTGTATATTCCTTTCTGTCTGGCGTGATATGATATGGTCATTTTATATCACCCATATTTTTCCAGTCAAGAAAATTCGCTCGCCTTCTTCCGACAAGATATTTTTTGACAAAATGCTATATTTGTGCTATGTGATAGTATTTTCTCCCGAGCTATGACGGAAAGAGAGGGCTTATCTATGCCTACCCTTAACTTCACCCACTTCTCCGGGGCCGTACCTCGGTACAGGGACTATTCGCTGGAACAGACAGACGGTATTCTTTACCTTGTTCCAGGATCTATGGCAGTGCGCCGCCATGACCCTTTTGAGGATATAGACAGTCTGCTTCTGGATGTAGTCAAGGCCGGGGCGGTAGCCGCCACCTGTGAGCCATTTCTGGGCTACTGCCTGTCCCATAAGATGCTCCCGCTCCGGGATGTGGAGTTCTGGCAGCAGCGAGACTTTTTCACCAGTCATCGGGAGGAGAGCCGTCCCATCCTTGACACTCTGCTGGACTTTGCGAGGCGGTATGGCCTCCCAGCATGGGATGGCATTGTGACCACCACATACCCCGCCTGGTACGCTCAACAGGCTATGGCGATCCGCCAAGACGAGAATGATGACATGGCCTACATGATCCACTACGAGGCCGCCAAACGGGCCTGTGTGTCTACTGGGGCGGTTCCTGCCTGTACCTTGGCTCTCACCCTGCTGGACTTCTATCTGCGCTTCATTGAGAGCATAGACGATGGGCAATTCCCCATCCGTAACGCCCAATGGATGATAGGCTATGGGCAAGAAAAAACACCCAAGCTCTACGCTCAGGTGTACGATTTCGCCACTTGTATCAATCTGGCCTATGCCATGCTCACCACCGGGCAGGGCAAAGCCGTCCGCCAGTGCAAAAACTGTGGGAAGTTTTTTATTGCCGACGACTGGCGGGCCGAATATTGCTCCCCCAAATGCCGGGGAGCCTATAACTCCAAAATGACAAGAAAAAGGGTAAAGGAGCGCAAACAGAGAGAAAGCCAATAATTTGACCTGTCTGCCGCCAAAAGGTACAATATAGATAGAACCTATATCACGGTAGGACTGGTTCACACCCGGAAAGGAGAAATATGCCGCGCAAGAGTAAGAAAAACGCGCAGGGTGCGGGAACCATCCGCAAACGCTCTGATGGCCGTTGGGAAGCCCGGTTTACCACCGGCTTTGATCCGGCCACCGGGAAACAAGTGCAGAAATCTATCTACGGCAAGACCCAAAAGGAAGTCCGGGAGAAGCTGACCGAGCTAACGATGGAAGTGGATACGGGAACCTACATAGAGCCCAGCAAAATGACCTTGGAGCAGTGGATGACCATCTGGCTTGACGAGTATATGTTTGACAAGAAGTGGTCTACCATTAAACACTACAAAGCACAGGCCAATACCAGCATCATCCCAGTTCTGGGCCACTATCCGTTATCCCAATTAGACCCACACCTCATTCAGACCTTCTACAACTCCCTGCTGCGGGGAAAAGGCAGAACAAAGCCCCTCAGCCCCAAAAGTATTCGCAACATTCACGGCATTTTGAGCAAATGCCTATCCACCGCCGTCAAGCTGGAATATATGCGCCGCAACCCTGCGGAATCGGTAACACTCCCCCGTGTGACAAAAAAGGAGATCAAGCCCCTCACCGACGAACAGGTGAGCAAAATGGTGGCACAGGCGGGAAGTGACGGCTTTGGTACGCTGTTCAAGGTAGTGGTCTTTACCGGCTTGCGGCTGGGTGAGGCGTTGGGCTTGACTTGGGACTGTATCGACTTTCAAAAGCGGCGGCTCACCATCAACAAACAGCTCCAAAAGCGGCCTTTGGCCGACGGCGGCTTCGTCTTTGCGCCCCTCAAGAACGATAAGATTCGGGTGATCGCCCCGGCTCCCTTTGTGCTGGACTACTACGCCAATGGCAACAGAGGCAGAAAGAAGACAGGTTGATGGCGGGCGGTCTGTGGCAGGGCTGGGCAAGTGAGAGAGAACGGCAAACCTCCAACGTCTTCACCAATGAGCTGGGCGGACACTTGCACCCGCAAACCGTCCTTGTCCACTTCAAAAAGCTGGCGACCTCGGTGGGTGCTCCCAACGCCAGAGTGCATGATCTCCGCCATACCTACGCCGTGCTGTCCCTCCAGAATGGGGATGATGTGAAGACGGTACAGGAAAATCTAGGCCACGCAACGGCGGCCTTCACGCTGGATGTGTACGGCCATGTTTCCGAGCACATGAAGGAGGCCAGCGCACAACGGATGCAGCAGTACATAGAGGCTATGGGCTAACTTTGTTAAAAAAGTGCGTAAGGGTCAGAATAAGGGTCAAAAGGCAAAGAAAAAGCCTGTAACCCTTACGGTTACAGGCTTTTCTATGGCAGCGGGTGAAGGATTCGAACCCTCACATACAGAGTCAGAGTCTGCTGTGCTACCCTTACACAAACCCGCTATCTTGCGATGCCGGAGCAAACGCAAGAATTATTATACCAAATATAAGGGGATTGTCAAGGGGTTCTGAAGAAAAAAACGATTTTTACTTTCCGGTGGCGAAGAAGGGGCCCAGAGCACCGGCGAAGCTGCTGATGGGCATGGTCTGGAGGACGATCCTCCCCGGGCCGGTGATCAGGGTGTTGAACAGCCCCTCGCCGCCGAACAGGACATTTTTGACCCCCTTTACACCCACTATGTCGATGGAACAGGTGGCATCGCACATGGCCAGATAGCCGGTGTTCACCACCATCTGCTGGCCCGGGGCCAGCTCATATTCTACGGCATGGCCGTCGATCTCCAGGAAGGCGGTGCCCTGGCCGGAGAGACGCTGCATGATGAAGCCTTCGCCCCCAAAGAAGCCGGCTCCCGCCTTCTTCTGGAAAAAGATGGACAGCTCTACCCCTGCCTCGGAGGCCAGAAAGCCCGATTTCTGCACCACGACCTCCCGCCCGGGAGCAATGTCGATGGCCCGGATGGAGCCGGGGAAGCTGGAGGCGAAGGAGATCATACCTGCACCACCCTCGGCGGTGTAGGAGTTTTGGAAGAGGGCCTCCCCGGAGAACATTCGGCCAAAGGCCTTACCCAGGCCGCCCGCTCCGGTCTCCATACGCATGTTAGGGCTCATCCAGCACATGGAGCCCCGCTCTGTGATCATGGTCTCCCCTTGGGACAGCTGGCACTCCACCACGGGCAGAGGTTCGCCGATGATCTGATACCGCATAACCGCTCACTCCTTTGACGATTCAAATTCAAAAGATTCGATATTCGTATTGTACTCTATCCAGAGTAGGAACACAAGGGGATTTTGAGAATAGGCAGCGGGATCTGGGGCAAACTGGCAGTGAGGTGAGAAAAGTGAAGAAGTATCAGAATCTGGACGCCCTTCTGAAGGGGGAGCCCAAGGCGGCAGCTCTTTTTGCGGAGATCCCTCAGTACGCCAGGGATCAGATCATGACCCGCAGCCAGCATGTGAACACTTTGGATGGGCTGGAGGGCTATGTGAACAACCTTCTGCGGGGGGATGATTAAAAAGAGGGTGAACCAGAAATCTGGTTCACCCTCTTTTATTTGGATAGATGGGAGCGGCGTGGTTTCAGGTCAATTGCTTTCCTGGGGGATCAGGAGCTTTTCCACCTGAAAGGTTCCCTGGTCAAGAGTCATCTGTGCCAGGGTGATTGCCTGGTCAAACCGCCGCTTACCGCAGCTTCCGGGGTTTAGCCAGAGGATCCCATCCTTCTCCTCGCAGGCGTACTTGTGAGAATGGCCGTAGACCACCACATCTACATCCTTCAAACCGGCGGGGACATCCTTCTTGTTATGGACAAGGAAAAAGCGGACGCCCTCCAGGGAGACGGTAAGGCTGAGGGGTATGTCCTCCGCCCACTCCTTGTCGTTGTTGCCTCGGACAATATACAGGGGGGCATAGCTCTGGAGGGTGTCCACGATAGCTTGGGTATTGATGTCGCCGGCGTGGAGGATAACGTCGGCCTGGGATAGATATTCCAGAACCTGGGGACGCAGAAGACCATGGGTGTCGGAGAGAACGACAACTCGGAGCATGGGAGAGATTCCTTTCTGTATCAGGATCAGGGGGCTGTGACAGAGGTGATGCAGGATCCGGTTGTTCATTCATTATACTGGGGTTGGGAGGGAAATGCAAGGGGATAGCTTCGGCTTTAGGCGGAGTATTGCCAGACGTTGAAAAGGCTGATGAAAAGAATGCCGACAATAAGGGAAAGAAAGAGCCGGTCAATAGCCCGGTTGCTCATCCGTCGGCAGAAAAAGCGGCCGGCAGCACCGCCGCATAGCCCACCCAGAACCATGGACAGGAGGATGGTGGGAGAAAAGACGGGAAGGGAGTGGGACAGGAGCGTGACCGACAGGTTGGCGGTCTGACTGAACAGAATGATATAGAGACTGTTTTGAGCGGCGGTCTTTGTATCCATATCAAAAAAGAAAAACAGCACAGCCAGATTGAATGGGCCGCCGCCAATGCCCAAAAAGCTGGACAGAAGTCCCAGAAGAAGGCCGATCAGGAGACAGACCGCCGGACGGCGGATCGGGTGAGGACGGATCTTGGCCCGAAAAAGGGTATAGAGAAGGGTGAGCGCAGTCAAAACACTCAGGGCTGCGGACTGAACGGCATAGATGGCAGTGGAAGGGCTAAAGCTGGCGGCGAGGATCCGAAACAGACGGTTGCCAAGTATGCCTCCGGCGGCAGCGCCAAGGGCCAGAGGGGTTCCCAGCCGCAGATCCACAAGGCTGTCCCGGGCCAAAAGCCCCCTGGCGACGGAGTAGATACTCATGGATAAAACGGTACAGCTTGACAGAAAGTTGATGGTGGAGGCGTCGGCCAGGCCGAAGAGATCCAGAACGGGCTTGATGATCACGCCGCCGCCAATGCCGCAGATGGCCCCCAGGAGGGAGGCCAGGAGGCTGATAAGGGGAAAAAGGAGCTCCATAGGACTGACCTCCATGATGAGTTGTGGGGGATCAAGGGGCGGAGCGTGGGCCCACGTGGGGTGGGCGGCCGCGCATGGCCTTGTAGAGTGACTCCAGCCGGGGCCAGGCATAAGAAAAAAAGCCTTGATAGGCGGAGCAGTAATGATTTTTGCCGATACCATCCTGAAAGAGATCCCGATCCCGGCGGCAGCCTCCCCGGCAGAGGGGAAACCATTTGCAGAATCGACAGTCCGGGTGGAGGGAAAAGCTCTGTTGAACAAAGCCGATCTTCTCCCGCTGGATATCCAGGTCGGCGATGGAATCCCGATTCAGGTTTCCCAGGCAGTATGAATCCAGCATGTAGAAGTCGCAGGGGTAGACGCTGCCATCGGCCTCCACTACATACTGCATTCCGCAGACACCCAGCATTCCACAGGCTTCAGGGGGCTGGGCGTCCATAAGGAGAAGGAGATTGTCAAAATAGCGGTGACGGGTTTCCCTTCCGGTGGTGAGATCCTGGTACCAGCAGTCAAAGGCCGTTTTAAGGTATCGCTCAAACCGTGGGGGGGAGAGGGACCAGGGCTGTGTTTCCCGTTCCTGATCCAGGGGATCCAGGCAGGGGATATACTGCTGATACTCCAGTCCCGCACGGCGGAAGAACTGGTAGACATGGCGGAACCTTCGGCTGGTATCTCCGGTGACAACGGTGAGGATATTTACCGAGACCCGATGCCGCAGCAGAAGGTGAAGGGCGTGAAGAACCCGGTTATAGGTACCCCGCCCCTCCCGATCCAAACGGTTGGCGTCGTGGAGCTCCTTGGGGCCGTCCAGAGAGAGGCCCACGAGAAACCGTTCCCTGGCGAAAAAAGAACACCACTCTTCATCCAGAAGCAGGCCGTTGGTCTGGATAGAAAAGGAGAGTTGGCAGCGATTCACATTGAGTTCTCGGGAGAGACGGACGGCTGTTCGGAAAAAGGCAAGGCCGGCCAGGGTCGGTTCGCCCCCCTGAAAGGAGATGGTGCAGCTCTGGGTGACGCTCGCCAACGCCCGGGAAAGGACATTGCGCAGGGTTTCCTCACTCATAAAGCCGTGGTTTGCAACACTGCGCTTTTGGGTCTCGTCAGCGTAAAAGCAGTATCGGCAGGCCATATTGCATAGACCGCTGGCCGGCTTGAGCATAATGTGCATATTACGCATGACATGCCTCCCCGCTTTCTCTCAAAAAATCAGTAACGGCCGATCTCCTTTGCCATTTCGCACAGGCGGAGATACCGCTCGTCAGTAAGGCCGGAGTGGGTTTTCAGAAGGGACTCAATATCCAGCTTGGACAGATGAACGGTGGGCTCCCGGCGGATGGCGGCAATGATCTCCTCCTCCAGAGGAGTGAGGGAATCCTCCTCTCCCCGGATCCGGATGGTTTGACAGGGGGAGCAGAACTCCCGGTAGGTTTGGATCCGATAGGGGGGGAAGGAGGTAAAATCATCCTTATCCGCATAGCCGGGCAGACCGTAGCGGGCCTCGTAGCGGAGCAGAACAGCCCTCAGTTCCTCCCTGACAGCCAGAGCGGAGGGATCGGGTTGGCCGTGAAGAAGGTTGACCTGCTCCTGAGGGTCGGAGAGCATATCAAAAAGCTGATCCCGATCCCCGTAAAAATGGACATACTTATACCGTTCATTCCGAATCATGCACCAACGCTTGCTCTCCCGCTGATGCTCCACATACTGCCAACGGCGATCCTTTTTGGGGGCGGGGGCGAAAAGGGATTCCCCGGGCAGGTCGTAGTCGGCGGGGTAGGTGGTTCCGGCCAGATCCGCCATGGTGGGAAGGATATCATTGAGGTCGGCAAAGCCGGTTTCCACTGTGCCGGGCTGGATCCCTTGGGGCCAGTGAAGGATCAGGGGGATACGGCAGGAGGGGTCGTGGGGCAGGAACTTTTGATAGGTGTCCAGATCCCCCAGCATCTCGCCATGGTCAGCGGTAACGATAATCAGGGTATTGTCGTAGTAGCCGTAGTCCTTTAAGGCCTGGACGATTCGACCAATATTGTAGTCGGCGAAAGAGACGGCGCAGGCGTACAACTCCCGTATCCGGTTGATGTTCTCCTCGTCAGGGAGATCGGCGATGCATTTGTTTTCCTCGGCCAAAAGGGATAGGGGGGTGACGCTGGAGGTGTGGGGGGGGATCTTTCCGTCATACTTGTGCGCCCAAGCCTCAGGAATATCGAAAGGAGGATGAGGATGCTTGAAGCCTGTCCAAAGGAGGAAGGGCCGGGAGGTATTTCCCCGGAGCCGCAGAAAGTCGATGGAACGGTCAGCGATCCAGTGGGAACCGTGAAGTTCCTCGGGCAGAATGGATTGCTGGGGCTGCATATAGAGGGCGTTGCGGACGCCGTGATAGCTGCCCAGACTTCCGTAGCCCTTGGAGCGAAGATCCATGGCGTAATCGTCCTCCAGGACGTCGTCCACCACCTCGTCAGCATTCAGGAAGAAATCGAAGCCGGTGGCCCGGCGTTCCGGCTGAAAGTGCATTTTGCCGACAGCGGCGGTGGAATAGCCCGCGTCGGAGAGGATCTGGGCGAAGGTGGGAAGGTTCCAGGGGGCGGGCTTAGCCTCAGAACCAAAATAGTTGTCGTCAAAGCCGTGGTGCCGGGCGGTAAGGCCGGTGATCAGGTTATAGCGAGCCGGAATACAGACTGGGTTGGGAGAGTAGGCGTGGGTATACAGACAGCCATTCCGGGCCAGAGCGTCCATGCAGGGTGTGTCCATAAACCGCTGCCCCTCGGGCTGGTAGGCGCCTACATAGTCATAGCGCAGTTGATCCATGGTGATCAGGAGAATATTGGGACGGGACTGGGATTGACGAAGCATAGGCACCCTCCTTGATAAATCGCAGCCCCAAAAGGCCGGCTGCGGAAATGTGGAAAACCGGTAAAAGTATAGCATAAACAAATGGGCTAAAAAACGTCAATTGACAGGTTGTTGGGAAAAATAAAAATGAAAAAGAATGCCATTTGTCGTTTTTTGAGCCTGCAATATATGCTAATATCAAGGCAGCGGCCTTGTGCCAAAAACAGTCAAGGAGGAGAACAAAATGAGAAAAACCCTAGTTATGATGCTTGCACTTGCTCTGACAGTAACAACAGCGGCTTGCGGCAGCAAGAAGGAACCCGCTCCCAGTGAGAATGCGGAGAAGGATCCTGTCAAGGTTGTCTATGTAGGTACTTTGGGTGACAACTCCTTCAACGATTCGGCCTGGAAGGGACTGGAGCGGGCCAGAGATGAGCTGGGCGTGGAGGTGGCCGTGATCGAGCCCGCCACAGCTGCGGACTATGGAACCAGCGTGGTATCTGCGGTGAACAGCGGGGCTGATCTGGTGCTGATTTTCGGCGGAGCCTACGCGGATACCTTTAATGAGTATTGCCAGCGTTTTCCTGAGGTATATTTCGGAGGTCTGAACTCCGTTTCCGCCAACCCGGTGGACAATCTAGTCATGGCTTCCGTGGATGACCACGAGGGCAGCTTCCTGGCGGGAGCTCTGGCCGCCATGGTCAGCGAGACCGGAACGGTAGGAGCCATCGGCGGGGCGGAGACCGACGCCATCAACCGTTTTATCGTGGGCTATGAGGAGGGCGTCCACTATGTTGACCCCGATGCCACCGTGCTAAAGTCCTACGTGGGTTCCTGGGATGATCCGGCCACAGCGAAGGAGTTTGCCCTGCAGATGAACAAGGAGGGTGCGGACATCATCTACCAGATCGCCGGTGGCTCCGGCATGGGCGTGATTGAGGCGGCTCAGGAGACTGACGGGCTGTACGCCGTCGGGGTGGATGCCGACCAGGACGGGATCGCACCGGGGAATGTGCTGACCAGCATGGTGAAGCGCTGCGACAACGTGGCCTATGACTTTGCCAAGATGGTGGCAGAGGGCAGCTTCCAGAGCGGGATCGTCAAATACGGCGTGAGCAACGGCGGCGTGAGCCTGACAGAGTTTGCCCACTCCCGGGACAAGGTCACCGACGAGATGATCCAGGAGCTGGCGGATATCCAGGAGAAGATCTCCTCC
>JAAWBD010000088.1 GCA_022792495.1 Oscillospiraceae bacterium
AGATGAACAACGGCAAGTGGACGGCCGCCGCCATCGGCTATATGTGCGGCTTTGCCTATGTGGCCTCCCTGATGGTTTATCAGCTGGGCGGAGTGATCGCCGGGGAGGTTTCCTTCGGGGTGGGCACCGTTGCCGCCCTTGCGTGCCTGGCGGGTATGATCTATCTGCTGGTGCGGAAGAATAAGTACGGGGAGAACCATCTGACTGTCAGCGCGGTAGCTGCGGCGACGCGATAAGGAGGGAGGGCCTATGCCAAATCTTTCTACCATACTGGTGGGGCTTGTGGTGTTCGGGGCTTTTGCCGCTGTCATCATCAGAGCCATCCAGAACAAGAAAAACGGGAAGGGCGGCTGTTCCTGCGGGTGTGATTCCTGCCCGGGGCGGGAGAACTGCCACCCCAAGGAGAAGTAAAAGAGAAAAGCTGAGGCAGAGAGTGCGGATAGAAGGAAATTTCCTTTCATCTACACGGACTGTCTCAGCTTTTTCTTTTTATCTCTTCCCTTATTCCTCCAGGAGGTGGGACAGGTTGGAGCGCTTCAAGGCGGCCAGGATGGCGAGGGTCAGGGGGGGCGCGGCAATGAGGGCCACGGCGGCGTTGAACAAGGAGGCGGGGATCTTCTCCAGCACCAGGAGCCAGGCTCCGGGGGCGGGGAGACCCTGCTTTACAAGGCCGGTATAGAAGAAGGTTTTGGCAAAATAGAGGATATAGTAGGTCACGCAGCCCACCATGGAGCCCAGGAGGGCCCGGGGATAGGTGAGGCGGCGGGACTTCAGGGCTCCCGACACGGCCAATCCGGCAGCCAGACCCATGGAGCCCTTGGTGAGGAAGGTGATCCAGCAGTCGCTGACAAACCGGGGGTCGGTCAGGTCATAGAGGAGGGAGCCGATCCCCGAGGCCAGCCCGCCGGCGGGGCCCAGGATCAGGCCGCTGAGGCAGCAGAATATGTTGGCCAGGGTGAAGGAGGTCTGGCTGCCGATGGCGATGGGGATGACGATGCGGGCGTAGTTTCCGGCAAAGACCAGGGCGGCCATCATGCCCAGAAGGGCCAGCTTGCGGGTGGAAAAGGATTTGCTGTTCATAGGGAGACTTCCTTTCTCTTGAAGGTGTTCCCAGTATAAGGCAAAACTGGCCCCTTTAAAAGAGCCAGTTTTTGGATAATTTAAAAGGTCAGATTTAATGCAGGGCCCAGTTCAGCATGAGCAGAAGGCCAAAGCCGGGGGCTCCCAGAAGGCCCAGGATCAGGGCGTTGAAGAGGTTGATCCCCAGGCCGGCTCCCAGAAGCTGGCCGATGGGGGCAAACAGGGTGAGAAAGCACAGGCCCAGACCGGTGCGGCCCGCCAGACGGAGAAGGCTGGACAGGGGGCGGCGGAGCAGGGCCAGGGCCAGTACCACCCCCAGGCTGCCCAGGAGCCAGGGGAGGGTGGTTATCCACAGCCCCTCCATTTAAGCTACCGGAAGGACGGCGGAGCCGGGGGGCTCCGGGGCCCTGCTTGTCAGGGGGGCGGGGGCGCTGGCGGGAAGGGAGGCGGAGAGGGGGAGCGTCCCCTCCAGGGCCTTGCGCTGGCGGAGAAGGTAAGAGTACCGGGCCTGAAGGGCCTGGATCTCGTAGATATAGGACTCCACCAGCTCCCCGTCGGAGGCGGAGTTAAAGCCGGCGTAGGCCTGAGCGATAAGAACCTGGGTCTCCTGAAGGCTCTGTTCCAGCTCCAGCATTTCCGGGGTGGGGCCCTTTTGAGGGCGGAAGCGTCCTTTCCCCATGTGCGACACCGTCCTTTCAATCCATTGTATGGAAAGTGTGGACAAATATGACGGGGATTATACTTTTGGAGGGGGGGATGATTTTTGCCGGATGGAGGGGGGAGATTTGTGCAAAACAGAAAAAGCGGCCGGATCTTGAAAATTTTTCTTGCCTTTTGTGGACGGCTCTGGTATGATATCACCCAATGAAAGGGGAGATACACCATGGGATGCATGTGCGTTCACTGCCGCTATCGTCACCGTGGGGTTTTTATTTCCCTTTTGGACGGGGCAATTTTTTGAGACGACCACTTTTGTGGCCGTCTCTTTTTTTGCCTGTTTACTTACCAAGGAAAAGGAGAGATCACCATGACCACACCTGAGACCAAGCCTATCGCTGCCGTTGACGCCGACTATTCCCTGGAGCCTGTCCCCAAGACGGCGCGGAAAAAGTTTTGGCCCATGTTCTTTATCATGCTGGGCTTCACCTTCTTCTCCGCCAGCATGTCGGTGGGCGCCAGCCTGGGCAACGGGCTGGATCTGAGCGGCTTTGTATGGGCGGTGCTCATCGGCAGCCTGATCCTCAGCGGCTATACCGGGGGGCTGGGCTACATCGGAAGCGCCACAGGCATGTCCCTGGACCTGCTGGCCCAGCGATCCTTCGGAAGGGTGGGCTCCTACCTGCCCTCCTTCCTCATCAGCCTGACCCAGATCGGATGGTTCGGCGTGGGGATCGCCATGTTTGCCTTCCCCGCCTCTGAGGTGCTTCATGTGAACCCCTGGGTGCTTATCGCGCTGGCGGGACTCTGCATGACCTCCTCGGCCTACTTCGGCATCAAGGGACTGGAGATCGTCAGCTACATCTCGGTGCCCCTCATCGCCATCCTGGGCATCTACTCCATGACCACCGCCACGGTGGAGGGGGGCGGCCTGGTGGCCATCTTTGCCAAGAGCGCCGGCAGTATGACCCTCTTCGGAGGCGTGGGGCTGGTGATGGGATCCTTTGTCAGCGGCGGCACCGCAACCCCCAATTTCACCCGGTTTGCCAACAGCAATAAGAACGCCGTGATCACCACCGTCATCGCCTTCTTCCTGGGCAACGCCCTTATGTTTGCCTTCGGCGCGGTGGGCGGCGCCTTCACCGGGAAGGACGACATCTTCTATGTTATGATCGCCCAGGGGCTCACCCTCCCCGCCCTCATCGTGCTGGGAGCCAATATCTGGACCACCGCCGACAACGGGCTCTACACCTGCGGACTGGGTCTTTCCAACATCACCAAGATGCCCAAGCGGCCCATGGTGCTGGTCTCCGGCGTGGTGGGTACGGTGTGCTCGGTGTGGCTGTACAACAACTTTATCTCTTATCTGAACATCCTCAACGGGACCCTGCCTCCCCTGGGGGCTCTCATTATCCTGGATTACTTCCTCCACAAGGATAATTACAAGGCCGGCACCACCGTCGCCCGGAGCGTGAACTGGGGCTCCATCCTGGGCGTGGCCGCGGGGGCGCTGGTGGGGAACCTGGTGCACTGGGGCATCACCTCAGTGAACGCCATGGCCACGGCCTGCGCGGTGTATCTGATCTTCAACGCCATGGACAAGAAAAAGGCTTAAGGAGGAACATAAAATGCTGTTTCAGAACGCACTGATCGAAAACTCCACCACTACCACCTGTATCCGGGTGGAGAACGGCAGATTTGCCGCCATCGGGCCTGAGCTGACCCCCAATCCGGGGGAGGAGGTGGTAGACCTCCAGAGCAAGCTGGTGCTGCCGCCCTTTATTGAGTCCCACGTCCATCTGGATACCTGCCTCACCGCGGGGGATCCGGTGTGGAACATGTCGGGCACCCTTTTTGAGGGCATTGAGTGCTGGGCCAAGCGGAAGGAAAAGCTGAGCAAGGCAGATATCAAGGAGCGGGTGAACCGGGCGGTGCGGATGTATGCCACCCACGGCGTCCAGCATATCCGCACCCATGTGGACGTGACCGACCCCTCCCTGGTGGCCATGGAGACCATGCTGGAGCTCCGGGAGGAGCTGCGGGAGCTGGTGGACATCCAGGTGGTGGCCTTCCCCCAGGAGGGGATCCTGAGCTATCCCAACGGCAAGCAGCTGATGACCGACGCGGTAAAGATGGGGGCTGATGCGGTGGGAGCCATCCCCCACTTTGAATTTACCCGGGAATACAGTGTGGAGTCTTTGAATTTTGCCCTCCGGCTGGCCGCCGAGAATGACAAGCTGGTGGACGTCCACTGCGACGAGATCGACGACGAGGCCTCCCGGGGACTGGAGACGGTGGCCGCCCGGGCACTGGAGCTGGGGCTTTTCGACAAGGTCACCGCCAGCCACACCACCGCCATGCACTCCTATAACAACGCCTATGTGGTGCGGCTGATGCGGCTGCTGAAGATGAGCCGGATCAACTTTGTCTCCAACCCCCTGGTGAATACCCACCTTCAGGGCCGGATGGACACCTACCCCAAGCGCCGGGGAGTCACCCGGGTGAAGGAGCTGACGGCGGAGGGGCTCAATGTGTCCTTCGGCCAGGACGATATCTTTGATCCCTGGTATCCCATGGGGGTGGGGAATCCCCGGGATGTGGTCTTTATGGGGCTCCATGTGTGCCAGATGATGGGGTATCAGGAGATCATGGATTCCTACAAGTTCATTACCACCAACGCGGCCAAGACCCTCCATCTGGGGGAGGAGTACGGCATTGAGGTGGGCCGGCCGGCCAGCTTTGTGGTGATGGACGCCAAGAATTATTACGACGCCCTGAGCGCCAACGCGGTGATGCTGTGCTCCTACCGGAAGGGGAGGAAGATCGCCGAGAACGTGCCTGCCAGCAGTAAGGTTTTGGCCTGAAAAAAGAGCAAAAAGATCCCTGACGCTTATGCGTCAGGGATCTTTTTGTTTTTCTGGCTCCTCCTGAGCGGCCAGGTATCCCTGGGAAAAGTAATGGAGGGATTCAAACCACTCCATCTCAAAGCAGTAGTGGATATACTCCTGAAGCAGGTGGGCCGCCTCCGCTCCAAACTGCTGTCCCATCTGATCCTCCAAGGCGAAAAGGGTATCCATACAGTTCCGGTAGTCCCGGTCAAGGGCCAGATCGCCCTCCCCAAAGGGCTGTGCCCGGGCAAAAAGCTCCAAGATATACCGATCCATCCATACACCCCCGGAATAGGCAATATTGCCTATCACACTTCCTTATCATTATACGCAATAATAGAGATATGTCAATGAGGAATCGGGGTGAAGGGATGATTTCCTATGGTCCGCTGTGGAGAACTATGAAAAAACGGGGGGCGACAACCTATCTTCTCCAGATGAAGGGCGGGATCAGCAGCTCTACGATCCGAAGGCTGAAGGCGGGGCAGTCGGTGTCTACCAACTCTCTGGACGCCCTGTGCAAGGTGTTGGAGTGTGGACTGGAGGAGATTGTGGAGTATCTGCCGGAGGAGAGTGGGCAGTGAGGCCTGGCGGGGACCCATCGCCGGGCATTTTTCTTAGAGGGCCAAGTTTTTTGAACTGGCGCCTGCTGTAGGGCCGCATGGGCAGGGGCACAAGGGATGGAGGAAAAAACAGCCCCCGCAGATCATGTTGATCTGCGGGGGCTGTCCTTTTAGCGTTTTTTGAGGAGCTTATTTGTACAGCTCCACCAGCTTCAGCAGGTGCTCGTAGCGGGCCTTGGCGGCCTCCTCGTTCTTGGCGAAGAGCTCCTTGGCTCGCTCGGGGAAGGAGCGGGTCAGGGCGGAGTAGCGGGCCTCGTTCATCAGGAACTCCTGATAGCCCTCCTTGGGCTCCTTGGAATCCAGGGTGAAGGGGCTCTTGCCCTCGGCCTTCAGGGCGGGGTTGAAGCGGAACAGGTTCCAGTAGCCGCACTCAACGGCCTTCTTCATCTCCTCCTGGCAGTGGAGCATACCACCCTTGATGGAGTGCATCTCGCAGGGGGAGTAGCCGATGATGAGGGAGGGGCCCTTGTAGGCCTCGGCCTCCCGGATGGCGGTGAGGGTCTGGGTGGGGTTGGCGCCCATAGCCACCTGGGCCACGTAGACATAGCCATAGCTCATGGCGATCTCAGCCAG
>JAAWBD010000006.1 GCA_022792495.1 Oscillospiraceae bacterium
ATGAGGGAGAAGCTGGGCAGGCGCAGATGGCCCTTGGTCTCAAAGAACTTCAGGTACATCTCCCGCAGGTCATTGAGGCCGAAATACTTGGGTTTTTCCATAAAAATACCTCCTAAAATTTCGGGGCGGACAAACAAAAAACGCTCCGCCCCTGTTGGTTCAGGGGCGGAGCGTATCATGGCTCCGCGGTACCACCCTGATTTGCCATGCCGAAGGGCAGGGCATCTCATTTGCATCGGGTAAGGGGGATGGGCCCTCCGGTCTCCCGGAACGCTCGGAAGTGGCGCGTCCGCCTGTGTCGCCGAGGGCTTTCACCATCCCCTCTCGCTCAAACGCGGCATAGCAGACTTGGCTTCGTCATCGCGAAAATCATTGTATCACATTTTGGCGGGTTGTCAACTGTTTTCGGAAAAGAGGAGAAAGCCGGGAAGCTTCTCCTGGGGGCGGTTGGTGAAGCACTGGCCAGACTGAAAATTTGCCCAGACGGCCCCATCATCGCCAATATAGATCTTCTGTTGATAGCCCATGGTGGGTATCCAGCCCTCCAGGAAAAGACCGGAGCAGCCGTTCTCCTGATATTCCTCAATGGTAAAGGAACCATATTCCAGAGGAGTGCCAAGAAACTCCTGATAGTTCTCCCCGGCGACCTTCTGGAGAAGGGCGATCCGTTCCGGGCCCAGGGTTTCCAGAACACCGTTGGTGAAGTACTCCGGCGCATCCAAGGTATATTCACCGCCGATCCCCGCATTCATGCCGAAGGGGAGGTGACCGGATTGCTCCAGAGACAGAATACCGCTGTCAGATAGGGAGAAGCGAACGGTACCGGTAGGAGACGGCTCGTTCAGAGGCCAATCATCCTCTTCATACCGCCAGAAGGCGGTATTCTCATCCACAAAATAGGCTGTCCCTTGGATTTCGCCACAGTGGCCGTACCAGAGGGCAGAGCCATTGAAGTCAAAGCCTTGCTCGGTTTGGTTAGAGATATAGACATCTCCCGGCTGTGCGATATAAATGTTTGTCCGATGCCATTCCCCCGTAAAATCCACCGCCTGCCCTGTCCAGGCTGGTGGGTTGGTCTCCGTCGAAATGGGGATGGGAGTGGGGGAGGGGGTCGTCTCCTCTGGGGCGGGGGAGGGAGGGGGAGAAGCGGTCTCCAACTCAACAGGCTGGGGGGAGCAGGCGGCCAACAGAAGGATAAGGCCTGTCAAAAAAAGAGGAATGATCCCGGTTTCCTGTTTCAAATCATAACCTTCTTTCGGAAAAGGGCCTGCAGATTACAGCTTTTGCAGGCGGTGGTATAGCTCTGCCCGGTAAAAAGGTAGCAGACCCCCGGGATGGAGGACAAAATCACCGCGGAAAGGATACAGACAAGGGAGATAACAGCATAGAACCCCAACTGTTGAAGCACTGTCCCCGGCCCGAGAGTTCCGAAAACCACCGTCCACAGCTTTTCTCCCGCCCCGATGGCCAGGGGGTGGATGAGATAGACCGAGAAGGAAAGGCCGGAGAGCAGGGGCAGGAGCCGGCCCTTCTCCTCCTTTCCACGGAGGCAGGACTTGCACAGCAGGAAGATGGCGGCGGACAGGGTCATGGTAAAGAGAGTCAGATAGTTGGTGAAGCGGTCGGAGTAGTAGAGCCGGGAGTAGGTATCCCATCGGGTTCCCAGAACGCTGATGACTAGCATTCCCATGACTACCGCGGCCAAAACTTTTCGGGAGGGCAGCTTTTCCCAACGCTCCAGATAGGCTCCCAGAAGAAAATAGCCCAGGTAGCCGCCAATCATGTTCAGGTTCAAAGTCCAGTGCTCGGTGAATACCAATTCATACTCCGGGGGAACGAAGCTGCGGATGGTATAGAGCCCCAAGGTGAGGATCACCCAAAGAGCCATCATATAATTCCAGTGGCTGTCGCTCAGCCCGTCCACCATCTTTTTCAGCATGGGGGAGATGAGATACATGGGGATCAGGGCGTAGAGAAACCAGTAGGGAACTGAGGCCGGGGTGTTCAGCAGATGGGAAAGCCCGGTGATGGCCCCGGTGGCGTTTCCCCGGATGGCGCTGTAGAGAAAGGTGACAGCGGAGAAGGTGAGCAGGGGAACCAGAACCTTGGGGATCCGCTTGCAGAACAGCAGCCTCAGATCAGCGGTTTTCTCCTCCTTCAGCAGGAGGGCTCCCGACATCATGAAGAACAGGGGCACCGCCGGGGTGGAGAGACAGGCAAAAAGATTGGAAAAATTCCAAAGCGCATGATAGTCCAGGCTCCGCAAAGCCCCGGCTGCCACATGGAGGTAGATGACCCCCAGCATGGAGCAGACCCGAAGCACATCATAGTCATATCGGCGGTTTTTCATGGTTCTACCTGCTTTCTGAGGATGGAGAGGGGAGGGGCCTGACAGGGCAGGGTGAGCCGAAGGGCCATCTGGGGCGTCCGGGCTTCCTCAATGGGAAAGCCACCTTCGTCCGCCAGATCCGCCACCGGAAAGGAGACGGGGCGGATCCCAGGGCCCACCAGCTCCAGGGTCTCCCCACGCTGGAATTTGTTCCGCAGGGAACAGACGGCCCTTCCATCCGGGGAGCAGGAGGTGACTATAGCTGAGACCTGCCAGTCCCGGATGTACCGGGCGTCCCCCACATACTGCTCCGGGTGGCCGTAATAGAAGCCCTCAGAATAGGGGCGGTGGCTCACCTTGTCCAGCTCTGAGCGCCATACCGGATCCAAAGGGCTTCCGGCTATGGCGGCGTTGATGGCGTGACGGTAGGCTCCGGTGACGATGGCGGCGTAGTAGGCCGATTTGGCTCGGCCCTCGATCTTCAGGCTGTCCAGCCCCGCCTCCATCAGCTCGGAGATGTGGTCGATCATGCACATATCCTTGGAGTTAAAAATGTAGGTGCCCCGGTCGTCCTCCTCCACGGGAAAGAACTCCCCGGGCCGCTGTTCCTCCATCAGGGCGTACTTATAGCGGCAGGGCTGAGCGCAGGCGCCCCGGCTGGCGTCACGCCCCGTCATATAGTTGGAGAGGACGCATCGGCCCGAATAGCTGACGCACATAGCGCCGTGGACAAAGGCCTCGATTTCCAGTTCCCTGGGAGTTTTGGCACGGATCTCCCGGATCTCCTCCAGAGAGAGCTCCCGGGCCAGAATAACCCGGCTGGCTCCCAGCTGGTGCCAGGCCAGAGCGGCCTGGTAGTTGGTGATGCTGGCCTGGGTGGAAATGTGAAGGCTCACCTTGGGGGCGTGCTTTTTTGCCAGGGACAATACCCCGATATCTCCGATGATAAGAGCGTCCACCCCCAGCTCCTGAAGAAAGGCGAGATAGCGGGGGAGCCCCTCCAGTTCCGGATTCCGGGGCATGGTATTGCAGGTCACATGAACCTTTACCCCGTGGCTGTGGCACAGGGTGACCGCCTGGGCAAGCTCTTCAGAGGAAAAGTTCCCGGCGAAGGATCGCATCCCGTACATCTGCCCCGCCAGGTATACCGCATCCGCGCCATAGGCCACAGCCATCCCAAGCCGCTCCATATCCCCGGCGGGGGCCAAAAGTTCCAATGGTTTAGCCATTTTCATTCCCCCGGGAGGCCAGGAAGGCCTGGAATTCAGAATTGGTGCGGAAATAATGGTGCAGGTTGTCGTCGCCCAGACCATAGTAATAATAATTGGTGTCCTGGGGATTCAGGGCGGAGTTGAGAGCCACCATGCCGGGACTGGCGATGGGGCCGGGGGGCAGGCCCTTGTTGCGGTAGGTGTTGTAGGGACTGTCCACCGTCTGATAGTCCTCCTGGGTTATGGGCCGTCCTGTGGCGTAGACCAGGGCTGCATCAATCTGCAGAAGCCCCACCGTCTCATAATCCGAATTGTTTAGCCGGTTATAGATGACCGAGGCGATGGCAGTCTGGTCGGTGCCGTCGGTCTCTTTCTCAATGAGAGAGGCGATGGTCACAATATCGTGGACTGTGTAGCCCATATCAGCGGCCTGCTGCCGAAGCTTGTCGGGGAATTGCTGGTCAAAACGGAGGATCATCTTGTTAAGAACCTGGATAGCCTCCCGCTCTCCTCCGCCCATGTAGAACTCGTAGGTGTCGGGGAAGAGGTAGCCCTCCAGCCGGTGATAATCTCCCAGGGGGAGGACGCCCTTCAGGAAGGAGTATTTGAAATCATGCTGAGCGGCCACCCGCTGGAGGGTGGCTACGGTGGAGACGCCCTGTTCGGCCAAAAGGGAGAAGATCTGATCCAGGGTATAGCCCTCCGGGATGGTGACGCTGACGGTTTTCCGGCTGCCGGAGCGGGCGGACATGGCGTTGATCAGGGCGTTATAATCCATGTCGGTGTTCAGCTCATAGGTTCCGGCTACCAGCTTTCGATCCGCATGAACCAGAGAGGAGAAAAGGCGGAACAGGAGTTTATACTCCACAAGTCCGTTTTCCGACAGCTGATCCACCACATAGTTCATATCCGCCTTGGATACGGTGGTGGTGACTGTTTGGGTCTCGCCGTTCTGCTTTACCTTAGAGGTCTCCTCATAAACGGTGAAAATGCTGTCCGGCAGGGTGATGGTGGCGGAATGGGCTTCCTTGTTAAGGGCGAACACGTCCCCGGCCCAGATCCAGGCCACCCCTGCCAGCACGGCGGAGACGGCCACCACCAGCAGAATGTAGAGAAGGGGGTTCATACGCCGTCTGCGGCGGCGCCGCTTTCGGGGCGTGCTTGCGCTGCCGCCAGAGGCAGAACTGGATCGGGGCGCCGCAGGGCGGTGTTCATGAGATTCCTGGGGCATGGGGATCACTCCTGACATTTTTGCAATTTACGCCCGTCCCATTGGAACCACCATCGGGAGGGCGGCATAGTATATTGCGGATGGCGAAACGGAAGGGCAAACCCCTCCGGGCCGTCAAATAAACAACGAGGTGAAGTTTCTATGTGCTGTGGGAACAACGGTTGGGGCGGCGGTTGCTGCTGGATCATCCTGATCATCATCCTGCTCCTGTGCTGCTGCGGCGGCTGGGGCGGTAACAGCTGCGGCTGTGGCTGCAACAATGGCTGCGGTTGCGGGTGCAACGACGGCTGCTGCTAAGCCGGCTACATGAAAAGCGGGGCCCTGCGCCCCGCTTTTTCCTGTTTAGGAAAAGGACAGGCACCGGTTTTCTGTGACGATAATATCCACTGGCTGGTCGTGAGGCTCGGTTGGAATAAGAGGGAGGAGGAGCTTTTTCCGGCACAGGGCCATGGTGAGCCCTTGAAAATCGGCCAGATAACGGTCATAGTATCCACCGCCGTGGCCCAAACGATACCCACGCTCATCACAGCAGAGAGCAGGAACCAGAATGAGTGACAAGTCTTTCTTCTTTACAATAGGGCAAGACTCGTCTGGCTCCGGGATCCCGTAGAAGTTGGGGATCAGCCGCTCCGCTCCCAAATACTGCCGGGCTTCCATCTGGCCCGGAGAGATACAGTGGGGCAGCGCCACATGAATCCCGAGGGCAGTCAACGGCTCTAATAGCCGGGCGGTATCCGGCTCTTTCCCGATACCATAGTAGAGAAGGATGGTGGAGCTCTGCGCAGTTTTGGACAGGGAGAGAAATCGGGCCAAAAGAAGATCATCACTCTTTTTACGGTCATAGTCCGTCAAGGGATAATCCTTAACGAACTCCCGGAGGGCAGACTTCTCAACCATGATAATGTACCGCCGTTCGAACCTGCTGAGCGGTCTCGGCTCCTCTTAGAAGCTCCACCAGCTTCAGGCTGAAGGGAAAGGCGGAGCCTGCGGCCTCGCCAGTGACGAGGCGGCCGTCCGCCACGAAGGGGACGCTGGGCTCCATCCGGGCGCCCGCCATCTCATCCTCCATACCGGGATAGCACACCGCCCGCTTTCCCTCCAGCAGACTGAAGGCGGCCAGCAGGGTGGGGGCGGCGCAGATGGCGGCCACATAGCCGCCCTTTTCATAGACCTGGTGAACCAGCCGGGACACCCGGGGATCCTCCCCCAGGCACTTGACTCCCCCCATGCCTCCGGGGAGAAATACCAGCTCTACCTGGTCGGGGTCAACCTGATCCAAAGTCAGATCCGCCTTTATGGCGATCTGGTGAGAGCCGGAGACCAGCTCCCCCTCCAAAGCGGTGAGAGCCACCTCCACTCCGGCCCGACGGAGCAGATCGGCGGGAACGATGGCCTCTGCCTCCTCAAAACCGTTGCTAAGCAGGATGCAAACCATAGAAGAACCTCCTTGTTAACTGCGGAAAGCGGGAACGTTTTCCGCTAAATATTCCCAGATCTCCCCATGCAACTCCTCAATGGGGCGGATCTGCCCGGCCTCATCAACACAGGAGATCCGGTGCCAGCCATAATGCTTTGCGGCCCGAAGGGCTGTCTGGCGGCAAAGGGCCAGGTATTCTGTATCCACCTCGTGGATATCTCCCTTGGTGTGGGTGGCCGCCTCCCGGGAGCGGAGAAGCTCCACCGATTTCTCGGTGGGCATGTCCAGATAGATCACAGCGTCAGGACAGGGGAGGCCCAGCTTCTGATACTCCAGGTCGGACAGCCAGTCGAAGAAGGCACCCTGCTCCTTCTGGGGCAGCTTACAGCCCTGGTGGACAGCATTGGAGGTGGCGTACCGGTCGGAGAGGATCAGCCCTCCGGCCTGATAGCTTTCCCCCCAGACCTTCTTCCAGGAGGCGTAGCGATCCACCGCATAGAAGGTGGAGGCGGCATATGGGTTCACATCGGAGGGGTGGGAGCCGAACTCTCCCCCCAGATACATCCGGATCAGGGCGGAGGAGGGCTCGGCGTACTGGGGAAACACCAGCTTTTCAAAGGCGGTTCCCTGGGATCGCAGCTTTTCACACAGAAGCTTAAACTGGGTGGATTTTCCTGACCCGTCGGTGCCTTCAAAGACGATAAGGGTTCCCTTCATCTCATTTCCCTCCCAAACGGGCGCCCAGGGCGTCCACCAAAATGAGAGGCAGCTTGGCCATCCGGCCGATGCGGCTGGGCTCCTTGATGAGCCGGTAGAGCCATTCCAGTCCCGCTTTCTGCCATCCTTCCGGAGCGCGCTGGACGTTGCCTGCAAACACATCCAAGCACCCCCCCAACCCGATGGCCAGCTTTGCCCCGGTGAGGGGGCCGTTTTGAGCCATCCAGAGCTCCTGCTTGGGCGCACCCAGACAGACAAAGACCACATCGGCCCCAGAGGCTTTGATTTTCTCCACCACAGGCTTGTCCTCTCTGAAATATCCATCATGAACGCCGCAGATATTCAGCCCGGGATGGGCCTGGCGGAGATTCTCCGCCGCCTGCTCCGCCACGCCGGGCTTGGCCCCCAATAGGAAGAGGGCGCCCCCCTCTAAAGCCATCCGGGCCATAAGAGCCTGGGCAAAGTCCACGCCCGGACAGCGCCCTTGAAGGGGCCGGCCCAGGATCTTGGCGGCATATACCACCCCGATGCCGTCAGGGAGGGCCAGGGCGGCGTTATTCAGGGTGTGCCGAAAGTTTTCATCCCTCTTGGCGGCCAGGATAAACTCCGGGTTCGGCGTGACGATATAATGGAAGCTGTCCTCTTTGAGAAGGGCCCATCCGGCATCCAGAGCCTCAGCCTGGGTCAAATTGTCGATACCCACACCTAAAACATCCGTTTTCACAGAGTATCCCCCTTTTAGGAAGAATTGGTCATTTTTAGAATTATGCCATTATACCACGTTTTTGAGGAAAAGTCTATCAGTATCCGCTGGGCAAAAACCTTGGTGGGGAATGGCCTTAAGGGTTCATAAAAAATTTATGATTTTCAGGAAAACCCGTTGTCCAAGGTGAAAAGAGGAGGGGAGCAGCTGATGGACAAAGGGAAAAAGCGGCGGAATTTATGGTTGACATTTCAAAAAGAGGTGGTATAATAGCACATAGCAATTTAGCGCTTTTAACCGCTAAAGTACATGGGAGGAAAATGAAATGAAACTGCGCAAATGGATGACTCTTGGCTTGGCCGGGGCCCTTGTCCTGTCTCTGGCCGCCTGCGGCAACAAGGAGACTGTGGAGAGCAAGGTTCCCGAGGCCTCCGCCCCCGCTCAGACCCAGCCCGCCGATCCAGGTTCGGAGAAGGACGGGGAAGGGTATGTGGTGGGCATCTGCCAGCTGGCTCCCCACCCCGCGCTGGACGCCGCTACCCAGGGCTTTAAGGACGCCCTGAGCGAGCTGCTCCCCGGCCAGGTGAAGATTGAGGAGCAGAACGCCGCCGGCGATAATAACACCTGCAATACCATTATCAACGGCTTTGTGTCCGATGAGGTGGATCTGATCATGGCCAATGCCACCGCTCCGCTCCAGTCCGCCGCCTCCGCCACGGATACCATCCCGGTGCTAGGCACCTCCATTACCGAGTATGGCGTGGCCCTGAACATTGACGGCTTTACCGGGGTCGTGGGCACCAATGTTTCCGGCACCTCCGACCTGGCGCCCCTGGATCAGCAGGCCCAGATGATCAAGGAGTGGTATCCCGACGCTACGGATGTGGGTCTTATCTACTGCTCGGGTGAGCCAAACAGCCAGTACCAGGTGGACAATGTGCAGAAGTATCTGGAGGATCTGGGGTATACCTGTGAGCAGTATCCCTTCTCCGATACCAATGATATGGCCTCTGTTGTCCAGGACGCGGTGTCCAACAGCGATGTGCTGTATGTGCCCACCGATAACACCGCCGCCAACAATACCGGAATTATCAATAACATTTGCCAGGGTGTAATCCCTGTTTTTGCCGGAGAGGAGGGCATCTGCGGCGGCTGTGGCGTTGCCACCCTGTCCATCAGCTACTATGACATCGGATACAAGACCGGTGAGATGGCGGCGGATATTCTGGCGAATGGGGCTGATATCTCCACCATGCCCATTGAGTACGCTCCTCAGTATGTCAAGAAGTACAACCCCGTCACCTGTGACGCACTGGGTCTTACTGCTCCCGAGGGCTACGAGGCTATCGTGGCGGAGTGATCTCCAAACCGCTTGGAGACAGCGGGAAAGGATATCCTTTCCCGCTGTTTTCTGGTATTCTTTGCAATAGGAGGGATTGCCTGTGACTGGCTTTCTCAATGCTCTGCCGGGGGCGGTGTCCCAGGGACTGATCTGGGGCATCATGGCTATCGGCGTATACATTACCTATAAGATTCTGGACATCGCGGATCTGACGGTGGACGGCTCCTTCTGTACCGGAGGCGCGGTGTTCGTGATGCTGTTTTCTGGTGGGGTCAACCTGTGGGTGGCCATGCTGGCAGCTCTGCTGGCCGGTATGCTGGCGGGACTGGTGACCGGGATCCTTCACACCGTCTGCGGGATCCCCGCTATCCTGGCCGGGATCCTGACCCAGCTGGGACTTTACTCGGTGAATATGGCCATTATGGATTTCAAGGCCTCGGTGGCCATCTCCATCACCCAGAAGGAGACTCTGGATAAGCTGCTGGTCTCCCTGCGCTTTGTCCAGGGGAGCAAGGGTGGCTATCCCATCTACCGTCATCCCATTTTTGTGGTGGGAGTGTTTACGGCGGTGCTTATCGGGATCCTGTACTGGTTTTTTGGCACTGAGCTGGGCGCCTCCCTCCGGGCCACCGGGGCCAACCCCAATATGGCCCGGGCCCAGGGTATCAACACCGACCGGTGCAAGGTGATGGGACTGACCCTCTCCAACGGTCTGGTGGCTCTGTCGGGCGCCCTTCTGGCTCAGTACAGCGGCGGCAACGAGATCAAGGTGGGCCAGGGAGCCATCGTCATCGGCCTGGCCGCTGTGATCATCGGCGAAGTCCTGTTGGACAAGGTGTTTATCAATTTTGCCCTGAAGCTCCTCTCAGTGTGTATTGGCGCCATCCTCTACTATATCGTCATTCAGGCGGTGCTGAAGATGGGACTCAACCCCAACTATCTGAAGATCCTGTCTGCGGCGGTGGTAGCCGTCTTTCTCACGATCCCCTACTGGAAGGGCAAATATTTCAGAAAAAAGGCCGGAAAGGGGGCGGGGAGGAATGCTTGAGATCAAAGACATCTGGAAAACCTTCAATGCCGGCACGGTCAATGAGAAGGTGGCCCTGAAGGGGGTCAGTCTAACACTGAATGACGGGGAGTTTGTCACTGTTATCGGCGGTAACGGGGCGGGCAAGTCCACCCTGATGAATATAGTGGCTGGAGTTTATCCGGTGGATTCCGGGTCGATCACCATTGATAAGACGAACGTGACCAACCTTCCGGAGCACAAGCGGGCCTCCTATATCGGCCGGGTGTTCCAGGATCCCATGATGGGAACCGCCGCCACCATGCAGATCGAGGAAAACCTGGCCCTGGCCGCCCGCCGGGGGGAGGGAAGAGGTCTGACAAGCGGCATTACAAAAGGGGAACGGGAGGAGTACCGGGAGCTGCTGAAGATCCTGGATCTGGGCCTGGAGGATCGGATGACCTCCAAGGTAGGGCTTCTCTCCGGCGGTCAGCGCCAGGCTCTGACCCTTCTGATGGCCACCTTGAAAAAGCCCCGGCTCCTCCTTCTGGATGAGCATACCGCCGCTCTGGATCCCAAGACGGCGGCCAAGGTGCTGGATACCACCGAGCGGATCATCCAAAAGGATAACCTGACAACCCTGATGATCACCCACAATATGAAGGATGCCATACTTCATGGGGATCGGCTCATCATGATGTATGACGGAAGGGTGGCCATCGACGTGTCCGGTGAAAAGAAAAAGAAGCTGACTGTGGAGGGCCTGCTGGAGATGTTCAGCAAGGTCTCCGGCTCTGATGAGGCTGACGACAAGCTTCTTTTGTCCTAAGATAGAAATAGAATAGGTGAGAGGGGCGGCCCATGTGGGCCGCCCCTTTTCTGCAAAAAAAGAAAAATAGATCGGGCCACGATTCATAAAATGGCAATATTTATGTGCTATGCTAAGAATCGAAGGAAAGCTTTAACATGTAATAAGGAGGCACAGATGGCAAGTAATCCCAATTATTACGATCTTCGGCCCGAGGTTCGGGCCATGGCGGCGGACGCCAGGAAGCACAGCCGCATCAACGCGGCGGACTATGAAAAATATGATGTGAAGCGGGGTCTGCGGGATTTGAACGGAAAGGGCGTGGTAGCGGGCCTTACCGAGATCTCGGAGGTGCACGCCAAGGAGAAGCTGCCCGACGGTACGGAGATCCCCTGTGAGGGAAAGCTTTACTACCGGGGGGTGGACGTGGAGGAGCTGGTGGCGGGAAGCCTGCGAGAGAACCGTTTTGGCTTTGAGGAGGCGGCCTATCTTCTCCTTTTGGGGCGCCTTCCTACGGTAAAGGAGCTGGAGGAATTTCGCCAGCTTTTGGGCTATTACCGGACACTTCCCAACAATTTTGTCCGAGACGTGATCCTGAAGGCCCCCAGCCGGGACGTGATGAACTCTCTGGCCCGGAGCGTTCTCAACATGGCGGCCTATGACAGTCGGGCGGACAATATCAGCCTGTCCAACGTGATGCGTCAATGTCTGCAGCTCATCTCCGTGTTCCCCCTGCTGTCGGTTTATGGCTGTCAGGCCAGTAACTACAAGGAAGGGAACAGCCTTTACATCCACGCCCCGGATCCGGAGCTGTCCACAGCGGAGACTATTCTCCATCTGCTTCGTCCCGATTCCCAATATAGCCCCTGGGAGGCCAAGGTGCTGGATGCCTGCCTAACCCTTCATGCCGAGCATGGCGGAGGCAACAATTCCACCTTCACTACCCACGTGGTCACCTCCTCTGGTACCGATACATACTCCTGTATGGCGGCGGCTTTGGCCTCATTGAAGGGGCCCCGGCACGGCGGAGCCAACATCATGGTGGTGCGGATGTTTGCGGATATGAAGGAGCAGGTGCGGGACTGGAGGGACGAGGAGGAGGTGGAGGCCTATCTCCGGGCTTTGCTGGACAAGCGGGCCTTTGACAAGTCCGGACTGATCTATGGCATGGGCCATGCGGTCTACTCCCTGTCCGATCCCCGAGCCAAGCTACTGCGCTCCTTGGTGGAGAAGCTGTCTGCAGAGAAGGGGCGGCAGGAGGATTATCAGCTTTACTCCATGGTGGAGCGGCTGGGGCCCAAGGTCATTGCCGGGGAGCGGAAGATGTATAAGGGTGTTTCCGCCAATGTGGATTTCTATTCCGGCTTTGTCTACCACATGATGGAGCTGCCCCTGGAGCTCTATACCCCCCTCTTTGCCATCGCACGGGTGGTGGGCTGGAGCGCCCACCGGATGGAGGAGCTGATCAACATGGGCAAGATCATCCGCCCGGCCTACCAGTATGTGGGGAAGCATAGGCCATATCAGCTTCTGGAAGAAAGATAAGAGGGTGGACAGAAGCTGTCAACGAGAAGAGGCTCCCCCGCAGGCTCATTGTCCTGCGGGGGCTTTTTTCAGTGTGCTTGCCGTGCCTTTGCCCTGGATATATGCAGCCGATAGCTGGTTCAGAGGAATTCGGCCTGCGGTTTATAGCCGATTTATAAGTTGACACCCGCTGAAAAACATGGTTTCCCGGCGGGTGCCAGATTTTCTTTAGCCATGCCTTTCATTGGGAGTTACTGCAGAGCCGCCGCCACCCTCGCCAGGGTATCGGTGTGGAGCTGATCCACCAGATGGGTGTAGATCTTTCCTGTGGTGGCGGGGGTGGAGTGGCCCAGAGCCTTTCCGATGTCGAACAGAGGCGCCCCCTGGGAGGAGGCCACTGTGGCAAAGGTGTGCCGCAGACCATGAAGGGTCAGGGGCGGCAGATTGCTGGAGCGGATAAACCGGGTGAAGTTCATGGAGAGATTGTTGGGGGAGAAGGGGTTTCCCTTTCGATCTACCGCCACCATGCCGCTGTTTGGCCAGTCGGCGCCCATGGCCAGCTTCCGCTCGTTCTGCCGCCGCCGCTCCTGCCGCAGAAGATAATAGATGTCATCCCCCATGTGGAGCACCCGGGCGGAGGAGCGGTTTTTGGTCTCCTTTTCAATGACCTTAGCCCCGGCGGAGGTGCGGGCCTCCCGGATATGGATCTTCCGCATCTGGAAGTCCACACTGGACCAGCGCAAGCCGCATATCTCCTCCCGGCGCAGCCCCAGGCTTCCGGCCAGATGAACCACCGTCTCCAGCCAATGGCCCTCCACCAGGGCGTAGAGCCGCTTCAGATTTTCCGCGGTATAGTACCGGGTTTCCTTATAGACCACCCGGGGAGGCTCTACCCGCTCGGTGGGGCAGCGGAGAATCAGATCCTGGCGCATGGCGGCATGGAGGGCGGCGGAGAGCAGATCGTGGTGCCGCCGGACTGTGTTGGGGCACAGGTGCTTGTCCTGCATCAGCTCGGCATAGTAGTGCTGCAGATCCTTAGGAGAGAGCCGCTGGATGGGGATGCAGCCCAGGGCGGGGGAGAGGTGGTTGTGGATGATCTTCCGGTACCCATAGACCGTGGTCTCCGCCCGGTTGGGGATGATGATCTCTTGCATCCACTCCGCCAGCCACTCGTCAAGGGTCATGCCGGTGGGCTGGAGTAGCTGTCCCTGAGACTTTTTGGTGAGGAATTCATCCCGTGCCTTCCGGGCGGCGGACAGGGAGGGGAAGGTGCCGTATTTCCGCAGTCGGCGGCCATCCTCATCCTTTCCCAAATCCATATAGAGGTAATAGGTTTTGCGGACTGTGTCGTAGGAAATGCCTCGTTCATACTTTACTCTGCTCATGCTTGTGTAACTCCTTTCTGAATCGACAGAATTCGACAGAGCATAAGCCTATCTGATATAGGAGCAAAAAGGAATAGCAAAAAGCTCTCTTTTGCCTCAGTTTGTGGGAAAAAGAGAGCTTTTATACAGGCGTTTCCAAAATTTTCAGTTTATCCCGGCAGCTACCGCCTCGGCCACCCGGATCCCATCCACGGCGGCGGAGGTGATCCCCCCAGCGTAGCCGGCTCCCTCCCCACAGGGGTAAAGCCCCCGGACGGAGGACTGGAGGCTCTCGTCCCGGAGGATGCGAACGGGGGAGGAGGAGCGGGTCTCAATACCCGTAAGCACCGCCCCCGGATCGGCAAAGCCGTGGAGCTTCCGGTCAAAGAGAGGCAAGGCAGAGCGGAGGGTATCTGTTACATAGGAAGGAAGACAGCTTTCTATAGAGGCAGGAACCACGCCAGGACGGTATGTGGGAGCCAAGCTACCCAGAACGGTGGAAGGCTTTCCATTAAGAAAATCCCCTACCAGCTGGGCAGGAGCCCGAAAGACCGGCTTTTTGGGCTGAAACAGAGGCGGAAGACCTCCGGTTCCCAGATCCCAGGCCGAGCGTTCCCACTGCTCCTGAAAGCGAACCCCGGCCAGGGGATCGCTGCCCTCGAAGTCTGTGGGCCCTACTCCGACCAGAAAGCCTCCGTTGATGTTTATTCCATCCCGGGCCCGTAGGCTCATGCCGTTGGTGACCACCTGGCCGTAATCGCTGGCCGCGGCCACCACCTGTCCCCCGGGACAGACGCAGAAGGTGAAGGCGCTTCGGCCGCCGGGCAGATGGCAGGAGAGCTTATAGTCCGCCGGGGGCAGCTTTTCCCAGGCGGAGCCATACTGCCGGGAGGAGATCAGCTCCTGCCTGTGCTCAATGCGGCAGCCGATGGCAAAGGGCTTGCTCTCCATGGGGATCCCCGACTCATAGAGCATTTGGAAGGTATCCCGGGCGGAGTGGCCGGGGGCCAGGATTAGGGTATCGCAATCCAGACACTCGCGTACCGGGCCCTGCTCGGTAGCGTAATATACCCCGGTCAAACGCCCCCCCTCTATGCGCAGGCCGGTAAGCTGATGTTCAAACCGAACCTCCGCACCCAGGGATAGGAGCTCCTGTCGCATGGACTTTACCACTCTCCGAAGCACGTCGGTACCCACATGGGGCTTCTGCTGCCACTGGATATCCTCCGGTGCCCCATGGCGGACGAACTCCTCCAGCACGGCCCCGATGCGCCCATCGTGAGTCCCTGTATTCAGCTTCCCGTCGGAGAAGGTGCCGGCGCCTCCCTCGCCAAACTGGACGTTGGAGGTTCGGGATAGGGCGCCGGTTTTCCAGAAATGCTCCACATCCTCCGTCCGTTCGTCCACGTCCCGGCCCCGCTCCAGAAGGATGGGGGGCAGGCCGTTTCGGGCCAGGAACAGGGCGCAGAACAGCCCCGCCGGCCCCATGCCCACCACCACCGGGGGCAGGGGGGAGTTCCGCTTTACGCCGGGGAACACATAGGGCGCGGGCGTCCAGGAAGTAATGCTGGGGCTGTGGCAGCTTTGGAGCAGCGCAGTCTCCTGTTCCGTCTCCACCCCCAGCGTGCAGATATAGCGCACCTGCCCCCTTTTCCGCGCGTCCACCGACTGGCGCAGCAGACGAACTGCCCCCAGGGCGGCGGGGGAGACGCCCAGGGCTTTGGCGGCCTTACGCCGCAGCTCCTCCGGTCCGAAATCCAAGGGGAGGGATAAATTTTGGATCCGTATCATAGCTTATCACCATTGGATAGTCTACCACAGATCATTGGTCTGTACAATGCCGGATATGGGGATATGGAGGGGATAATAAGAAATTTGCAAGCTGCATAAGTTTTTCTTGCATTTTACTTTAGCGCGTTGTATAATATCCCTGTTACAAACGGAAGTTTGAAACAATTTTGAATGAATGACGGTCTCATCCGTCTTATGGAAAGGGAGTTTGATGGATATGGCTTTGAAAAACGCGTACCTGAAGGGTGTTTACGCCGATCTGGAGAAGAAGAGCGCCCACGAGCCGGAGTTCCTCCAGGCTGTTCAGGAGGTGCTGGAGTCCCTGGAGCCCGTGGTGGAGCGCCGCCCTGAGCTGGAGAAAAATGGGATCATCGAGCGTTTGGTGGAGCCGGAGCGGATCGTTATGTTCCGGATCCCCTGGGTGGACGACAGCGGCAAGGTTCGGGTGAACCGGGGCTTCCGCGTCCAGTTTAACTCCGCCATCGGCCCCTATAAGGGAGGATTGCGGCTTCACCCCAGCGTGAACCTGTCCATTATCAAGTTCCTGGGTTTTGAGCAGGTGTTCAAAAATTCCCTTACCACCCTTCCCATGGGGGGCGGCAAGGGAGGCAGTGACTTTGACCCCAAGGGAAGATCTGACGGGGAGATCATGCGCTTCTGCCAGTCCTTCATGACTGAGCTCCAGCGCCATATCGGCCCCGATACCGACGTTCCCGCCGGAGATATCGGCGTGGGCGGCCGGGAGATCGGTTTCCTCTTCGGCCAGTACAAGCGTCTGCGTAATGAGTTTACCGGGGTGCTCACCGGCAAGGGCCTGACCTATGGCGGCTCCCTGGCCCGGACTGAGGCCACAGGCTATGGCCTGTGCTATTTTACCGACGAGATGCTCAAGGCTGCCGGCAAGTCCTTTGAGGGCAAGCGGGTGGTCATCTCGGGCAGCGGCAATGTGGCTATCTACGCCAACCAGAAGGCCACCCAGCTGGGGGCCAAGGTCATCGCCATGTCCGATTCCAATGGCTACATCGTGGACGAGGCGGGCATCGACTACAAGGTGATGAAGGAGATCAAGGAGGTCAAGCGGGATCGGATCAAGACCTACCTCAACTATGTGCCCACCGCCAAATACGTGGAGGGCTGCGGGGGGATCTGGACAGTTCCCTGCGATGTGGCTCTGCCCTGCGCTACCCAGAATGAGCTGGACGGGGAGGGGGCGAAGGCCCTGGTGGAGAACGGCTGCTTCGCCGTGGCGGAGGGGGCCAACATGCCCTCCACCCCGGAGGCTGTGGCGGTATTCCAGGCCGCAGGGATCCTCTTTGCCCCTGCCAAGGCGGCCAATGCCGGCGGCGTGGCCACCTCCGGTCTGGAAATGAGCCAGAACTCCTTGCGGCTGGGCTGGAGCTTTGAGGAAGTGGATCAGAAGCTCCATGGCATTATGATCGACATCTATAACGCCGCCTCCTCTGCCGCAAAGGAGTACGGCATGGAGGGTAATCTGGTGGCGGGCGCCAACATTGCCGGGTTCCTGAAGGTGGCCGAGGCCATGCTGGCCCAGGGTGTGGTGTAAAGGAAGCGGGAAGAGGGAGAGGACAGCGAGCGCTGCTCTCTCCCTTTTTGTCCCCTTGAAAAGAGATCTATGCTGTGGTATACTTTCTCTGTATCATAGAGGAAAGGAGCCTGTTTTATGAAGAAAAATTCCTATGATTCGGTGATTGGCCGCTGACCGGGAGGTCTGCGTAAGTCCGATCCGCACTCCTCCCGGAGGATGACCATGAATCTTCAGGAGGAACCCGAAAATGAATCGTGAGAATAAAAGGAAGCAGTACGAAAAAGGCTATTATAAGACCCATCCCTGCAAGGATGTGTTCACCTGTAGGCAGTGTGGCCGCCCGGTGTTCCCCGTCGGGGCGGGCACTGACCACCGCAACCACTGTCCCAACTGCCTGACCAGTCTCCATGTGGACATAGAGCCCGGCGACCGGCAGAGCGGCTGTGGCGGGCTTATGGAGCCTATCGCCGTCTGGGTTCGCAGGGGAGGCGAGTGGGCCATCATCCACCGCTGCCGCCGCTGCGGGGCACTCAGCTCCAACCGGACGGCGGCGGACGACAACCCGGCCAAGCTCCTCAGCCTGGCAGCGGGGCCTTTGGGCCAGCCGCCCTTTCCCATCGATAGGCTGAGGGAGATGATGGAGAGCCTGGGCTACTGAACGGAAAAAGGAGCGGATCCCAGTCCGGACTGGGATCCGCTCCTGCCGTTCACCGGTCTGAGGGAGCCGATGGGCGGAAGATCCGCCCATTTTGTGCTTGTAGGTGATAGAATGGAGACCGAAAGGAGGAAGCTCCATGAAATTTCATCTGCGGATCGACCCGATGGCGGAGGAGGAGATCCGCGCTACCGTCCATACCCGCACCGAGCTCATCGATAGGATCGAGGCCCTGGTTCTGGGGGAGGACAGACCGGAGCGGATCATCGGATATGGGGAGGACGATTGGAGGGAGCTGCGCCTGCGAGACATCGAGTGCATCCTGGTTCAGGAGGACAGAACCTACGCCATCGACGGACAGGGGGAGAGGTTTCTGCTCAAGGCAAGGCTCTATGAGGTGGAAAAGCTTCTGCCCGACTGCTTTTTTCGGATCAACAAGTCGGCCATCGCCAACCGGAACCGGATCGAGCGGTTCACCGCAGCCTTCAACGGGGCGGTGGATGTGAGGTTCCAATGCGGCTATCAGGATTATGTGTCCCGGCGGTGCTTCCGGGCCATCAAGGAAAGGATGGGAATCAAATGAAGCCTTTGACCAAGACATTTTTTCGCAACGGGTTGATCGCGGCAGGGGGAGGACCGGTGGTGCTGGCCCTGATCTACTATTTCTTGGGGAGAAGCGGCGTGATCACAGATCTTGCGGTGGAGGAGGTGGTGCGGGGGATCCTGACAGTGACCCTGCTGGCCTTTATCGCGGGAGGGACTCCGGTGGTCTATCGGGTGGAATGGCTGAGCCTCATGGCCGCCACGCTGATCCACGCTCTGGTGTTGTATGCGGACTATATCCTGATCTATCTTTTCAATGGTTGGCTGAAGTATTCCGCTACCCCAGTGCTGGTCTTTACCACCCTTTTCTTTGGGGGATACGCCGTTATCTGGCTGTTTATTTACCGGGGGGTCAAGGCCAATGTGGAGCGGATTAACCGGGAGATGGGCGGGAAGGGGTGAAAAAAGAGCGCTCCCATCCTCTGTGGATGGGAGCGCCCTTTCTTGTAGGTTTTATTTTCCGACGATCTCAGCGGTGTCCATGGCGATCATGAGCTCCTCGTTGGTGGGGATCAGCAGCACCTGCACCTTGGAGTCGGGGGCGGAGATCACCGCCTCCTTGCCCCGGATATTGTTGGCGTCCTCGTCCATCTTGACCCCCATGTACTCCAGTCCCGAGGCGATGGCCATCCGGGCGGCAGCGTCATTCTCGCCTACACCGGCGGTAAAGACGATGGCGTCCACCCCGCCCATGGCGGCGGCGTAGGCTCCGATATATTTCTTCACGCTGTAATAGAACACATCCAGCGCCAGCTGAGCCCGGTGGTTGCCCTCGTCAGCGGCGGCGCAGATATCCCGGAAGTCGGAGGACACCCCGGAGATACCCAGTACACCGGACTTCTTGTTGAGGATGTTCAGCATTTCCTTGATATCGTAGCCATACCGGCCCATGAGATACTCCATGATGGTGGCATCAATATCGCCGGAACGGGTGCCCATGGGGAAGCCGGCCAAAGGGCCAAGGCCCATGGTGGTGTCCACGCACTTGCCCCCCTTGACAGCGGCCAGGGAGGAGCCGTTGCCCAGGTGGCAGGTGATGATCTTCAGATCCTTGGCGGGCTTGCCCAGCATATCGGCACACCGGGCGGAGACATAGCGGTGGGAGGTGCCGTGGAAGCCGTAGCGGCGCACCTTGTCCTTCTCATAGTACTCGTAAGGAATGGCATAGGTGTAGGCCTTCTCGGGCATGGTCATATGGAAGGCGGTGTCAAACACGGCCACCTGGGGGGTGCCGGCCATTACCTTCTGGCAGGCCTCAATGCCCATAAGATTGGCGGGATTGTGGAGGGGGCCCAGGGGGATGCACTCCTTGATGGCGGCGATACAGGCGTCGTCCACGATGCAGCTCTCAGTGAAGGCCATGCCGCCGTGGAGCACCCGGTGACCCACCGCGTCGATCTCCTTCACGTCGGCGATGACCCCATGGTCGGGGGAGACCAGGGCGTCCAGCACAGACTGGATGGCCTCGCCGTGGGTGGGCATGGGGATGTCAGCCTTGTAGTCCTCCCTGCCGGGAACCTTGTGGGTCAGCCGGCCGTCGATGCCAATGCGCTCGCACAGGCCCTTGGCCAACACATCATGGCTGGTGGAATCCATCAGCTGATATTTGAGGGAGGAACTGCCTGCATTGATAACAAGGATTTTCATGGGTGGAAACTCTCCTTCCGTAATTTAAGGGGCAACCCTTGCCTTTCAGGGGAAAACATGTTACATTCCTTTTATAGGCATATTGTCAAAAATTTGGGATATCCCTATTGTATCTCTTTTTCGTCAAAAGGACAACTCCTTTTTTCTCAAAAAGGAAAAAAGTCAGGAGGAGCGCCATGAATGCCGTGGGTATCGTCGCCGAATATAACCCCTTTCACTCCGGTCATGCCTATCAGCTCGCCCAGACCCGGCGCTTGCTGGGGGAGGACAGGCCCGTGGTCTGTGTCATGTCGGGCAGCTGGGTGCAGCGGGGGGAGTGCGCCCTCACCGACAAATGGACGCGGGCCGCCATGGCCCTGGAGGGGGGAGCGGATCTGATCCTGGAGCTGCCCCTGCCCTGGGCCATCTCCTCGGCGGAGGGCTTTGCCCGGGGGGCGGTGGCGGCGCTGAAGGCCACAGGGGTGGTGGACGCCCTCTCTTTTGGCAGCGAGAGCGGCGACCTGGCGGCCTTGAAGCGAATCGCGGCGGTTCTGGACAGCCCGGAATACCGGGATATCCTCCGCGCGCAGCTTGGCAGGGGAGACTCCTTTGCCCTTGTCCGCCAGCGGGCGGCCCAGGAGCTGCTGGGGCGGGAGGGGAGCCTGCTCCAAAGCCCCAATGACAGTCTGGGGGTGGAATACCTTCGGGCGGCGGGGGGAGAGCTGGCGGCGGTGGCGGTTCCCCGGCTGGGGGCTGCTCATGACAGCCCGGATCCGGAGGGGGGATACGCCTCCGCAACCTACCTGCGGGAGCGGCTGCGCCGGGGGGAGGAGGCCTCCGCATTTCTGGGAGGAGGGGCCTCCAAGCTGTTAAACAGGGCGGGGATAGCCCGGATGGAACATATAGAGCGGGGGATCCTTTCCCGCTTGCGGCAGATGGGACAGGCCGACTGGGCCACCCTTCCGGACAGCGGCGGGGCGGAGGGGCTTCCCGCCCGCCTGGTCAAGGCTGCGGGGCAGGCGGAGAGCCTGGAGGAGTTTTACGCCCGAGCCAAGACCCGCCGCTATGCCCATGCCCGCATCCGCCGCCTGGCCCTCTGGGCGTTCCTGGAACTGAAGGCGGAGGATCGCCCGGCTTCCGGCCCTGCCTATCTTCGGGTTTTGGGAATGAACAGTCGGGGGAAGGGGCTTTTGCGGGAGATGAAGGGGCGGGCGGAGCTGCCCATCCTTACCAAGCCCGCCCACATCCGAGAGCTGGGGGATGAGGCCCAGGCCCTTTTTGCCCTGGAGTGCCGGGGCACCGATCTTTTTGGACTCTGCTTTGATAAAATAAAGCCCTGCGGCGCCGATTACACCACAGGGCCTGTTATTCTTTGACTCAGGATATCTCCTCCGCCTTGGGATCCTTCAGCCGGTTCATGATGGCCTCCTCGATCCTGTCTCCATAGCGGAGGATACCCAGGAAGAGCGCCGCTCCCCCCACTCCCAGCAGCGCCATACCCCACCAGGGGATGGTCATTACTGAGCTTCCCACCGCGGCGGAGACCAGCAGTCCCCAGGGCCGGCCTAGAAGCACCAGGAACAGGAACCGCCGGAAGGGGATCTCGGTAAGTCCCGCCATGATGCACAGCAGGTCGTCGGGGAAGAAGGGGAACAGAAAGGCCAGAAACAGAAAGATGTCCCGCTTTCTCCGGATCATATCACCGTACCGCTCCCAGGCCTTTCCGCTGATAAACCGCTGGGCGAAGGTTTGTCCCAGCCTCCGGCTGAGCTGAAAGACAATAATGGAGCCCAGGATCACTGCGGCGGTGGTAATGAGGAAGGAGACCCAGCAGCCGAATAGCAACCCTCCCGCCACCGTAGTCAGATTGCTGGGGATAGGGGCCACGATCACCGAGATGAGCTGAAGCAGGAAAAAGACTAAATGAGAATAGGGTGCGAACTGTCGGATATAGTCCTGCATCCCCTGGGGGGAGTGGACGACCTGAAAAAAGCCTGTGGCCCAAAGCCCCCAGCAAAGAAAAAGAAACAGCAAAAGGACAGCGGCCAACGCCGCTGTCCTTTTGAGTTGACGATGATTCCCATTCATCCTGTCCGCCTCCTTGGTTATCTTTTTTGGATACCAACAGGATAGCACAGATGTCAGGATAAAATCCATATATAAAATCAAACGATTTTCTTAAAAATGGTATAAGAGGAAAATGGGGACAAAAAAACCACACCCGAAGTCAAGGTGTGGAAAATCATCTCCTTGGCTGTTCGGGGATCATCGTTGACTGGGGGTGATGGTGGTGCGATCAAAGATCAGGTCATCCACATCATCCACACGGCGGTCGGAATCAAAAATCATGGCAGAACCCTCCTTTCTTTATTCTATTGTAAAGTATAACCCCCTCCTTTGGGAAAGTCAAGGGGTGCTTCGTCATTGTTACCTAATTGTAATATTTGTATCCCATATCAATTTGTGAATTAAGGAGAAAAAAGGAAAAGAAGGGGAGGGACAGCCACGGGGCCGCCCCTCCGCAACATACCTTTATTCTATTCACCCTGCTCCTTAATAGTACCTTCCCGGTAGGCGGTGAGCAGATCCTGAAGCTGGCCGATCTGCTCCCGAAGCCTAGCGCCTGTGTCGGTATCGCCCACCAGCATCCGCCGGGGCATATTTTCTACGATGCGCACCCTGGGGGCACTGTCCCGGGGATTCTCCATGATCTGCTCATAGGGCTTGTGCTGTGCCAAGGCCAGGTGGTGGGAGTTGTAGATAAGGGTGTAGCCCCCGAAGCCGGTCTGCCGCTGGTAGGCCTTGGAGATACCCCCGTCGATCACAAAGAGCAGCCCCTCCCCACGGATGGGGCTTTCCCCCTCCTTCTCCTTCACCGGCACATGGCCGTTGACGATATGGGAGCGGGAGGGCTCCAGACCAAACTCCCGGAGGATGGTCTCGCAGGTGGAGCGGCTCTTCACCAAGGAGTAGTAAGGATTATAGACCTCCTTGTGGGTATCCTTGTCGGCGATAAAATACCGCTCGAAGGTGGACAGCTTGCTCTTGCCGAAGAGGGGGGACTTGGGCCCCGCCCACAGGTACCAGAAAAAGTCCACCGCGCTCTCCCGTTCCTTTGAGCCCTTGGCGCTGAAAAAGGCGGTGCGGACCTTGGCGTCCAGGGCGTCCAGGTAGGCCTTGCCCGTCAGCTCCTGTCCATCCAGGGTGACGGTCTCGAATTTCCCATCCTCCGTCATGGGGATGCACCCGTGGTAAAGGAGGTTCCCGTTGACCACCTTGTACATCCCCCCGTGGCTCAGCAGGAACCGGACATGCTTTTTCAGCAGGGTGCTGTGCCGGAAGGAGGCGGTGAGCCGATCCATCAGCTCCTGTTCCCCAGCGGTGAGGGCGGTGGGATCCGCGGGATCCACAGTGGGGAAGGAGCAGTCCAGCATCTCATAGCTTCGGCCGTCCACCGTCACCGTTCCGGCGGCAAAGTCTACCTGGGGCAGAAGGAGCCGGAGATCCATGTGGTATTCCGGGTGCCGCTTCAGAAGCTGGCACTCCAGCTTGAATTCAATGACCGCCATGGCCTTGTGCATCTTGGAGGCCAGCTCGCTCTCCACCGGGTCATAGATGTTCTCGTCCAGAACGTGGGGGGTAAACCGCTGACAGGGGTCGTCTCTGTAAACCTCGGCGGCGAACATGGACAGGGGCCGGAGATTGATGCCGTATCCGTCCTCCAGCTGGTCGAAGTTGTTGTAGCTCACGCACCGCCGCAGTACGCTGGCCACGCAGGCCTGGTTGCCGGCGAAGGCGCCCAGCCAGCCGATATCGTGGTTGCCCCACTGGACGTCCACATCGTGAAAGTGCCGCAGCTCCTCCAGGATCCGGTCGGCGTGGGGCCCCCGGTCAAAGATGTCCCCGATGATGTGGAGGTTATCTACGGCGCACTCCTTGATAAGCTGGCAGAACTGGACGATAAAGGCGTCGGAGGTGCCGGTAGAGACGATGGAGGCGATGATCTCCTCATAATACCGATCTTTGCTGTCGTCAGCGTCGGCGTGAAGGAGCTCGTCAATGATGTAGGAGAAGCTGGCGGGGATCTTTTTCCGCACCTTGGAACGGGTATACTTAGCGGATACGGTCTGGCATACCTGCACCAGCCGGTAGATGGCGATCCGGCACCAGTTGTCATACTCCTGGGCCTCCATCTCCGCCTGGAGCCGGGTCAGGGTGCCGGCGGGATCGTAGATGAGCATGGCCAGTTCATCCCGCTCCTTCTCCGAGACGGAACGGGCAAAAAGGTAGTCGATCTTATCCCGAATAATGCCGGACGCGCTGGAAAGAAGGTAGCTGAAGGCCTCGTATTCCCCGTGAAGATCGCTGAAAAAGTATTCGGTTCCCTTGGGAAGGCGGCAGATAGCGTTGAGATTGATGATCTCCGCAGAGGCTGCCAGAGCGGTGGGATAGTTGCGGGAGAGGAGCTGCAGGTAGCTGAGATCGGTCATGAGGGGTACCTCCGAAATGAAGTGGTGGAGAGATTGTAACACGGTTTACAATCTTTGGTCATAATGGGGCGAAAAACCGGGGAAAAACCCTTCGAAAAGGTTCAGGCGCCGGAGCGGTAAATGTGAGGATCTTTTTGCTGTCGGGATGGGTGAGGGATAGCTGATAGGCATGAAGGCCCAGCCGCCTCATGGGATCGGTCTCAGCCCCATACTTTTTATCCCCCGCAACCGGGTGTCCCAGCTCGGAAAGATGGGCCCGGATCTGATTTTTTCGCCCGGTGGAGAGCTCCACATCCAGAAGGGCGTAGCCCTTTTTTCGGGACATAACGGCGTATTGAGTCACGGCCTCCTTGCCCGGTTCACCCTTGGCAGAGTATACCTTGTAGGCCTTGGTTTCCGTGAGGCGGGAGCGGCAGATCCCGCTGTCAGGCAGTTCCTCCCCCTCCACGATGGCCCAATAGCCCCGCTTTTTTACCAGTCCGTTCCAATTTTCCTGCAGCTTATCCTTCAGATCCTGGCTTTTGGAGAATAAAAGGACACCGGAGGTATCCCGATCCAGGCGGTGCACCACAAAAAGCCGGGAGCGGGGATCCCGGGAGCGGAGATGATCAGCGGTTATGCGGTAGGCCGTACGGCTTTTCTGGGTGTCGGTGGACACTGAGAGAAGGCCGGCGGGCTTGTGGATCACCAGCAGATCTCTGTCCTCATAAAGGACGGGGAAGGGAAGGGGACCTCCCTTGGCCTGGGGCAAAAGGGTCACCGTCTGGCCGGGGGAGAGGGGAAGGTCGAACTGCCGCTGGGGAACGTTGTCCACCAGAACCTGCCCCCGAGAGAGCAGATGCTTGACGCTGTTTCTAGACTGGCCGGAGACGTGTAAAAGCAAAAAATCCAGCAGGGAGGCGGGCTCCTCTACCGGGAAAAGGGTTTCCTTTTTCATAAGCCCCTCCTTGTTGGTTTTTTTCATTATACTCTATCGGCAGAAAAGAATCAAGGGAACAATTCCGGAAAAACCTTTGAGAAAAGGCGGGGATGATGGTATAATCGGGATATCCGGAAAAGGGAGTGATTCCATGAAAAAGTTTCTGCGGTGGGGGATCGGTGTGATCTTTTGCCTGCTGTTCCTGCCCACCGCTCAGGCGGCCCTATTTCCCGATGTGCTCCCGGGCAGCTGGTATGAGGAGGCGGTGGAGGAAATGACCCGGGAGGGGCTGCTTACCGGCTGCGATGACGGAACCTTCCAGCCTATGCGGGAGATCTCCGGGGCGGAGTTTGTGGCAATCACCCTGCGCTGCACGGGGCAGGAATTTGTTTTAGGGGAGGGGCACTGGGCTTCGGAAGCGCTGTACTACGGCCGTAATGCGGGCTGGTTTGACTGGGACGAGCTCCCCTTTGATGGCTCCCAATGGGAAGCTTGCGACAGGCCCATCTCCCGTCAACTGGCGGTAAAGATCTTGATGAAGGCGCTGCTTCCTGGTACAGAGTATGATTTTAATAGAGAATCTCAAAAGATCAGCGACTTTTCCAGTTTGAGCGGGCGGTACTATGAGCCGGTGCTGTCCGCCTATGCCGCAGGGATCGCCAGGGGGGATGAGACGGGGGCCTTTTGCCCGGAGCGTGGACTGACAAGGGCGGAGGCCTGCATCCTGTTCCAGAGGGCTTTGGCACGTCAGGAAAGAAGGCCTGGGACGGGAGAGGAGATACCCTCTCAGACTCCGTCGCCGGAGGAGCCGCTCCAAACCCAGCAGGGGGGAGCGGCGGAGAACGGCTGGCTTCAGATGAAGGGCGTCCAGCTTTGCAACGAGGCGGGGGATCCCATTGTCCTCCGGGGTATGAGCAGTCATGGGCTTCGATGGTACGGCCAGTTCACCAACCGTCAGTCCATCCAAAACACAGCGGCATTTGGGGCCAATGTGTTCCGGGTGGCCATGTACACCGGGGAGGGGGGCTATCTCTCCCAGCAGCAGGTCATGAGGGAAAAGGCGTATGCCACAGTAGACGCTGCCATCCAGAATGACCTCTATGTGATCCTGGATTGGCATATTCTCTCCGATGGAAATCCTATGACCCATGTGGAGGAGGCGGAAGCCTTTTTTGCGGAGGCGGCGGCCCGTTACGCCGACACGCCCAATGTGCTTTATGAGATCTGCAACGAGCCCAACGGAAATGTGTCCTGGGCGGAGGATATAAAGCCCTATGCCCAACGGCTGGTATCTGCTATTCGGGCCCAGTCTCCCAAGGGGGTTATCCTTATCGGAAGCCCCACATGGAGCCAGGATATCCATCTGGCGGCGGCCGATCCGGTAGATGGAGAGAATTTGATGTACACCCTCCATTTTTACGCGGGGACGCACGGACAAGATCTGCGAAACCGGATCGACAGCGCCTGGGCGGCCGGGTTACCTGTCTTTGTCTCCGAGTGGGGAACCAGTCGGGCTGACGGCAGCGGTGGGGTATTCCTGGAGGAGAGCAGGGTCTGGCTGGATCACCTGGAGGAGCGGGGGATCAGCTGGTGCAACTGGTCTCTGTGTGACAAGCATGAGACCTCCGCGGCACTGAAGCCGGGAACTGCCCCAGACCGGGAGTGGACGGAAAAAGACCTGACCGCCTCCGGACAATTTGTTTTTTCACAGTTCAAAAGATAGGGTCGGATAAAGGGAGCCTGCTTTATAAAGCAGGCTCCCTTTATCTGTGCATAGAATTTTAAGAATAGAAAAATCGCTTGCACGCGGCTCCTATTGCTCTAAGAACTTCTTATACGCACGATCTATAATGGGTTGGAACTGGTGATATTCTTTCCAGGAGAACCCGATCCCCAGGGCCGTTTATGAAGCTGGGTTTCCACAAAAAGAGAATAGGCCTCTAAGTAGTGCGGTTCATAGTACCAATCAACAAATCCACATATTTCCGGCTTTAGATCCTTCCGGCTCAAAATGCCGCCGCAATACCGCAGCAGGAACTCCGTGCCTGTTATTTCTTCCCGTTTTACCGTTTCTGCCGCTTGGGAGATATCTTCGAAGCCGGCAGGCGGATCATAAAATCCATTTTGAATGAACCACACCAAAAAGAAAGCAATATGGTTGGCACAATATTCATTGATGACGCAGAAATCATCATATTCTAACTCATCTGTGGTTATGTTGAACTGGCTGCAGTACTCCTGCATGGCCGAGGTTTCTTGATATTTTGCTTTATCATGCACAAATGGCTTTGATATATGTGCGGGGCGGCGGCTGCCGTTGTCGAGATACTCCTTTTGGCCATTGTCGAAATTCTCATTTTTGAACAGATCGAACGGATCCATAGATACCTCTAAAGTACGAGTGTGCGTCCGCGAGAAAGCCTTGTGGAAGGGGGCTGGTTTATTTTCTATTATATCAGGAGCATAAAAAATTGCAAGGGTAGGGCGTTGATACCCATCTTTGCTTTATTAAAATATAATTTCGATAGAAATGACAGACCCGAACTATATTGTCCATGCAGGCAATATAGTTCGGGTCATCGTTGAATGGTCGGAGTGGCGGGATTCGAATTATTTCTGGCTTGTAAATTACCGTAAATTGCAGAAAAAGAATGTAGTCATGTCAAGAGGTGCGGGGCCTGTTTAGTAAATAGTTGACAAACGCTGTAAACTTCCATAAGGGAAAAAATAAGGGAAAACTTTGGAGCCGGAAGGCTCCGTTTTTGTTGTCAAAATGGAAGATCGTTATCGTCGCCGTCATCATCAAATGTAATGGTATCTTGCTGCAGCTCTTTAAGCTCAAACCCATTAGATGCCTCGGCCCATTTTGCAATTCTCTTTTTCACAAGCGTTTCATAGTCATCGTCATCTAATGCGCTCCGTGCACTGTCCAGAGCAACTATATCTGCAACCAACTCCAGGAATCCAGAGCGTCTATCATGATTAAGGCAGATTATATATTTCCCATTCGGGTTGTTGTTCCAATCAATGTCTTCTTCAACGGACAGCCCCAACGCCCATAGGGTTGTAAAAAATTCCTCTACTAATGTTTTACGGTCTTTTTGCTTTACCGCATTCTGATCTTCCCCCCAAACGATCCAGTCAATGGAGAGTTGATATAGTCTCGAAAGCTCTTTCAGAATCTCAATAGGGGGACTGTTCTTCCCTGTTTCATAGGAAGAAAGTGTTTGGGACTTTGGGATTCCCACTTTTTCGCACACCTGCTCTTGTGTTAGTCCCATGCGATCTCTGGCCTGTTTTAGGCGCTTCGCTATTCCGGCATCCGCCATTTCAATCACCTCAACATTTAGAATATCAATTTTAATGAGATATGTCAATAATAAAAACAATTATAAATTTATTGTTGATTCACACATCTGGGAATTGAGTAAATGCCGACAATCCGCTATGATGGAGGCGAAAGGAGGCCGAAAGCCTTGAAAAACATTGCTAATCAGGATATCAGAGAGTTTGCGAAATCAAAGAGGGTGAACCTTTGGGCTGTAGCTGAAGAAATGGGAATTTGGGAAAGTGCGCTCTCCCGGAAGCTCCGCCATGAGTTGCCCCCGGCGGAGAAGGAGAAGATAATCTCCATTATCCAGAAGCTCTCTGGAGAGGAGAGCTGACAATGGAGCCTATCACAGTATCAGTTGAAGGCGCCGCCAAGCTGCTGGGGGTAAGCAAGCCTACAGTATACAGCATGATCCGAGGGGAAGGTCTGCCCCATATCAAGCTGAACCGGCGGACAGTGATTCCGGTGGACAAGCTGCGGGAGTGGGTAAATGAGCGGGCAGGGGGCGGTAGTTGTGGAGAATAAGAAACGCCCAACATGGTGGAAGATGTTTGCAAGTCAGAGGGCCGCCATAGAGTCTATACCGGACGCTTCAGCCGGAGCCGGGATAAAAGCCGCTTTCCGATATTTTGACGGCGAGGAAGTGAAACAAGGATCTATAGAACCGCTGGCCTACACCGCATTTTGTCTCATAAAGCCCTTTATTGACAAGACCCATGAAGATTTCCGAAAAGACAGTGAAAACGGCAAAAAAGGAGCAGAAGCCCGGTGGGGAGGAGAAAAAGGATAGCCCCCCTATGGCCCCCCATAGCCCCCCTATGGCCCCCTATGGCCCCCTATGCAGAAGAAAGAAGAAAGAAGGTAGAAGGTAGAAGGTAGAAGGTAGAAGGTAGAAGGTAGAAGAAAGAAGGTAGAAATTACAAAACTAAACATTCTACTTCTAACGGGGGCGCAGACGCTGTTCTAACGTACGTTAGAGGAAATATAGGGGATTGCCAATTTCCACACTGGGTAAGGCGGCGTCCCCGCCCAGAAAGGAGAGAAAACATATTGTCCGGTAGATCATCGCAGCGCAAAGGAGCCGATGGCGAGCGGGAGCTTGCCCGTATCCTGACCGAGTACGGCTACGATATGCGGCGGGGTGGCTCTCTGTCCTTTGGTGAAGAGCCTGACCTTGTGGGCCTGCCTGGGGTACATATCGAGGTCAAGCGGGTGGAGCGGTTAAATGTGCCTGAAGCAATGGGACAAGCTGTCAGAGATTCCGACAGGTTCCACGATGGCGCTCCGGCTTTGTTTCATCGCCGCTCCCGCTCGCCGTGGCTGGTGACTATGAGGCTGGAGGACTGGATGATCTTATATTCACGAGACCCTAAAAAGGTTTATAAAAGTTTAGATTTGGAGGATTGACTATGTTTTACATGAAGCGCAAAGGCGAGAAGCTGGAGGTTCGGGATGATAACGTATACACAAAATGTCCCCGGTGTGGGAAGGAACACCATGTGGATCTTCATGACATTTTAGGCGGAGGCGGGGATCTGTACGGTACGCAAGTGTATTGCTCCCTGTGTACCGACCTCATCCAAGCGGAGCGGGCCTATGGACGGCCTGTTTCGTTGGAGGAATTGTCTTAGTTTTGGGGTAACCTGAGAATAAGGAGTTTTCAAGTACCCACAATTTGTGTGTACTTGAAAACTCTACTACTGTAGGGGCGGACAAAACATCCCAGGTTATACCCCCCGAAATGAGGGGTACCCGACGGCCTGTCGGCTACTGAAAAAAGAAAGAGCCGCCCGAAGGCGGCCCCGTTCTGGGTAGATATGGACTTTATCACCCACATTCTACCACGAAAGGGGCGGGGATTCAATGAGAAATGAAGATCTGGTGGCAGAGATACAGGCCGGGAGGCGGGAACTGCTGGGGGCGCTATGGGAACAGGTAGAGCGGTTCATAAGGCGGCAAGCCAATCAACGCCCAGATATCGGAGCCGTAGACCGGGAGGACTTATACCAATCCGGCTATCTGGCCCTTGTGGCAGCGGTGGACAGCTACACCCCAGAGCGGGATATGAAATTTGTGTCCTGGCTTGCCTATCACCTGAAGACCGCCTTCAATGAGGCAAGCAATTACAGATCAGAGCGGCAGCGGCGGGATCCAATGCACCAGGCGGACAGTCTCAGCCGCCCGCTCGATGATGAGGACGGCGGGGAACTGCTGGACATTGTCGCAGACCCTCACGGCCTCCAAGGGCTTAAGGAGGCCGAGGAGAGGATATGGCGGGAAGAATTAGCCATCGCCCTTGAAAAGGCCTTGACGGCCCTTCCAGAGGCCGAGAGCGACGCCCTACGCCGGAGATACTACCGGGGGCAGACAATGGCGCAAATCGCCCGGGAAACCGGAAAAACAGCTTATGAGGTGCAGAAGGAGGAACAGCGGGGGCTGGCAGCGCTCCGCAAGCCTTCCTCTGGACTCCGGGCCTACATCGAGGAGAATACGCCCTACTATCTCCATGTGGGGGCTACCCGTTTCAATTCCACCCAGACCTCCGCTGTGGAGGAGATCGTCTTCAGGCGGGAGGGGATGGAGACGCGGAGAGGGTAAAAAGAAAAGCACAGGCATTTCTGCGCTGTGCTTCTCCAAATCGACTATTTCCAGAGGATCATATTTTTCCCGCCCCACTCTCAACGGAAACGGTGGTCAATGCCACTCTGCTTCATAATGGCATTTGCCGTGTGCCGGGACTTTATCTTACTATCCACCGTGATGTGTCTGCCGGTGATGGGGCTAAACCATATGTCATGATCGCCCTTCCCATGCCGGACAAAGACGCACTGATTGGCAGCCAGAATGTCCCGGACAGCCTTTTCATACTCCGCCATCAGATCGCCACCTGTTCCATCCGCTCAGAAAGGACGGTCAACTGCAAGGGGCCTTTAGTGGTTCCGTTCAGTTCCAGCATTTCAGGGACAGCATAGCGCAGCCGCTCCACCAGAGCGTCAAAAGAACCGGATTCCAGCACCAGGCCGGGGACATCCTCACTCTCTGCCACCCACACGGCGGCGTCTGGATCCCACAGAACTTTGATAGTCAGCTTCATAAATACCCCTCCTCTTTAAGATTCATCATCGTCCACAATTTCAATGGGAGGACACAATTCAGAGATAAACCTCTCTAACTCATTGAATGTTGCAGTGGGGTGGCCTTTGAGATATTCCCACACATCATCTTCAAGACCATATTCGCCAATAGCAAGCATAGTTCCAACAAATAAGTCCATCTGACCTCCGTCCCTTTTGCGGATTCGGAGAACTTCATCTTCGATTTTATCGGACCATTTATTTTCCTTGCGTTTTCTTGCGAGGGTATCTCGCTCTATCTTTTCATCAATGGCCTGATTGATAAAGCTATTTACACTCTGTCCTTGGGCTTCTGCATGGGCTTTGATGGTTTCTTTCTTGCCCTTTGACAGAGTGAGATTTACCCGGTCATAGGATTTCGCAATAAAGTCGTTGTTATAAGCGATAGCTTTCGATTTGTCCTTATAAGCCATAGTCACACCTCCTTGATGTTATTGTACAACACAATGATACTATACGCAATGTACATTATAAACAAAAACCGCAATAGAACATTGTGCAAGGTGCTTATTGACGAACATTGCGCAAAGTGCTACAATAATCATGTCAGGAGGGAACAGCACCGGCGAACCCAAGAGAAGAAATAAGGCTTGGGACGTAAGAGCGGAACGGACTTGTAAGGGGAACAGAGGAACCCACAGACACCAGCCACCGCCGCCGGAGCTGACCACCTCTCAAAAACATGAAGGAGGTACACAGTATGAGTACGCAAGAACTGGAAGCGAAAATCAGGGAGCTGCGACAGCTCCAAAGCCTCATTGATGAGGCAGAAGCGGAGGCGGAAAGTATCAAGGACGACATTAAGCGTTTAATGGGGCAAGAAGAGGTTTTGCGAGCTGGGGAGTATACCGTGACCTGGAAGCCCGTAAAGTCCGCCAGAGTGGACGTGGATGCCCTCAGAAAGGCAATGCCAGATTTGGTATCCCGGTTCACCATTACCAGCACCGCCCGCCGCTTCTGTGTGGCATGAAAAAAGGCAAATGGACAGCAGAAATCTATGTGGAGCTGGAGGGAGTATCCTACACCTTTGAGGAACTAACCCCCAGCACCCAGCAGCGGATATTCCGGGCGGTAGGCCGGGGGACCCAGCGGGGTAAGCTGACCGAGCGGGACTTTATGGAGGTGGGACATGAATAAGGCTTTGGAACATGCCATGTGTTGCCTGAATATGGAGTTCGGAGAGGGGACAATCAAACGGGCTTCAGAGTGCACCCCGGCTTACTGGCGGACATACTCCACCGGGAACGCTCAACTTGATGCCGCTCTCGGTATTGACGGCTTACCCGCGGGGAAGATCGTGGAGATATACGGCCCGGACTACACGGGAAAGACCTCCCTTGCCCTCCAGATCGCCCGTCAGGTGGACAACGCCCTTTACATAGACGCAGATTATGGCCTGAATCCCAACTACGCCCGGGGGCTATATCTGGCCCATGTGGACACGCTGGAGGGGGCCTTGAAGATGGTGGAGACAGCAGCAAGGGCTTTTGACCTGGTGGTCATTGACACTCTGACGGCCCTTCCCACGGCTCAACAGGCGGAAGCACGGATGGATAACTACTCCGGGGCAGAATCTCAGGCCAAGGTACTTTCCCGTTGCCTCCCCCGGATCATCCCCACACTGTCCCGGTATGGCTGTACTCTTGTGCTGGTAAACCAGGTACGGGAGAAATCTGCGGTATGCTTTGGCAACCCGGAACACAGCACGGGAGGGCGGGCGTTGAAGCATTATGCCGCCGTTCGCCTGGAAGTACGACAGGGCAGAATGACAGTGACGAAAAATAAATGCGCTCCAGCATGCGGAAAGGTGGCGGCATGATGGATGAATTGAAAAACTGCCCCTTCTGTGGAGGGCACGCCGATCTTGCATTATTCGATGGTCGATATGGCCCGTTTATCTATGCTGAATGTGAAATGTGCGGAGCATCGTCTAAGCGATTCCGGGCCTCAAAAAAAGATGATGTTTGGGAAAGCAGAGCGGCACGACAGGCGACGCATTTTTGGAACCAGCGGGAATAGGAGGATACTATGGCAAGATCAGCAGCAGGAGCCGGCACGATCCGCAAGAAAACTGTCACCCGCTCGGGGAAGCCATACACATATTGGGAGGCCCGATACACCGTTGGATATGACCCCGGCACCGGTAGACAGATACAGCGAAGCATTACGGGCAAGACCCAGAAGGAAGTTGCCCAGAAGCTGAAGGCCGTAACCGCCGCTATTGACGCCGGGACGTATATACCCCCCAGTAAAATGACCGTGGGGGAATGGCTGGATATATGGCAGCAGGACTACCTGGGCGGTGTAAAGCCCAGGACGGTTGACTCATACAAAACCACAGTCAGAGTCCACATTAAGCCGGCACTCGGCAAGATAAAGCTGGAAACCTTGACCGCCCACACCGTCCAGAGCTTCTACAACGGACTTTCGGAGAGGCTATCCCCTAAGAGCGTAAAGAACGTCCACGGAGTCCTTCACCGGGCATTGTCTCAAGCTGTTAGGATAGGGTATATTCGCTTTAACCCTGCGGACGCTTGCGAATTGCCACGGATAGAGAAGAAGGAGTTGCGCCCGCTCGATGAAAAAGAGAGCCGGGCTTTTCTGGAGGCCATTCAGGGCCACCGCTTTGAGACCCTTTACAAGATGACACTATTTACAGGCTTACGGGAAGGGGAAGTGCTGGGCCTAAAGTGGGACAGAGTAGACTTTCAGCGGGGGACGATTCTTATTGACCGACAGCTCCAGCAGCCTCGCCAGGGGAGCCGTGACTATTTCCTTGCGTCCACCAAGAGTGGCAAGGCAAGAACAGTTACCCCGGCCCCTTGGGTCATGGATCTGCTGAAACATCATGGAGCGGCCCAGGCAAAACAGCGTTTGAAAGTGGGAACCCTCTGGGCTGGGGAAGATTACGTCTTTACTGACGAATTGGGGCACCATCTGACCCAACCTGCAGTATACCACGCATACAAAAAGGTCGTTGCCTCCATTGGACGCCCTGACGCACGCTTCCATGATCTACGCCATTCCTACGCCGTTGCCGCTATTCGAGCAGGGGACGATATCAAAACAGTTCAGGGGAACTTAGGACATGCTACTGCCTCATTTACTCTTGACGTGTACGGACATGTTACGGATCAGATGAAGCAGGACAGCGCACAGCGGATGGAGGGATACATCAAGCGGGTTTTGGGCCTCTGAAAGCTGGTAAGGGAAAACTTAAGGGAAAACACCCTTGAAAAGGGCGTGAAAAGGCCCCGTAACCATTGCGGTTACGGGGTTCTTTCTTGGTCGGAGTGGCGGGATTCGAACCCGCGGCCTCTTGGTCCCGAACCAAGCGCGATACCAAGCTTCGCCACACCCCGAAACGTATTTGCTATTATAGCGATATCGAAATGGAATGTCAAGCCCCGGAATAGAGGACACGCCTGCATAGTTCTCTTCCGGAAATCATAGACTGTCCCATGACAAAGGAGTGGGACAATATGGAAAAAGCAGCAGGACGGCGGGTTTACCGCCGGGGAAGAGGAGAGAGAGTAGCGCTGGGGGAGCGGGAGAAACGGCGGCTGATTCAGCTTGGGGTGTGCCTAGCGCTTTTCCTGACCGTGTTTTTCGCCAAAGGGGTGGACAGGCTGGGGGAGCTACGCACCGATCTGAGCCGGATACTGCAAAATGATGTGGATTTTAAGACCATCTTTGCGGACGTGGGGTGGGCGCTGACCTCAGGACAGCCTGTGGGGAGGACGCTGAATGAGCTGTGGGTGGCGGTGTTTCTGCCCGAGGAGAGAGCGGCCCCCGAGAGCTGGGATGAAGGGCCTCTTTACCGCGAGGCCAGACGGGAGCTCAGCGGCGCGAGCGGGAGCTCCGCCCGGCTTTTAGGCGGAGTTAGGAGGGAGGCCTTGCCGGAGGATCCCATGGCCGCCAGTGGGAGCAGACAGGCAGCGGAGCCGGAGCCACAGCCCGTGGAGACGCCGGAGGCGGAGCCTGCTGTGGTCTATATGGATTATTCCGGCCCAGCGCTGCCGGACAACACCACCATGGATCGGTATGCTCTGGGGGTGGGGGAGACGGTGAACCCGGTGAGCACAGCGGTGACCTCAGACTTTGGCTGGCGGGAGCACCCTATCTCCGGGGGAGAGAAATTTCATTTTGGGGTGGATCTGCGGGCGGAGGAGGGAACCACGGTTCACGCTTTTGCGGCGGGGACGGTGGATTATATTGGGGAAAGCGATATCTATGGTCAGTACCTCCAGCTCCGTCATGACAACGGGGTGACCTCCTTCTACGCTCATTGCTCCAAGCTCTGCGTCCAGAAGGGACAGTGGGTAACGGCGGGAGATAAGGTGGCGGAATCGGGAGCTACCGGGGATGTGACAGGCCCCCACCTCCACTTTGAGATGAAGAAGGATGGGGTGCGGCTCAATCCGGCCTACTATCTTGATCTTTCGTCATGAGAGGTCGGCGGCTGGAGATCAGCGGAGGAGCGCTGGTGGTGCTGGCTCTGCTGTACTATCTGGACGATAGGGGGGTGACCCTCTGGGTTCTGCTGGCCTGTCTGTTTCATGAGCTGGGCCATTGGGGGGCCATCCGCTTATTGGGAGGGCGGGTGGTTCGGCTGCGGCTCAGCTGTGCGGGGGCGGAGCTGCGGCTGTCATCGGCCCATCCTTTGACACCTCTTGGGACGGCACTGGCGGCCCTGGCGGGGCCGGGGATCAATCTGCTGCTGGCTTGGGGGAGCGGGCTGCTGGCCCGGCATGGATGGGGGGGGCGGCTCTATGTGTTTGTGGGGATCAATCTGGGGCTGGCCCTGTTCAATCTGCTGCCTGCCGGATGGCTGGACGGAGGCAGAGCCTTGGCGGGGGTGCTGGCCGGACTGGGCAGAGAGGAGCTGGGGGAGCGGGTGACGGCCCTCTGCTCTGACGGGGCGGCGGCGGTACTGCTGGGACTTGGGCTGATGCTCCTATGGGAGAGCGGGGGACGGAACTTTACTCTGCTGATCGCAGGGCTCTGGCTGGCGGCGGCTGGGCGAAAGGAGAGAGGGGCGCTATACCTGTAAAAAGAGGCGGAAAAAAGAAAATTTTACTTGCATCCGGCGGGGAGTTGTGATAAAATACCTCAGTCTGAATAACGGGTGTTCCGCTGCGGCGCTTTCCCCCAAGGTGAGAGAGCTTAAAAACCGGAATGAACGCCTATAAATTAGGAGGAAACAAAAATGGATCTTATGCAGGCTTTTACCGCCAAGTACGTGAAGGAAGAGCCCCCCAAGGCCAACATCGGCGACACCGTCCGGGTGCACGTGAGGGTCAAGGAGGGCAGCCGGGAGCGTATCCAGGTGTTCGAAGGCACCGTCATTGCCAAGAAGCACGGTGGCATAGATGAGAGCATCACCGTCCGCCGCATCTCCTATGGTGTTGGCGTGGAGAAGGTGTTCCCCCTCCATGCTCCTGCCGTGGAGAAGATCGAGCTTGTCCGCAAGGGCAAGGTTCGCCGGGCGAAGCTCTACTATCTGCGCGACCGCGTGGGCAAGGGCGCCAAGCTGAAGGAGAAGCTGTAAGTCTGAAAAACCATTCAAAAAAGGAGCGGGTGACCGCTCCTTTTTTGTACCACTTGAGGGGGGGAAAGACATGGAGGGGATCCGGCTGGTGAGGCTCCGTCAGGAGCCGGAGCGGAGAGAGGCCATGGCCCGGTGGTTTCATGAGAGATGGGGGATTCCCCAGGAAGTCTACGAGGAGAGTATGGCGAAATGCCTGACGGGTCAGGCCGCCGTGCCCCAGTGGTATCTTTTGGTGGAGGGGGAGGCTGTTGCAGCCGGGGCAGGGGTCATTGAGAACGACTTTCATGACCGGCCTGATCTGCGGCCCAATCTCTGCGCACTTTACGTGGAGGCCTGCTGCCGGAGGAAGGGGCTGGCCCGCAGATTGTTGGACGAGGTGCGCAGGGACATGGGGAGGTTGGGGGAGGAGCGACTCTATCTGGTCACTGACCATGTTGGCTTCTATGAGAAATGCGGATGGGAGTTTTTGACCCTGGTGAGTGATTTGGAGGGTCAGCCTGAGAGGATGTATACGGCAAAAACCGATTGAAGGCTTTTCAAATGGCGAAAAGTTGTGTATAATGTTGTATCAGACCCAAAATGAGCAGATGGGCTGGGTAAAAAGCGTACCAGAGATACTTCAGCCCCCGGCGGTCAGTACCCTTTTTTCCATTGTAGAGAAGGGTAAGCCCCACGCCCAGCAGGGGCCCCAGGCCATTGAGGAGGAACATGCTCAGGCGGAAGCCCTCGGTCAGATGCAGATAGAGCAGCCGCCAACGGCTGGCGGGATAGAGGAACAGCCAAAGAAGGGCCTTTTTCTCCGTGGGCCACTGTTCGGTAAGGTAGAAGGCCAGAATGAACAGGATATACCGGCCACCGCCTTCGAAGGGGGAGAGCGTCCAGGACAGGATCACCGCCAGGGCCGCCAGCAGATAGCCAAGGCGAGGCCGCCTTTCATTTCCCCAGTCTATAAGACGAAGAGTGAGAAGCCCGGTAAGCTGGGTGAAGATGATGTTTCCATGGTTTCCGAACAGCAGGTGATAGGGCCATTCCGCCAGACAGGCGAACACCAACAGCCGCAGGGCATATCGCCGCCAGTTCTTCGTATGGCGGTACCCCTGGGCCACTGACCAGAGGAAGATAGGGGCGGCGATGCGGCCAATGTAGTGGGAGGCGTGGAACAGCCCTTCGAACAGTTCTGCAGAGATGTTGGGAAACAGCTCTGGCAGGAGCAGGACTGGGGGATAGACGTAAGCCACATGGTCGTAGAGCATTGACAATAGAGCGATGAGCTTTAATGTGAAGGAACTCATTTTTTGGATACCTCCTTTTGTTGTGGAGGTATTATAGGGGATAGTTCTTACAGAAAATTGGACATTTTTCCGACAAATTTCTTACAATGGAGGCGGGCCTATGAATATCCAATGGTACCCCGGCCATATGACCAAGACAAGAAGGCAGATTGAGGCGGATCTGGGGCAGGTGGATATGGTGGCCGAGATCATCGACGCCCGGATCCCTGTGGCCTCCCGGAATCCGGACATTGACGGAATATGCGGCGGAAAGCCCCGGCTTATCGTACTCAACCGGGCGGATCAGGCGGATCTTGAGGGAAACCGGGCCTGGGGAAAGTATTTCCGGGGAAAAGGCTACGCCGTTATGGAGACCGACGCCAAGACCGGCAAGGGGGTGGGACAGTTTGCCGCTGCCTCCCGGGAGCTACTTCGGGAGCAGATCGAAAAATGGCGTGCCAAGGGTTTGGTGGGGCGGCCTGTCCGGGCTATGGTGGTGGGGGTTCCCAATGTGGGGAAATCCACCTTTATTAACCAGGTGGCCAAGCGAAAATCCGCCAAGGCGGGAGACCGGCCGGGGGTGACCCGGGGCAAGCAGTGGGTCACAGTGGATCAGGGAATGTCCCTTCTGGATACCCCCGGTATCCTCTGGCCTAAGTTTGAGGATGAGCGGGTAGGGCTCCATCTGGCCTACACCGGGGCGGTAAAGGATGACATCATGGATGTGGAGACCCTGGCCTGCCGGCTGATGGACGATATGGCACAGCGGTACCCTCTGGCCCTTACGGAACGATATAGGCTTGAGATCTCCCCGAAGGGGGCGGGGATGGACTCAGTGGCCTACGGATATGAGCTTCTCCAGGCTGCCGGAGCCAAGCGGGGGTTTCGGATCTCCGGCGGGGATGTGGACACAGAGCGGATGGCCCACATCCTTTTGGATGAGCTGCGGGGAGGAAAGCTTGGACGCTTTACACTGGAGTGGCCGGAAGGATAGGGAGATGGACTGTATGAGTCTTTGGGAATATGAGGAGGAGTGCTGGGCGCAAGGCCACGCTCTGGTCTGCGGCTGTGACGAGGCGGGGGCAGGGCCCTTGGCGGGGCCTGTGTATGCCGCGGCTGTGCTTCTGCCCCGGTATATAGACATACCCGGCCTTGATGACTCCAAGCAGCTTACAGAGAAGCGCCGTGAAGGGCTTTTCCCTGTCATTCAGGAGCGGGCGGAGGCTTGGGCGGTGGCTTTTGTGGAGGCGGAGGAGATCGACGCCACCGATATCCTCAGCGCCCGGATGAAGGCGATGCAAAGGGCGGTGGATGGCTTGGAGATTCCGCCTGACTTTGCCCTTATTGACGGAAACCGGGACAAGGGGCGGTCGGCTGCCATCACCGTGCCTCACTGCTGTGTTATAAAGGGAGACAGCTTTTCGGCCTCTATCGCCGCGGCCTCTATTTTGGCCAAGGTGAGCCGGGATCGCTTTATGGTGGAGATGGCGGAAAGGTATCCGGAATATGGGTTTGAACAGCATAAGGGTTATGGAACCAAGTACCACTACGAGATGCTGGACAAATATGGGCCCAGCCCTATCCACCGGAGAACCTTTTTGAAGAAATGGGAGGAGAGAAGATGAACGGGGGAGACCGGAAGATTCTGGGCCGCTGGGGGGAGGAGCTGATCGCAGAGGAGCTGCGGAGAAGGGGCTGTACGATTTTGGCCGCCGGCTGGCACTGCCGCATGGGGGAGATCGATTTGATCGCGGCGGATGAAACATATCTTTG
>JAAWBD010000007.1 GCA_022792495.1 Oscillospiraceae bacterium
CAACACCCTGGTCTCCGGCGGCGCCTACCAGAGCGTCATGCCCTACCTGGTGTGGGATCCCCAGAACCCCGACGCCACCACCGGGGAGTATAACGGCCAGACCTACGACAAGGTCAAGAGCGACGCCGGCCGCCTGGAGATTCTCCAGGTGATCCTGGACTGGTCCGAGGAGCCCTTCGACGGCACCCTGGACGCCGATCACCCCTTTGTGGCCGGGGACATCAAGCTCAACGCTGTCCGGGGCGTCCACGCCGAATACCTGGATACCCTCAAGACCCTGAAGGGTCAGATCAAGGCCTATATGGACTGGGCCCAGCCCAAGCTGAAGGCCGGGGCCAAGGAGACCGACCTGACCCTGTTCTCCACCATTGAGCTCCACATCTTCCAGACCTACTACGGCGGCCTGCGGCCCAACGCCGACGGCAGCGAGTGGAATTACGGTGAGTACGACCTGGTCAAGCAGTTTGTGGAGGGCGGCCAGGACATCAAGCCCTGGCTGGTGGAACAGGGCGGCGAGATCGAGAATGACCGCCAGTTCACCCTCATCGGCTGCCTGTGGCAGCGGGAGAACGCCCCCCTGGGCGGCAACGTGGCCGGCAACAACCACTCCAGCAAGTGGGGCACCTACTTCAAGGTTCCCGAGAACACCCTTCTCAACGCCAACTCTGCCAACCAGGTCATGACCCGTACCACCGCCACCGAACTCATCACCGAGGACGGCCGTGTCACCGGGGTCAAGGCCGTCCAGTATGACGGCACCCCCGTCACCGCCCACGCCAACAAGGGCGTGATCCTGGCCACCGGTGGATACGCCGCCAACATCAAGATGGTGCAGGAGACCAATGACTATTGGGATCCCTCCTTCATCGCCGACAATATCGGCACCACCAACCGCAACAGCCTCCAGGGCGATGGCATCACCATGGGCCAGGCCGTGGGCGCCGACGTGGTGGGCATGGGCTGGACCCAGATGATGCCTCTGGGCTGGGTGGACAACGGCAACCTGTCCCGGGGCGCCGGCGAGAACGTGATCTTCATCAACGCCGCCACCGGCAAGCGCTACGTGGACGAGTCCGCCGAGCGGGACGTGCTGTCCAAGGGCGGCTTTGAGAACGGCATGAGCCAGGAGCTGGCTCAGGAGCTGGGGCTGAAGTACGTCCCCGGCATCTACGTGGAGGTCTCCAGCCTGATCAACAACGCCGCCATGGTGGGCCCCGACATCGAGGGCCGCCAGTACACCTGGACGGTGGATCAGCTGGCCGAGAAGCTCCACCTGGATAAGCAGGTGATCATCGACACCATCACCGAGTACGACAACTACGTCATGGGCCTGAGCAAGGATCTCCCTGTGGAGAAGCTGGCCACCCAGGGCACCATCGGCGACGTGGAGATGGACGAGAACGGCAACTATAAGCCCGAGACCTACAAGATCGACAAGCTCTTCGTCCGCTTCCAGGCCCCCTCTACCCACCACACCATGGGCGGACTGAAGGTGGACGTGGATCGGCGGGTGCTGGATACTGAGGGGAAGGCCATTGAGGGCCTTTACGCCGCGGGGGAGGTCACCGGCGGCTTCCATGCCGGCAACCGCTTGGGCGGCAACGCTGTCACCGAGATCATCGTCTCCGGCCGCACCGCCGCCAAGACGGTGAACGGGGACAACAAATAAGCCCTTTCCCACAAAAAAAGAGGCCCTCCCGTTTAACGGGAGGGCCTCTTTTTTGGCAAAAGGGGGAGAAAAAGGGGTTACAAAAGAGTTACAAAAAGGTAACATTTTGTTATTTTTTCAAATTCGGGGGGAAATGGGGAAAAGGGGCGCCGCCCCTTCCGGGGGATAGTCCGGTTTGGGACAAAGGGAGGGAAAAGTCCCGGTTATGGGGCTTTCACGGAACCCTCCTCCGGGGATGAAGGGAGGAAAAGGAGGGAGGGGGTGAAAGCCCCGGTTATGGGGCTTTTGCGGGGTGCTCTTCCGGTGATGGGGGGCCTTAAAAATAGGTGCCGGCGCCGGAGAGGAGCTTGGGGAGATCCTCCCGGTAGTCCGGGGCAGCGGGATCCAGGGAGTTGATGACCACCCCGTCGCTGCCCGCCTTTCCGGTGGAGTGGATGTACCGGCCCTCCCCCATGTACATGGCCACGTGGCCGGGGAAGAAGAGGAGGTCGGCCGGCCGGACATCCTGGGGGGAGATGGGGCGGATGGGGAAGCCCTCCTTGATGGAGGCGTCCCGGTAGATGATGATACCGTTGAGGAGGTAGCTCATGGACACCAGCCCCGAGCAGTCCACCCCCAGGGGGGTCTTGCCCCCCCAGCGGTAATGGGAGCGGGCAAAGAGGAGGGCGGTATCCACCAGCCGGCGGCGCAGAGCCTCCTCGGGCAGATCGATGGGACTATCGTAATAGGTATCCAGCCAGGAGGAGCGGAGGTAACCCTGATCCCCATTGGGGAGGGAGACCCGCTGCCAGCCGGTGGGCTTGCCCGTCTCCGGATCGGTCTCCGGTTCCTCAGTTACCGCCACCACCGCTCCCATGGGCAGAGTGGTGAGGGGGAAGGACTGGACCTTGGGGCCGGCCATCACGTCGCAGGTATTTTTATGGAGGACTACCTTTTTGGGAAGGGCCGCCCAGGCCTGGGCGGCCTGATCCCCGATGACCAGGGAGGCGGTGGGAGCGTAGCCCTCGTAGCGGTAGTGGGTGCGGATCCTCCAGTAGTGGGGGGTGGACTGCTCCAGCACCTCCACCACCATGCCGAAAAGGGCCTCGTCGGCCAGCTCGCAGTCGGGCTGGGGGCGGCTCATCAGGGGGCAGATGGGGGAATTGACAATGGCTCTCATGACAGCACCTCCAGGGTCTTATTGCCGGCGTCCATGACCACTGTGGCCCCCAGGGGCAGGGACATGGTGGGCAGCACATGGCCGCAGGGGAGGCCGGAGAGGATGGGGACTCCGGCGGGGAGGAGGAGCTCCCGGAGGATATCGGAGAGCTCCAAGGTGCGCTCCGGGTTTTCCGGGGGGCAGTCGGTCCAGGCCCCCAGGAGGATGCCGGCGCACTGATCCAGCTTCCCGGCGTTCCGCAGCTGGGTGAGCATCCCGTCGATGCGGTAGGTCTTTTCCCCGATGTCCTCCAGAAAGAGGATCCTGCCCCGGGTGTCGATCTCCCAGGGGGTGCCCAGGCTGTCTCGGACCAGGGAGAGGTTGCCCCCGCAGAGGGGGCCCCGGGCGGAGCCGGGGGAGAGGGTCTCCACACTGTCCCCCATGGGCAGGGGGCCGGTGAGGGCCCCGAAGAGGGCCCGGCGGAGGTAGGTCATGGTGAAGTCGTCCACCGGCTGGTAATACTCGGTGGAGGGCATGGGGGTCTGGTAGGTCACCATCCGGCAGTTCTGGTTGAGGGCGATATGGAGGGCGGTGACGTCGGAGTAGCCGCAGAACACCTTGGGGTGCCGGGCAATGTCCCGCCAGTTCAGCAGGGGGAGCAGCCGGTTCGCCCCGTAGCCACCCCGGATACAGAGGATACCCTGGATGGAGGGGTCGGCGAAGGCATCCTGGAGATCCTTGGAGCGCTGGGCGTCGTCGGCGGCAAAGTAGCCGTGGCGGTTGACATAATAACAGGAAGGATAGACCACCGGCTCCAGGCCCAGGGCCTGGACGGCGGCGATGGAGGGCTCCAGCCTATCCTCCGGGACAGCGGAGGAGGCGCACAGAAGGGCCACCTTGGCGCCGGGGAAGAGGGAGTTTGGAGTTAACATAATATTACACCTCGGATCAGGGAAAAATGAAAAGTGAAAAGTGAAAAGTTGCGGTGTCCGGCGGAGCCGGGCTGATTTGAATGGCCGCCCTTGGCGACAACAGGACCATAGCTTTTTCACGTTTCACTTTTCATTTTTTGCTTTATTGTTCCAGCTGCTTGCGGTATTCATCCAGCTCTCGCTGGCTGCCCCGGACGAAGTGGCCGGGCTCCAGCTCGGCCCAGAGGGGGGGATCGCTGGGGGTGTAGCTGTGGACGGAGGGATCGTAGACCAGGAGGCGCTTATCCCGCTCTCCCACCGGGTCGGGCATGGGGATGGCGGAGAGGAGGGAGCGGGTGTAGGGGTGGAGGGGGTGGGCGAAGAGCTGCTCACTTTCGGCCAGCTCCATGAGCTTGCCCCGGTGGATGACCCCGATCCGGTCGGAGATGAAGCGGACCACGCTGAGGTCGTGGGCGATGAAGAGGTAGGTCAGGCCCCGCTCCTTCTGGAGCTTGCTCATCAGGTTCAGCACCTGGGCCCGGATGGACACATCCAGGGCGGAGATGGGCTCGTCGGCGATGATAAATTCGGGGCCCATGATGAGGGCGCGGGCGATGCCGATGCGCTGGCGCTGGCCCCCGGAGAACTCGTGGGGGAAGCGGGAGGCGAACTCGGGGAGGAGGCCCACGGCGGAGAGGGCCTGGGAGACCTTCTCCTGGCGCTCGGCCTCGGTGAGGTGGCTGTGGAGGTTATAGAGGCCCTCGGAGACGATATAGTCCACCTTGGCCCTCTCGTTGAGGGAGGCCATGGGATCCTGGAAGATCATCTGGATCTTTTCAATGACCTGGCGATCCACCGCCTTGGAGACCTTCCCCGAGATCACCTGGCCGTTGTAGGAGATGGTTCCCCCGGAGACGGGATTGACCCGGATGATGGCCCGGCCGATGGTGGTCTTGCCGGAGCCCGACTCCCCCACCAGGCCGAAGGTCTCCCCCTTATAGATGTCGAAGGAGACCCCGTCCACGGCGGTGAAGGGGCGGCGCTTGGAGCCGAAGGTGACGCGCAGGTCTTTGACCTCCAGCAGCTTTTCTCTCTCAGCCATGGGGATAGCCCCCTTTCTGCCGCAGATGGCGGATATGCTCAGGAGGCTCCACCTTGGGGGCGCGGGGATCCAGAAGCCAGGTCCGGGCCTTGTGGGTGGGGCTTACGTCAAAGAAGGGGGGGCGCTCCACAAAGTCGATGTTCAGGGCCTGGGGGTTCCGGGGGGCGAAGGCGTCCCCCTTTACCTCGTAGAAGAGGTTGGGAGGGGTGCCCTGGATGGAGTAGAGATCCTGGCCCTTTACCCCCAGCTGGGGCAGGGAGGAGAGGAGGGCCCAGGTGTAGGGGTGGCGGGGGTTGTAGAAAACCTCCTCGCACCGGCCCACCTCCACGATGTCCCCGGCGTACATGACGGCGATCCGGTCGGCCACATTGGCCACCACCCCCAGGTCGTGGGTGATGTAGATGGTGGTAAGGTCCAGCTTTTTCTGGAGGGTCTTGATCAGCTCCAGGATCTGGGCCTGGATGGTCACGTCCAGGGCGGTGGTGGGCTCGTCACAGATGAGGATCTTGGGCCGGCAGGCCACGGCGATGGCGATGACCACCCGCTGGCGCATACCGCCGGAGAACTCGTGGGGGTACTGCTTATACCGCCGCTGGGGGTCGTCGATGCCCACGGCGGCCAGGGCCTCTACGGCGGCCTGCCGGGCCTGTGCCCCCCGGAGATCCTGGTGGAGGAGGACGGCCTCCAGGATCTGGTCGCCCACAGTCTTTAGGGGGTTGAGGGAGGTCATGGGATCCTGCATGACCATGGCGATCTCCCGGCCGCAGATGGTGAGCCATTCCTTCTCCCGGGTGAAGGTGGTGAGATCCTTGCCGTCATACCAGATGTGGCCTCCGGCGATGGAGCCGTTGGCGTCCAGAAGGCCCATGGCCGACTTGGTGAACACGCTCTTACCGGAGCCGGACTCCCCCACGATGGCCAGGGATTCCCCCCGGTAGACGTCCAGGGAGACCCCGCGGATGGCGTTCAGGACCTGGCCCCGGAGGGTGAAGCGGATATCCAGGTCCTGGAAGGAGAGGATCACGTCGGATGAAGTTGGGGTAGACATGGTTGGATAGCCCCCTTTTTGGAGGAGATAAGGAAATGAAAAGTGAAAGGTTTTTTCCCTTTTCATTTTTAACTTAGTTCACATGGTTTTTCGGGTCGGCGGCGTCGGCGAAGGCGTTGCCGATGATATAGAAGGAGATGGTGATCACCGCCAGGACCGCCACGGGGAAGTAGAGCTGGTAGCGCAGGGCGGGGATGGTCATCAGCTCCCGGCCCGCCTGGATCAGGTTGCCCAGGGAGGGGATCTCGATGGGGAGGCCGATGCCGATATAGGTGACGAAAACCTCGTTGCCGATGGCGGAGGGGATGGCCAGGGCCATGCGCATGGTGATGACGCTGACCAGGTAGGGCAGCAGGTTTTTGAGGATGATCCGGCGGGTGGGGGTGCCCAGGCACCGGGAGGCCAGGTTGTAGTCCCGGTCCCGGATGATGATGATCTGGTTGCGGATGAACCGGGCCATACCCAGCCAGCCGGTGAGGCACAGGGCGAAGATGATGGTGGAGACCCCCGGGTTGAGCACGTAGGAGATGAGGATGAGCAGGAGGGTCTGGGGGATATTGTCAAAGACGTTATAGAGCTCGGTAAAGAGGAAGTCCAGCTGCCGCACATAGCCCCAGAGGACGCCCATGAGGATGCCCAGGACGGCCTCTACACAGGCGACGGTGAAGCCGATGAAGAGGCTGGTGCGGGTACCCGACCAGATCCGGGCCCAGATGTCCTGGCCCAGGTTGTTGGTGCCGAAAACAAAGCCCTGCTCCCCGGGGGCCAGGTTGGCAAGGGTACGGCCCGACTGGTTATAGTGGATGGTGATGGGGTTCCGCTGGTTGGGGAGGTTGGGCTGGATGAAGGTGAAGGCCAGGGTGCACACCAGCACCAGAAGGAAAAAGACCGCCACCCTGTTTTTGAAGAAGGCCCGGAGGGTGGCCCGCCAATAGGAGTAGTTGGAGTAGCCCCCACGCTCTGAGGCGTCGGGGTCGAAGGAGGCGAAGGAGAAGAGCTCGGCCTCGCTCACAGGGGCGGAGAGATCCTTTTTCAGCTGCTGGTTCAGCTTGTCGCCCAGCTGGTCGGATTTGAAATGACGGTAGGCTTTCATCAGCGGGATTCCTCCTTTCCGGCCAGGGTGATCCGGGGATCCAGAAGGGCCATGAGCAGGTCGCCGAACAGCAGGCCCAGGATGGAGATCACCGCGTAGATGACCACCAGGGCCAGAACCATGTTGTTGTCCTGCCGCTTGATGACCGTTACCAGAAGGCCGCCCATGCCGGGGATGGAGTAGAGGCTTTCTACATAAAGGGAGCCCATGAGGGTGAACAGGATGGAGTTGGGGATGTACTGGATCAGGGGCACCATGGCGTTGCGGAACACGTGCTTCCGGGAGATCTGGCCCCCGGGGACGCCCTTGGCCCGGGCCAGCTTGATATAGTCCTTATTGGCCTCGTCCACCATATAGCGGCGAAGCCACATGGCGTAGTAGGCGATGTTGCCGATGGACAGGGAGAGGATGGGCAGGATGTAGGAACGGTAGTCCCCCAGCTTGAAGAGCATGGGCAGCCTTAGAGACCAGTCCAGGCCCAGCCAGTGGAGGTTGACCACCCCCTGGGAGCCGGCGAACTGGATGAGGATGTGGTAGGCCGCGGCGGGGACGGCCTGGATAATGACGATGAACACAGTGCCCAGCTTATCCCCGAGCTTCCATTTGGTCCGGGTGCTGCGGCTCATGAGAATGCCAAGGGGCAGGCCCAGGCAGAGGGCGATGGCCAGGGAGGTGAGGCCCAGCTGGAGGGAGACGGGGGCCTTCTCTGCCACAATGGTGTTGATGGAGACCCCCTTCCGGTAGCGGATGGAGGTGCCCAGATCCCCGGAGAGGAGCTGCCTGCCGAAGTTCCACAGCTGCTTGGGCAGGGGGTCGGTGAGGCCCAGCTTCTGGAGCCCCAGGTCGATCTGGGTCTGGGAGAGCTTGTCGTAGTTTTCAAAGTATCCCTCGATGGGCATGAGCCGGAGAAGGGAGAAAACCACCGTGATAACGATGGCCATGGTGAGGAAGGAGCGGAGGATACGTTTTAGAATGTATTTGGGCATGGAGGAACCCCCTTGTGAGGTAAAAATGAAGGGTGGATGAGGGAAGCGCTTTTGCGTTTTAAGCGGAGCGCAGGCGTTTGGGCCTCTGTCAGGGTTTTATTCAGAGGCCCAAACGCCCGGGTTCCGCATGGCAGCGCCCCGGGCCCCCGCGAGGGGGCGCCGGGGAGCACTGCGGCGGATCGGGTCAGGGTTGGGTTTTTCTTTATTTCGCGGCGGCTACGGCGGCGTCACGCTCGGTGAGCCACTGCTCGTAGGCGGCGTGGAACTCCTCCATGCCCATGGACTTCTCCAGCAGGTGCTGGCCCTTGAACCGGTAGGTGGCGAAGCCGAAGGCGGCGTAGGGGCCCTCCAGGGGATTGAGGAGGGAGAAGGAGTAGCTCTTGGAGCTGGTGTGCATGGGAATGGCGAAGCCGTGATCCAGAAGGATGGACTCGGCCTGGGCGAAGGTCTCGTAGCGGGTTTCCTCGTCGTTGGTGATCTTCAGGGCGGTGGCCACCAGATCCAGGTACTCCTGGTAGTAGGCCTTGGTCTGGGGATCCTCGCTCTTGAAGATAAAGCTGTAGGAGGAGCCCACCTTGAAGGGATCCACGATGAAGGCGGAGGCGTCGGCGAAGTCGGCGCCCCAGTTGCACTTCATCAGGCCGTAGTTGCCGGTGCGGCGGACGGCGCCCAGGAAGCCGGTGTCGGGGCCGGCCTCCACGATCACGTCGATGTAGTCGGTACCCAGTAGGCCCTCCAGCTGCTGCTCCAGGAGCTGGCACTCGTCAGCCCAGTTGGTGGTGGAGGGGTTGTAGCGGACGTAGACCTTCACGGGGAAGGTGGCGCCGGCGGCGGAGAGCTCAGCCATGGCCTTGTCCTTGTACTCCAGGGCCTTGGCGGAGTCAAAGGTATCCCCGTCGGTGTACTTGGCAAGGCCGGCGTAGTTGGCGTAATCCTTGCTGGCCGAGGCGAAGGACAGGGGGGTGATGGTGTTGCTCAGCTCGGACTCGGGATCCTCGGGGTTATAGACCTGGAGGGCGTTGACCCGGTCGAGGCCGTGCATGATGGATAGGCGGAAGTTTTCGTTGTTCACCGCCAGCTTCCAGTTCTCCGGCTCGTACTGGGCGTCGAAGTTGGGATCGAAGTTGAACAGGTACCAGTAGGAGTAGGAGGGGTTGGGACGGCTGGAGTGGATCTGGTCGGAGTAGGAGGACATGAGGCTGCTCAGCAGGTTGGCGCTGATCTCGGCCTCGTCCACCTCGCCCTGGAGGAACATGGTGGTGCCCAGGGTGCCCGCCTCGGAGTTATAGGTGCGCTGGATGGTGTCGATGAAGATGTTGTCCTTGTCCCAGTAGGAGGCGTTCTTGGTCAGAATCTGCTGAACCTGGGGCTGGAAGTCGGAGAGGATGTAGGCGCCGCAGTACAGAAGGTTGTCGTTGTCGATGCCGAAGGTATCCTTATGGGCGTCCAGGAACTCGCCGTTGACGGGCATAAAGGCGCTCCAGCACAGCATGGACAGGAAGTAGGGGCAGGGGGCGTCCAGGGTGAACACCAGGGTATAGTCGTCCACGGCCTTCACGCCAATGTCCTCCTTGGCCACGGGGGCGACCTCTTCGATCACGTCCCCGTCCTCGTCCAGCTTGACGGGGTTGCCGTTTTCATCGGTGCCGTCGGTGGCGGTCTCCAGAGCCAGGAGGTAGGCGGTGTACTCATAGTAGGCGTGGGCGTTGGTCACCTGGGCCACGTCCCAGTTGTACTCGCTGCCGGAATCATTGTTGGCGTCCAGGATGTAGTAGGCGGCGGAGACCCAGTCGTGGGCGGTGACGTCGGCCACCTCGGCCCCGGTCTTGTCCACCCACTTGACTCCCTGGCGGATGTGGAAGGTCCACTGGCTGGAATCCTCGTTATGCTCCCAGCTCTCGGCCAGGGCGGGCTGAACCACGCCGTAGCGGTCGTACTCAATGAGGGTATCCACCACATTGGCGGGGATACGCAGATTCTCGAAGGTGGTGGTGGCCAGGTAGTTCATGGTCTCCACCTCGCTGGAGTAGAGCTGGCGGTAGGTGGCGCCTTCAGCGGAGGGGGTGGGATCTCCGCTGACAGCGGGATCGGGATCCTTCTTGCCGCCGCAGGCGGCCAGGCCCAGGGTCAGAGCCGCGGCCAGAGACAGAGCGGTCAGTCGTTTGGTAAGCTTCATGGTTTTATCCTTCCTTCCGTTTGATGTGGGGCCGGAGGGGCCCTATCATGACCGCCGGGGATGGCGGAGACGATACATATTTTTACTTGCTTTACTTCCACTCTGTGGAGAACTGGACGCCGATACCGGGGTCACCGCTCATGGAGATGGTGGGGCCGTTGAAAATGGGGCCGCCGGGGAAGGGCTCGCAGGCGCAGAGGCTGGGGCCGTCCAGGTCGGCCATGGCGATGACCTCCTGCCCGGCGCACAGGTGGGCGGCGGCGGCCACCGAAACCTGGCTTTCCAGCATACAGCCGATCATGCACTTGACGTTGTGCCGCTTGGCCAGGTCGCAGATCTTCAGGGCGTTCCAGATGCCTCCGGTTTTCATCAGCTTGATGTTGATGTAGTCGGCGGCGTGGATGGCGATAAGGTTGGCGGCGTCCAAGGGGGAGAACACGGCCTCGTCCGCCAGGATGGGGGTGTCCACCTCCCCGGTGACGAATTTGAGGCCGGCCACATCCAAAGCGGGGACGGGCTGCTCCACCAGCTCAATGTCCAGCCCTTTGTCCTCCATGGTCTTGATGATGGCCACCGACTGCTCGGCGGTCCAGCCCTGGTTGGCGTCTACCCGGAGCTTCACGTTGGGGCCCACGGCCTGACGGATGGCGGCGATGCGCTGAACGTCGGCGGTTCCCTCCTTGCCCACCTTGATCTTTAAGGTGGTGAAGCCCTTGGACAGGGCCTCCAGGCTGTCCTTCACCATCTCCCCGGTGGGGTTCACCGAGATGGTGATGTCGGTCTCGAAGCTCTGTCTGGCGTTACCCAGCAGCTGGTAGAGGGGCTTGCCCTGGCTCTTGGCCCACAGGTCGTAGAGGGCCATGTCCACCGCCGCCTTGGGGGTGGTGTTGTGGACCATGCAGCCCTGGAGCTTTTCCATGACGGCGGGGAGATCCATCAGATCCATGCCCAGGATGGCGGGGGCGATAAAATCCTGAATGGCGCAGAGGATGGAGCCGGTGGTGTCCCCGGTGATAACGGCGGTGGGGGGTGCCTCGCCATACCCCTCCAGTCCATTCTCTCCGGTGACCCGGACCACCACGTCCTCCAGCCGGTCAACGGTGCGCAGGGCGGTCTTGAAGGGGTGGGCCAGAGGGAGGGACAGACGGCCCACCTGGATGCCGGTAATACGCACAAAAACATCTCCCAACAAAAATTTGAATCTTTCGTCTCCGATTCATTCAAAAATCGAAGGAACAGCAGATAAATTATTATACCACGGCCAGGGCGGCTTGTAAAGGGAAAAACCTGAAGGGCGGGCTGTACGGTGGGGAGGCGGGAACCGGGGAAATGGAGGAGGGAAGGAGCTCTCCTGCAAAAAGGGCGCCTCCCTGCGGAGGCGCCCCAATGGAATGTGAGACCGAAGGGCCAAGACCCGGATGGTCAGACAGACCCGGATAGCACTCCACAGAATACTGTGACAGTCCGGCGGGTATTCCCCGACGGCCCGGGAGGACTTTGGCAGGCACCGTTGTCTCCCTCGGCGGCTTTCCCTTTCCCTCCCAACGGCTGCCTGGCCTTGCTGGGGATACTGATGAAAACCGTGCCTCTATACAGGTTTAACAGGATATATGGTATCACGGTAGAGCAGAAATGTCAAGAGCGGCTTGCAATCTGAAAAGATTTTTCTTGCAAAATAGGGGAAAAGAGAGTATAGTCCTATTTATAGGACAGTGAAAGCCCTATCCTAAGGCTGTGAAAGGGGGAGAGTTCCTTGGCAAAGAGAGGCAACCAGAAGGCCAAGCTGTTGGTCCTGTATCAGCTGCTGCTGAAAAAGGGAGATGAGGAGCATCCCATCTCCACCCCGGAGCTGATCCAGGCCTTGGCCCGGGCGGAGATCCCGGCGGAGCGGAAGAGCATCTATACCGACATGGAGACCCTGCAGGATTTTGGGCTGGACGTCCAGCTGCGGAAGGGGAAGAACGGGGGCTGGTTTGTGGGGGAGCGGGAGTTTGAGCTCCCTGAGCTGAAGCTGCTGGTGGACGCGGTGCAGTCCTCCCGGTTCATCAGCCGGAAGAAGAGCGAGAGCCTGATCCGCAAGCTCTCCGGCCTTACCAGCGAGCACCAGGCCAAGCAGCTGCGGCGGCAGGTGTATGTGGACAGGCGGGTAAAGACCGACAACGAGAGCGTCTACTACGCCATCGACCGGCTCCACGCCGCCATTGCTGGGGGGAGGGCGGTGACCTTCCGGTACTTTGACTACGATGTCCGCGGGGAGAAGGTGTTCCGCCGGGAGGGGAAGGGGTATCTGGTCTCCCCCTACGGGCTGATCTGGAGCGATGAAAACTACTATCTGGTGGGCTGGGAGCATGGGGGAACCGCCCTGCGCCACTACCGGGTGGATCGGATGGCGGGGCTGACCATGACGGGGCTCCCCCGGGAGGGGGGCGAGGGCTGCCGGGACTTTGACCTGGCGGAGTATGGGCAGAGGCATTTCCACATGTTCTCCGGCCGGGAGGGGAAGGTGCGCCTGCGGTGTGAGAACCGGTTTGTCAACGTGATGCTGGATCGGTTTGGCCAGGAGGCCATGCTCATCCCCGACGGGGAGGAGCACTTTGTGCTGACGGTGGACGCGGTGGTCTCCCCCCAGTTCTACGGCTGGCTTTTCGGCCTGGGGGACGGGGTGGGCCTCACCGCCCCGGACTGGGCGGTGGAGGAGTACCGGGGGATGCTGGAGAGGGCACTGGGCTGAAAAGGAAAGGACTGACAGGCAAAGGCCTGTCAGTCCTTCTTTAGGGTGCGGCGGTGAAGCGGCCCTTCTCAAAGCGGTAGCGGTCGGCGCACTGGGCGATGATGCGGTTCAGGCTTCGCAGGGGGACGCAGAGCTCCTGGCAGAGGGATTCCTTGGTGAGGAGGGGGAGCTCCCCTGCCCTGGCGTGGGCCTCCATGGCCAGGAGATACCGTTGGGCCTGGGTGAGGTAGCGCATCTGAGCCTTGCCCGTCATGCCGTCCAGGAGTTTTTGGCACATCCGGCCCATGACGTGGCGGGAGAGGGTGAAATCCCGCTCCATCCAGGCCAGCACGTCCCTGTGGGACAGGCGGAGGATCCGGCAGTCGGCGGCAGCGATGACGGGCAGGGGCTGGCGGTGGTCGGTGAGCATTTCCACCTCCCCGAAAAAGTCTACGGGGAGATAGCGGTAGACCCGCATATCCTCCCCGCCGGGGCCCAGGTACATCACATCGGCCATCCCCTCCAGAAGGATGAAAAAGTGATGGTTTTCCTCCAGGTCAGAGAGAATGTGGGAGCCCTTTGGGTAGAAAAGGGCCTGACTGGGAATGTCCTTGGGGATGGCGGTGAGATCCATGGAGGGGTCTCCTTTCTGGTTTTGGTCATTTGACCTTGCCTTTTGGGGTGGGATGGGGTAAAGTGAGGCTGTTCAAAAAACCTTGAGAGGAGAGCGGGAACATGAGAAAATTTGTGATCGATACGGACACCGGCTCCGACGACGCGGTGGCCCTGATGATGGCTGTCCTGTCCCCGGAGGTGGAGGTGCTGGGGCTGACCACGGTGTGCGGCAACGTGCCCCTGGATAAGGCCACCCTGAATGCCCTGATGACCCTGGAGGTGTGCGGCAGGGAGGAGCTGGAGGTCTACCCCGGCCTGGACCGGCCCATGTGCCGGGAGGCGGTGACGGCGGTGAACGTTCACGGGGACGACGGCATGGGGGATCTGGATCTGATCCACCCGAAGAAGGCTCCCGCCTCCGTCCATGCTGTGGATTACATCCTGGAGCAGGCCCGGAGGTATCCTGGGGAGCTGGAGCTGGTGATGCTGGGCCCGGCCACCAATGTGGCCACCGCCATCCTCCGGGATCGGGAGGCCATGGCGGGGATCAAGCGGATCTGGTCCATGGGCACCGGGGGCTTTGGGCCGGGGAACACCACCCCGGTGGCCGAGTTCAATGTCTATGAGGACGCGGAGAGCTACCGGATACTGGTGGAGAGCGGCATCCCCCTTACAGTCATCGGCTTTGACATGTGTATCGGCGAGGCGGCCTGGAATGAGGGGGATCTGGAGCGGATCTCGAAGTCCGGGGCGGTGGGGAAATTTGCCGTGGACTGCAACCGCTCCTTGCTGGCCTACAACATCCGCCGGGGGGCGAGGGCTATGGTGGATCTTCCGGACGCGGTGGCCATGGGGGTGGCCCTGTGGCCCGAGATGACCCTGGAGTCCCGGGAGTGCGGCTGCCACTGCTGCACCAACGACGACCGCTGCTATGGACAGGTGATCTTTTACGATCCCATGCAGGAGCTGGCGGTCTATACCGACGATATTCCGGAGGCCAAGGTGGATGTGATCCTGCGGATCGATGAGCCGCTGTACAAAAGACGGCTGGAAGCCCTGCTGGGCGGCCGGTGAGCAAGGCCCCAAAACCGTTTGGTTTTGGGGCCTTCACCTTATTCCCAGGCTTTCCACACCTCGGGCTCATAGCCCACGGTGGCCTGCTTTCCGTTGCGAACCACGGGGGTTTTGATGAGCTTGGGATCCTCGAAGAGCTTTTCCAGCTTGGCCTCCTCGGGGGAGAGGTATTTCAGCAGGGCGGCGTCGGGGTTTTTCCAGTCCACCAGGGCCTCCAGCCCCACGGCCCGGATCACGCTTTGGAGCTCCCCCCGGCTCATGCCGTAGCGGAGGATGTCCACGGCCTGGAATTTTACCCGCCGCTCCTTGAAATAGCGCTCCGCCTTTTTGGTGTCAAAGCATTTGGACTTGCCGAAGATCTGAATGTTCATGGGATCACTCTCCTATGTAGGTGAACCGGGGGCCGGAATAGCCGTCCCGCTCCACATGCTGGCTCCACATCTCCGCCGGGCGAACCCAGAGGCCGCCCTCCCCGTAGAGGGCTTGGTAGATCACCATGGGCTCCAGGGTCTCAGAGTGCTTGGCCAGGGAGATAAGGCGGTATTCCCTGCCCTTGAAGTGGCGGTAGCGGCCGGGTCTCAGCTGTTCCATGGGGGCCTCCTTTGATTTTTTTCTATCATATCACAAATACCCGCCCCGGACAAGGGCGGGTATTTTTCTGTTTTTTGAAAGCCATACTAAGGGACATCATGGAAAAGGTGGTGTTCCCTGTGAAAGCTGTGATTTTGGCGGGGGGAGAGGGCAGCCGGCTCCGGCCGCTGACCATCGGGCGGCCCAAGCCCATGACCCCTCTGTTTGGAAAGCCTGTGCTGGGGCATATCCTGGATCTGCTCCGCCGCCATGGGATCACCGAGATCGCCGTCACCCTACGGTGTCTGCCCGCCGCCGTCACCGATTTCTTTGGGGATGGCGGTGAGTATGGGGTCAGGCTGACCTACTTTATAGAGGAAGAGCCCCTGGGCACCGCCGGAGGGGTAAAGCGGTGCATGGACTTCCTGGGGGAGGAGGACTTCCTGGTGGTCAGCGGGGATGGGGTCTGCGACCTGGAACTGGGGGAGCTCATGGCCCTTCATCAGAGCTGCCGCTCCACCGCGACCCTGGCCCTGTGCCGCCGGGAGGAGCCCCTGGAGTACGGCCTGGTACGCACCGACAGCCAGGGCAGGATCCTGGGCTTTGTGGAGAAGCCGGGCTGGAGGCAGGTGGACACGGAGCTTGTGAACACGGGCATCTATATCCTGTCCCGCCGGGCCATGGATCGGGTGCCGGAGGAGGGACCCTGTGATTTTGGCAAGGAGCTCTTTCCCCGGCTGCTGGCGGAGGGAGAGCCACTCTACGGCTGGGAGGTGCCCGGCTACTGGCAGGATATGGGGGACTGCGCGGCCTATCTGGAGGCCGCCGCCGACGCCCTGGAGGGCAAGGTGGATCTGGATCTGGAGGAGGGCCGGGGAAGGATCCCGGCAGGAGCGGTGGTGAGGGAACCCTGCTGGATCGGACGGCGGGTCTCCCTGGCTCCGGGCTGTACAGTGGGTCCCTACACCGTGCTGGGGGAGGGATCCACCGTGGCCACCGGGGCGGTGGTGGAGCGGTCCGTACTGCTGGGAGGGGCGGTGGGGGAGGGGGCCGAGGTCTCCGGCGCCATCCTGTGTAAGGGCTCCCAAGTCCACCCCTGGGCGGTGGTGGGCCCCGGTGCTGTCCTGGGGGAGAGGGCGGTGGTGGGGACAGAGGCCATCGTGGCTCCCGGGGTGAAGCTGTGGCCTGGCCACCGGGTGAGCGAGGGGGGCAAGGCCACTGCCTCCCAGGTGACAGGGGGCCAGGCCGCCCCTCTGAAGTTCTCCGCCGGGGGAGCCCTCCGGGGTCGGATCGGGGAGGAGCTGACCCCCGAGACCCTGGTGGCCCTGGGCTCCCTTCTGGGGGAGGAGGAGCAGGTTGGCCTGGGCTGGGCTGGAGGCCGTGGGGCGGATATGCTGGCCCGGGCTGTGGGGAGCGGAGTGGCCGCCGCCGGGGGCACGGTTTTGGTCAGCGACGCCCCCTGCTCCTCGGCGGGGGCCTGGCTGGGAAGATACTACGGCCTTCCTGTAACCCTTTTTATCCAGCAGGATGGGGACACCGCCGAGCTGCGGCTGTTTGGCTCCGACGGGCTGCCCCTGAGCCGGGATGGGCAGCGGAGGCTGGAGGGAGCCCTCCTCCGGGGGGAGGGCAGCCGGGTGCCCGCAGGCCGGGTGGGGGGCTTTGAGACGGTGGCGGGTACCCGCCCGGGCTACGCCTCCGAGGCTGCTCGCCTGTCTCAGCTGGTCTCCATCCCCCTGCGGCCCCTGACGGTGCAGGTGGAGCGAGGGGAGGGGGCCAACGACGTACTGGCCTCCGCCCTCACCGCCCTGGGCTGCCGGGTGCGCCGGGGGAGCGGCCGGGGATACCCGGTTTTCTCGGCGGACTGGGGCGGGTTCCGCCTTGCTGCCTGGGATGAGGAGGGGCGGCTCATCTCCCCGGATCGGCTCCTGGTGCTGCTGACCCGGATCGAGATGGAGCAGGGGCGGAAGGCCGCCGCTCTGCCCTCCTGGGCCCCCGCCGCCGCCGAGGGGGTCGCCCGGGGCTCCCGGGGCCGGCTCCTCCGGCTGGGCCGGGACGGGGAGGAGGCCCAGCGGCTCTGGCGGGAGCAGCCCTGGTTCTGGGACGGGATCTTTGCCGCCTGCCGTATTGCCGCCCGTCTGGGACTTACCGGAGAGACCCTGGCCCTGCTGGATCACTCCATCCCCCGGTTCGCCACCGCCCGGGGGGAGGTGCCCCTCCGCTCCGGCCGGGGCCGGGTCATGGGCAGAGCCCTGGAGACCCTCTCCGCTGCCCCCCAGGGGGAGGGGGCGCGGCTGAAGGTGGGGGAGGGCTGGGTCTACCTGGCCCCCATGAGCAGCCGCAACGCCCTGCGGATCATCGCCGAGGCCGCCGACATGGAGGCGGCGGAGGAGCTGTGCGGGATTTACGAGGAAAAGCTGCGGGAGCTGGATCGTTAGGGCAAACATTCGCCCTGCTGCCTCCGAAAAAAGCAAGGACTTTATGATCTCTTCTCCCGGGAAAGGGAGAAAAAGTCCTTTGTGGATATGGGAAATATTACGCATTGGTGGTGGCCTGGGCCAAGGCGAAGGGCCTTATCAACGGCACCGACTGGGGGGGTATCCACCCCGGAGGATACGCCACAAGGGCGGAGACAGCAGCGATCCTGATGCGGTTTTGCGAAAACGCCATAAAATAAAAAAAGCGGCTGGGGAACCTTCCCCAGCTGCTTTTTTGTGTTTACACCGGCTCGTCTACCACCTGGGCCTTGATCAGGTTGGTGGTGCCCTTGGTGCTCAGGGGGATGCCGGCGGTGATGACCACCGTGTCCCCGGGCTTTACCACGCCCTCCTTCCGGGCGGTCTCCACGCACAGGGAGAACAACCGGTCTGTGGAGTCCACCTCCCCGTAGAGCAGGGGCTGGACGCCCCAGGAGATGGCCAGCTGCCGGCGCACCTTCTCGGTGGTGGTGAGCCCGATGATGGGGCAGGCGGGGCGGAACCGGGAGATCACCCGGGCGGAGTGGCCCGAGGTGGTGGCCGCCAGAATGGCAGTGGCCTCCAGATCCATGGCGGTGGTGCAGCAGGTGTGGCTGATGGCCTCGTTGATGGAGTGGGGATCGTCGCAGCGGTAGCCCAGCCGGCGGAACCGCTTCCAGTAGTTGATGGCCCCCTCTGCGGCCTCCACGGTGCGGATCATGGTCTCCAGGGCCTCAATGGGATACTTGCCCGAGGCGGTCTCCCCGGAGAGCATGACGCAGCTTGTACCGTCAAAGACGGCGTTGGCCACGTCGCTCACCTCCGCCCGGGTGGGCCGGGGGTTGCGGATCATAGAGTCCAGCATCTGGGTGGCGGTGACCACGTTCTTCCCCGCGGCGGAGGATTTGGCAATCATGTCCTTCTGGATGATGGGCACCTCGTAGGCGGGGATCTCCACCCCCAGGTCGCCCCGGGCCACCATGGCTCCGTCGGCGGCGGCGAGGATCTCGTCAAAGTTGTCCACGCCCTCCCGGTTCTCGATCTTGGTGATGATGCGAACCTCCTCACCGCCCCACTTGTTCAGCTCCTCCCGGATGTCCAGCACATCCTGGGCCTTCCGGACAAAGGAGGCGGCCACAAAGTCAAAGTCGTGCTCGGCGGCAAAGCGCAGGTCGGCCCGATCCTTCTCTGTGAGGGCGGGCAGCTGGATCTTGGTGTCGGGAATGTTGATGGACTTGTTGTTGCTCAGGGGGCCGCCGGTGACCACTGTACAGTGGATATCCTGTCCCTCAATGGCCTCCACCCGCAGCTCCACCAGTCCGTCGTCAATGAGGATCCGGGTGCCGGGGTGGACCTCGCTGTGCAGGTTCTCATAGGTGACCGAGACCCCGCTCTCGTCCCCCTCCCTGTCCTGGGTGGAGAGGGTAAAGCTCTCCCCCTCCGCCAGGGTGATGGAGCCGTTTTGGAAGGAGCGGATGCGGATCTCGGGGCCCTTGGTGTCCAGCAGGGCGGCCACAGGCCGTCCCAGCTCATCCCGAACCCGGCACAGCCGGTTATAGGTGGCCAGATGCCCCTCGTGAGTGCCGTGGGAGAAGTTGAACCGGGCGCAGTTCATCCCGGCCAGAACCAGCTTGCGAAGCATCTCCTCGCTGTCCACAGCGGGGCCCAGGGTGCAGATGATCTTGGTTTTTCTTGTATTCATAAAAGAAATTACCTCCGGAAAAGGGGGAGCGCGTGAAGGGATATTTTAAACAAAAAAGCGCTCATTGGGCCAAATGATACTATATTCTATGTCCAATGAAAAGCGGCAAAACTACCAAAATATAGAGAAAAGAGAAACGGGAAAAGAGAAAAGATATAAAAATATCAAAGTGCAAAAAGCGGTACGGCCTGCCCCCGGGGCATTCCCAAAAGGAAACGCCCCGGGGATAAGCCGTACCGCTCCGGCCCCTTATTCCTGCCCTTCCTCCGCTCGTTTCTCCGCCAGGGCCGCCGCCCGGGCAGTGGGGAGGTAGGGGTAGAGCTTGTCCACCCGCAGGGAACCGGTGGAGTTCAGCACGATGACCAGGTCGGGCTCCAGCCAGTTCACGTAGTGCAGCATCATGTCCTGATTGCCGTTGAACTGCCGGGGATCCATGGCGATGACCTCCTGACAGCACAGGCTCAGGAAGGGGGTCAGCCCACAGCCGAAGGAATCCCGGAGGATCAGGATCCGCTTGCCCTTGGGGTTGTTCTCATTCACTGCCCGGGAGAGAAGGTAATCCCCCCCGGCGTAGATGGTGTAGGGGTTGGTCTCATAGCGGTCGGTTTCGGCCAGCCGCTCGGGGAAGAGCACGCTCACCACAAAGGGCCCCTCCCGCTTGACCCCGATCAGGGGCACCGAGTAGGTCAGATCGGTGGAGAACTTGGGCGACCAGATCTCCACATCGTCCTCCCCGGCGTAGAGGGAGCCCACCCGCCGCCCTTGTGAGCCCAAAAAGGCGGCCCGGAAGCTATACTTATCGAAGGATTCCGGGTCGGTGAGCTCCTCGTCGATCCGGAACCGGTAGTCTTCCTCCAGCTTTTCGCACAGGGTCTGATAGCCCAGGAAGGCCCCCTCGGGGCTCCAGTGGTGATCCGTGCGGTAAAATAGCTCCCTGGCGTTCTCGGGATCCTCCTGGGCGGCCTGGACAAAGACCGGCCGAAGATCCAGGGTGTCCACCCCCGCCTCCTCCAGCAGGGCCAGGAGCTGGTCGGCCTCCCGGTCGGAGTAGTCCTCAATGCCGTCAGGCAAGGGGGCCACGGACAGCTTGGAGGGGGCCTGCACATAGAGCAGGGGGGTGCGGTACTCCTTGGCGATCCGCTGGGCAAAGGCGGCCATCTCCTCCGCCCGGGTGGTCATATCCATCTGCTCCCCCTCCAGCTCGGCAAAGGTGAGCAGCTCCCCCTCCAGCTTGACCACGGTGTACTGGGGGTCGGTATCCTCCACGATCCTCCGTCTCAGCAGCCGCTGGATCCCTCCATAGAGCTCAATGAATCCGTGATCCCGATCCAAAAGCTGGTTGAGGGCGGGATCCGCCTCCTGGGTGAACCGGCTGAAGGCCTCCAGGCTCTCCTCCAGGGAGGGGAGGGAGGGGCTCAGGGAGTTTTGAAGGGGTCGGACGGTGGAGCGGGCAGGAGGCCGCTCCCTGGCTTCCTCCTTCGGGGTGGGATCCTTGGAGCAGAGGGCCTGGGGAACCGGCCGGCCGGATCGGGCCACCTCCCGGAAGCCCTTGGAGCTGGGGGCCAGTCCAAGAACCAGATAGAGCATGGCCGCCGCCAGCCCCGCCAAAAAGAGCACTGCGGTGTAGGAATTGCGCCGCCTGTCCATGGACAAGCCTCCTTTCTGCTCAAAATAGAGAAAAACGCTTAAAAACGGAAATAGATAAAGGGGTTATAGGTCCCTTTCACCAGATAGCACACGCACAAAACCCCCGCCGCCGCCAGCCCCAGGGAGTAGAGCAGATCCAGGATGGGGGCGGGATCCTTGCCCCAGAGCCGGGATCTCTCCAGCCGCTCCCAAAGCCGGGGGGCGAAGGGGAAGGAGAACAGCAGCGCCGGCAGGAGCAGGGGCAGGTTCTCCATCAGATAGAGTCCGCAGGCGGGATCCGCCCCTCCCGTTCCGTTCCACCCCAGCATGGTGAGGAAAAAGCCCCCGGCGTATTCCAGCGTGTCTGCCCGGAAGAGCATCCACAGAAGGTTTACCGCCAGCAGCGTGTAGACCCGGCCCAGGGGGGTGGGCAGCCGGTTCAGGTGGGGGATATACTTTTCCCCGATAAGCAGCAGGGCATAGAGAAGCCCCCACAGCACAAAGGTCCAGTTGGCCCCGTGCCATAGCCCCGTCAGCAGCCAAACCACCAGCAGGTTCCGAACGTGCTTGAGTTTCCCCACCCGGTTGCCCCCCAGGGGGATGTACACATAGTCCCGGAACCAGGTGCTCAGGGAGATGTGCCACCGCCGCCAGAACTGGGTGACGCTGGCAGCGGCATAGGGATGGTCGAAGTTCTCCAGAAAGTGAAAGCCAAACATCTTCCCCAGGCCGATGGCCATGTCGGAGTAGCCGGAGAAGTCATAGTAGATCTGGAAGGTGTAGCATACCGAGCCCAGCCAGGCCATGGGGGTGGAAAGGCTCCCCGGCTCCATGGCAAAGACCCGGTCGGCCACCACCGCCATCTGGTTGGCAAGGAGCACCTTCTTGGAAAGGCCGATGAGGAACCGGGTACACCCGGCGGAGAAGGCCTCCCAGCTTTCCACCCGGTTGTTGATCTGCCAGGCCACGTCGGAGTACTTCACGATGGGCCCCGCAATGAGCTGGGGGAAGAAGGAGATGTAGAGCCCCAGCGTCAGGGGGGAGCGCTGCACCTCCGTCCGCCCCATGGCCACGTCAAACACATAGCTCAAGGCCTGGAAGGTGAAGAAGGAGATGCCGATGGGCAGCTCAATGACCGGAACGGTGAGCCCCAGCCCCAGGCTGTTGAGGGATCCCACCGCAAACCCAAGGTACTTAAAGACAAACAGCAGGGCCAGGTTGCAGACCACCGCCACCGCCACCGGGAGAGTCTTATGCTTCCCCCGGAACCTCTGCCGGTAGACCCACCGGCCAAAGCCATAGTTCATCAGGATGGAGCCCAGCATGACCAGGAGGAACCGGGGCTCCCCCCAGCCGTAGAAAAAGAGGGAGCACACCAAAAGGAACAGATTCTGCCCCCGCCGCAGTCCCCGCAGAAAGACATAGTATCCGGTCAGCACAAAGGGCAGAAAGCAAAACAAAAATACAGGACTGGAAAACAGCATCCGGAAGGGCCCCTCCTTTCTTGTAGAGTGAAAATTGAAAAGTGAAAAGCGGTTTGACCCGCTTTAGCTTTTCATTTATGTCAGCCACCTGCCGATAAACGGCACCTTGGAGATCAGCCAGGCCACCACGAAGGAACAGAGGAACACCGCCATGGCCAGGGCCGGAATGGAGGCCACCGGGGGGAAGGACAGTACGGTGATGTCCAGGTTCCGCAGCAGGGTGAGGAACAGGTCGTGAACCAGGTAGATGCCGAAGGAGACCCTGGCCACGCCCCCCAGCCGCTGCCGGCGGGAGCGCTCCTCGCTGATCCCCAGCACGTAGCGGAACAGCACCACGATGGCCACCGAGAAGGCGGCCACATTGGGGGCAAAAAAGCTGTACAGGGACTCCACCAGCCGTCCCGCCGCGTGGGAGAGCACGCTGGTGCCCCATACGGTGAGGGCGGCTCCCCCCAGGCCAAAGACATAGACCAGGGCCTCGGCCAGGCGGCTCAGGGTGTACTCCCGCAGGTACCACCCCGCCACATAGTAGCCCACATACCCCATCACCAGCTGGATGTCCAGCAGCTCGTACCACACCCGGAGGACGGGGAGGATCCCCCACCGGGGCCACAGCTTGAACAGGGTGGGCAGCACTGAGGCGAAGAGAAAGGCGATAAAAAAGAACCAGTGGAGCTCCCCCCGGCTGGCTCCCCGGCAGAAGGCCCGGAGGGCGGGGGTGATAAGGTAGAGCCCCAGGATCATATAGAGGAACCACAGATGATACCGGGTATCCCCCCGGAGGGCGCCCAGAATGGCCGCCCACAGCCCGGGCCAGGTGAACCTTCCCCCGGCGGTGCAGTACTCCACCGTGGCATATACTCCGCCCCAGAACATCAAACAGACCAGGATCCGCAGGCAGTTATGGAGCAGCAGCCTGGAGAGAGGGAGGGCCTTTTTGGTGTCCAGCATGAACATCCCCGACAGCATGACGAACACCGGCACGCACCAGTGGGTCAGGGAGTTATAGAGGTTGAAGATCTGCCAGTTTGGAGAACCAACCGGCACCACGGAGACGTCCCCGCCCGCCAGGTGAAACAGGATCACCGCAAAGGAGGCAAACACCCGCAGCAGATCGGCGTAGGCCAATCTCCCATTGATCTTTTCCGCCATAGGCCACCTCACAAAGGAGATTTTGAAAAATCAAACTATTCTATCATAAAACCGGAAGGGAAGCAAGACGGGAACCACCGGCCCTGTTTCAAAAATAAATTTGCGCATTTTGATCATAATTTTTCAATAAAATGGTTCCGGGATATGTTCCAATATTTTTGATACACAAAATCCTCACTGCCGGCAAAGTTGAGCTGATACATTCTGAATATGACAGGAAAATTCTTTGGCCGCCATTGTTCCTCATAGGAATAGCGATATGTCATGCCCACTTTTTGCATCACACTGCCGCTTCTTGGATTGTCCCGGTCGTGTGTGGCCGTAATATAGGGAAGGCCATCCTTCTTTACTTGTTCTATGACTGCTTTAGCCGCTTCCGTAGCGATTCCCCTATGCCAGAATTCTCTGCGAAGTCCATACCCAAGGTCATGGCTTTCCTCTATACCCACATGGATATAACCTATTGGAAAATTGTTTTCCCTCAAACAGATGGCGTAATCATAGCCCTGAGGAAGCCTGTATTTTGAAGCATATCTTTTTTCAAAGAAATCTTTCGCCTCATCCAAGCTTTTCGGGGGGAACCAGGGTAAAAATTGATTGGCGCTTTCATCCTTCAAGATCAGAAAAAGAGCGTCCAGATCTTTTTCTGTAAATCTTCTTAAAATCAGACGGGCTGTTTCCAATGTGGGCGTATTCACGTTATTGCTCCTCCATGGATCCCAATTTTCCTGTGGTCATACAGCCGGCTCTAAATCATGAGACAAGACTGCCTGTCAGCCCTGTGTCACCTGTACTGGTGATGCGGACAGACATTTCAATATTATGTAAACTTTTCTCCGAGGAGACAAAGACCTCCGCATAGTTAGGAGTGTGCCCCCGCCAAAGGCCCCCTTTTTCCTCCTCAAAAAGGACGGGGATGGTTTGTCCCACAAGGCTCTGAAGAAAAGTGGCCTGAAGCCTGTCCGCCACCGCCGCGGCCCGGCGGGCCCGCTCCTCCTTCACGGCGTTGGGGATCTGCTCCGGCATCTTGTCCGCCGGGGTGCCGGGGCGGCGGGAGTAGGGGAAGATGTGCATGGCGGTGAAGGCGCACCTCTCCATAAAGTCCAGGGTCTGGCTGAATTCCTCCTCCGTCTCTCCGGGAAAGCCCACGATCAGGTCGGTGGTGATCCCGGGGTTTACATAATGCTTTCGCAACAGCTCCACGCTCTCAACATACCGGGCGGTGTCATATTTCCGGTTCATCCGTTTCAGGGTGGCGTCGCAGCCTGACTGGAGGGAGAGGTGGAAGTGAGGACACAGATTATGTAAACTGGAGAGCTGGCGGCAGAACTCTTCTGTCACCGTCCGAGGCTCCAGGGAGCCCAGCCGGATCCGGCAGTGGGGGGCGGCCTGGCAGACCGCCCGGATGAGATCAGCGGGGCCCTGGCCGTTCTTCAGATCCTGGCCCCAGGAGGAGATCTCAATGCCTGTGAGGACGATCTCCCGGTATCCCCTTTCCTCCAGGGCGCGGGCCTCCTCCTCCGCTCGAGCCAGGGGCAGGGAGCGCACCGGCCCCCGGGCGTAGGGGATGATACAATAGGAGCAGAAGTTGACGCAGCCGTCCTCCACCTTCAGCATGGCCCGGGTCCGTCCCTCCAGCCCCCCCGAGGGTAGCTCCTCAAAGGTTCTGGTTGACATAATATTACCAACGGTGATCCGGGGCGTCCCAGGGGCGGGTGGAGCCTCCTGGGGGGAGGGGCTCTCCAGCCGGGCTGTGGCCAGCCCTTCCAGCTCGTCCAGGAAGGCCATCCGCCCGCTGGGGCCGGAGATCAGATCCACCCCCAGGGCCTCCACCGCCTGGGGCTCCACCTGGGAGTAGCACCCGCACACCCCTACTGCGGCGGCGGAGTTTTGCTTCTGGGCCCGGCGGATGATCTGCCGGGACTTGTGGCCGCTCATGGCGGTGACGGCGCAGGTGTTGATGATGTAGGCGTCGGCCCTGTCCTCAAAGGGGACGAGCTGGTGCCCCCGGCGGAGAAGCTCGGCCTCCATGGCCTGGGTCTCGTATTGGTTGACCTTGCAGCCCAGGGTGTAGATGGCAAATTTCATGGGTTTTTCCTTCCCGGCGCCCCTCCCTCTTGAAAGAAGGGGCCCTGATGGTGTATAATGAGACGGCGAAAAACAGGATTGTAAACCATGATACAATCATCGGTCCAAAACCGATCCAAAACGCGCAAAAACATTATAGAATAGAAATGGGCGTTCGTCCAGAGGAAAACGCCAAGGAGGGGCCTATGTCCTACAATTTTTTTGCCCTGCTGGGCCGGATGCGGTACATTGACCGGTGGGGATTGATGCGAAACACCCAGGTGGAGAATATCCAGGAGCACTCCCACATGGTGGCGGTTCTCTCCCACGCCCTTGCAGTTATTGGGCGGGAACAGTTTGGAGGAACGGTGGATCCCGGCGAGGCCGCCGTGGCCGGGCTGTATCACGATGCCTCGGAGATCCTCACCGGGGATCTTCCCACCCCGGTGAAGTACGATAATCCGGCCATCAAAGAGGCCTACAAGGCGGTGGAGCGGGTGGCGGCGGACAAGCTGCTGTCCCTTCTGCCCCAGGAGCTTCAAGGGAATTTTGCCCCCTATGTCCGGGAGGAACTGGAGCCGGAGCTGCTGGGGGTGGTGAAGGCCGCCGACAAGCTCTCGGCTCATATCAAGTGCCTGGAGGAGGTAAAGGCGGGGAACCACGAGTTCACCCTGGCCGCGGAGCAGACCCGGAAGGCCCTGGAGCAGATGGAGCTGCCCGCCCTGAAATATTTTATGGAGCACTTCCTTCCTGCCTTCGAGCTGACCTTGGACGAATTGCAGTAAAGGGGAGAGAAAGATGAAGGCAGCCAAGTGGCTTCCACTTTTGCCGGCGGCGGTGTTTCCTTATACCATCTGGGTGGTGGGAAGCATGACAGACGTGGGTGGTAGCGCGCCGCCCACTCTTTCGCCTGTGGTTTTGCTGTTGCTGCTTTGGCTGCTGGGCCTGATCGGGGGCGTTGTCATCCTCTGGCAGAGCCTCCGGGGTGAATGGGAGGGGCGGAAACTGGCCCTGGTCTCCATGCTCATCAAGCTGTTCCACATACAAAACTACATTGTACTGTTTTTGGGGGCTATGCTGCTTTTTGCCATCCCCATGGTGCCGGTGCTGATCTGGGTGGTGGATGTGATGACCATTGCCCTCAGCGGTCTTGTGGGTCTTGCCGCTGTCCTGCGGTGCCGGGTGGAGGGAAGGCTCACCAACAAAGCGGCCGTTGTCAACGGTATCTTACAGTTCGTATTCTGCGCCGATATCATAAGCGCCATTTGGGTGTACCGCAATACAAAGGAGGCATTTTTAGTATGAGAGCTATCGTTACCGTCATCGGCAAGGACCAGGTGGGCATCATCGCCCGGGTGTGCGCTCTGCTCAGTGAGCAGGGGATCAATGTGCTGGATATCAGCCAGACCATTTTGCAGGAATATTTCACCATGATCATGCTGGTGGATACCCAGGGGGCCAAGATCCCCTTTGCGGAGCTGGTGAAGCTGCTGGAGGAGGAGGGCAAGGCCCAGGGCCTGACCATCCATGCCCAGCGGGAGGACATTTTCAACGCCATGCACCGCATTTAAGTGAAAAATGAAAAGTGAAAAAGCTGTTTGACCTGTGGCCGCCCCAGGCGGCGTAGGAAGATAGTCCGGCTCCGCCGGACGCTTTTCCTTTTCACTTAACCTCATCCCAGTGAAGGAAGAAGGTTCGATACTATGCCTATGTTCAATTCCAACGAGATCTTGGATACCATCCATATGATCGACCAGCAGCACCTGGATGTGCGGACCATCACCATGGGGGTATCCCTGCTGGACTGCTGCGACCCGGATCCCGGGGCAGCCTGTGAGAAGATCTATGAGAAGATCGTCCGCTCCGCCAAGGATCTGGTGAAAACCGGGGAGGATATTGAGGCTGAGTTCGGCATCCCCATTGTCAATAAACGGATCTCTGTGACCCCTATGGCTCTGGTGGCGGGGGCCTCCCGGTGCGAGGACTATACCCCCTTCGCCGTGGCTCTGGACAGGGCCAGGGCCGAGACGGGGGTCAACTTTATCGGGGGCTTCTCCGCCCTGGTGCAGAAGGGCATGACCCCCGCCGATGAGCGGCTCATCCGCTCCCTCCCCTCCGCCCTCAGCGAGACGGAGCTGGTCTGCGGAAGCGTCAATGTGGGCTCCACCCGGGCGGGGATCAATATGGACGCGGTGGCCCTCATGGGCCGGACGATCAAGGAACTGG
>JAAWBD010000001.1 GCA_022792495.1 Oscillospiraceae bacterium
AGCCTCCATATGGTGACGCGTATGGGAATCGAACCCATGTTACCGCCGTGAAAGGGCGGTGTCTTAACCTCTTGACCAACGCGCCAGGGGACGGCGAACCACGTTGAGAGGGTTCCCCGAGGAGCGCCCCGCGCCGGGCGCCCCTGGGGATTGGTAGCGGCACCTGGATTCGAACCGGGGACACTACGGGTATGAACCGTATGCTCTAGCCAACTGAGCTATGCCGCCATGCAGACCCTAAAAACAGGGCATGAATTAGTATACCCGATTCCGGAGCGCTTGTCAATCAAAATTTTTCATTTCCTCTCTAAATCATTCAATTTTATATCCCACGCCCCAAACCGTCTTGATAAACCGGGGATTCCGGCTGGGCTCTCCCAGCTTCTCCCGAAGCCGCCGGATATGCACCATCACCGTATTGTTCCGATCCAGGTACTTCTCCCCCCACACCGTCTCAAACAGATCCTCCGCCGAGATCACCTTCCCCCGGTTGGCACAGAGGAGCCAGAGAATGTCAAACTCAATGGGCGTCAGACTCAGCAGCTGATCATAGAGCCAGCACTGGTGGGTGGTCTTGTTGATGGTAAGGCCATTGACGCTCAGGATCTCCCCCTCTTCCTTCTCCCCGCCGTTGTAGCGGGTGTACCGCCGCAGCTGGGCCTTCACCCGGGCCACCAGCTCCAGAGGGCTGAAGGGCTTGGTCATATAATCGTCCGCTCCCACAGTCAGCCCGGTGATCTTATCGCTGTCCTCCGTTTTGGCAGTGAGCATCAGGATGGGAAACTGCCAGCTCCGCCGGATCTCAGCGCAGAGACTGAGCCCGGAGATATCGGGCAGCATCACATCCAGGACCGCCAGGTCGATCTTCTCCCGGCCCAGCACCTCCAACGCTTCCCTTCCTGTCCCGCAGGGAAAAACCTGAAAATTTTCTCCCCGCAGATAGACCGTCACCAGATCCGCGATCTCCGGCTCATCGTCCACCACCAGGATATTTGCCTCCATCTCCTTCACCACCCATGTCAAGATCCAATATGTCCTCCGGCGGCCCCGCCGCCCTTCCCCGCCCTATTATAAAGAACTCCCCCGCCCCCGTCAAGCGGACAGGATCCGTTGTCAGAAAATCTTCAGGTTCAAAAGATCCTCCAATTCTCCAGTCCCGCAAACACGTCCCGTTGAGTAGGCAGGACTCCCGACACCTGTCCCCACTGGGTCAGCAACGAGCCATTTTTGAAGCAAAGGGGAATGACCGGTGCAAGCTCTGCTATTCCGGCGCAAAGGTTTACGGTTGTAGTCACCCGTTCCTCCCCCTGGGCCGCCTGGCAGATCCTCATCTGCTCCCAGGTCTCCTCGTCCGCGAATCCTCCATAGTTAAGACTCCCCCGTTCTCCCAAGAGAGCGCTCAGATCGAAGTCAGGGGTCAGGGCCGTCTCCCCCAGATAGAGGTCAAAGTCCCCCTTCTCCAACGCGGCCGTAAACTCCTCCCAGGCCAGCCGTTCCACAGTGACCTGGATCCCCAGCTCCCTCAGGGAGGATGCCGTCTCCTCGGCCAGCGCCGCCTTAAAGGTATTGTCCTGGTTTACCACCAGCCGCAGCTCCAGCTGCTCTCCCCGCCCCCGCACCAGCGCCCCCTCCTCATCCAGGATCCATCCCGCCTCCGTCAGAAGGGCTTCAGCCCGCCCCATATCCTGATCCCACTCCTTCGCCAGGGCGGGCTCATAGCCGGGGGATGCCGGGTGAACCATCAGCGGGGTGGCCGACCCATGTCCCGCCAGGATCCGGCCTTCCATAACCTCCCGATCCAGCGCCAGCCCAACGGCCTGCCGCACCCCCGTCTCCCGGCAAGGCCCGCTGCGGAGATTGCAGCCCAAATACAGCAGGGTGGTTGTGGGATAATCGGTGGTCTCCAGCCTTCCGGAATACCCCAGCACGTTGGTTCCCGTCAGATCCGTGTCCACCAGGGAGATCTCCCGGGCGTCAAAGGCATAGACCAGATCATCCCCCGCCCCCACCGGCCGCAGGGGGATCCGCTCCAGGGGCACCTCCGCCCCCGGCCGGGCCTCCAACGCCAGCCCCTGCTCATCCTCCGTCAAAATATAGGGCCCACTCCCCAGGGGACGGTCCGCCGTCTCCCCCTCCTTTAAAATAGGGATATCCAGCAAAACCGGCAGAGCCCCATTGGGCTGATTTAGGGTGACTACAACCGTCTCTCCTTCTGCCACAACGTTCTTGATCCCCCCAAGCCGGCCGGCGTACCGCTCACTTTCCCGGGCGCTGTTCAGGCTCCCGGCCACCTCCCGGGCGGTCAGCGGGGTTCCGTCGGAGAACTCCGCCGGGGCCAGCCAGAAGGTCCAGACCAGCCCGTCCTCGCTGACCACATAGCTTTCACAAAGCTCATTCACCGCCTGAAAGCTCCTGTCCACAAAAAAGAGCCTCTGGTAGATCAGCGGAGCCAGGGTCAGGTTGAGCCGGTTGCTTCCCGTGACGGGGTGAAAGCCTCCCGCGGGATAGCAGGGCAGGGCAAAGCCCGCCTCCTCCTCCCCTTTGGCCGCGGCTGTGGGCCGGGGGGTCTCGCTGGGGCCCGCCTCCTCCGCCGGTGCGCCGCAGGCCGAAAGGAGCAGCGCCAGGCAGAGGGCCCCAGCCAATCCCCTTTGTTTTTTCTTCACACTCTCCCCTCCTCACCCATAGAGGCTCACCGTAAAAGCCAGCTCTCCCATCTCATCCACATAAAACCAGCCATCCCGAATATTTTCCCAGGTGTAGCTTTCCGGATCCTCCGGCTCCACCATTTCCTTATAAAAGCTGTCCACCACATCCTGTGGGGTATACCCCAGCCGCTCCAGCAGCTCCTCGGCGGTCAGAAGGATGTCCTCCTCCAGATCATAGCCGTAGACGTCGGTCCAGAGAACAGGCCCGGAGCCCATCAGGCTCTCCTCCCTGCCAAAAATACAAAGCTCCGCCGTCTCTCCCCACTGGTACAACTCATACCAGATATGGATAGAGGGATCCGCAAAGCCCACATCACAGATCCCGTATTCCTCCGGCCTTCGATCCAAATAATAGGTGTAATCCGCCCCGATCCGGGCGTTGAGCTCTGCCGCCCCGGCCAGCTCCTCCCCCACCTGGGGGATGGCAATGTCCAGCCGCAAACGCTCCTCCTTATGCTCCACACGCCATCGGTCAGTAAGCCATTCCGGCGCCCCATCTCTCTTTCCTTCCATCTCCCCCTCGCACTCCCCTGGCCTTTCTCCGCAGGCGGTGAGCAGTAGGGGCAGAAGCATCGCCGCAGAGAGGAGTCTTTTCCCCTTCACCCTTCCTTCACCTTCCTTTTCGGCCACTTTTCCAGCCGGATACACCCCTCTCCATCGGGAACGGTCACCCCATTTTTATAGGTGTAGCCCAGCTTTTGATAAAATTGGCAGGCCGTGATGGAGGCCGGGATCTCCACCCGCTCCGCCCGAAGAAAATATTCGTCCTCCTCCAGGGTCTCGATCAGCCTCCGCCCCAGGCCCCTCCCCTGATACTCCGGCAAAACAAAAATGGTCAGCAGAATACTCTCGGTTTCGCTACCCCAATAGGGCGCGATCCCTCCACAGCCCACGATCCTCTCCCCCTCACAGATCACGCAAAAATGACCCTGCTTTGCGTTCTCCAAAAGCGCCTGGGCAGAGTGGGTCTGAATGGTCTGCTCAATATACTCTGGAGAATAATCCCCGCTGTTGCTTCTTCGCAGAGTCTCCGCCACTACCCGGGCCGTCTCCTCCTCGTCCCCCTGCCGAAACCGCCGTATCTCCATCTTACCCCTCCGCTCTCAGGGAGATCAGGGCCCCTTGACTGCCCCGCTCCCCCTTGGTATACCGGTGGGACCAATACTTTTCCGGCCGGCACATTGTGCAGTCAGGAGATATGTCTATGTTTGTAGTCAATATGCCGCACCTATTCAGCCACAAGGCATTCAGCCCCTTTAAGTCCACATGGCTCTTCCTGTTTTCGCCCAGGGCAAAATAGGCTGCGGCCTCCTCCCCCAGGGCCTCGGTCATGGCCTGGGGTACCTCCTGCCCCGTCTCAAAACAGCATTGGGAGATACAGGGCCCGATGGCGGCCAGAATATTTTTTGGTTCACAGCCGTAGTCCTGAATCATGGTCTCCACCGCCCGGGCCACGATCCCCAGGGCCGTCCCCCGCCAGCCGGCATGGACGGCGGCGACTACCCCTCGGACTGGGTCACTGAGCAGAATGGTGGCACAGTCCGCCCCAAAGACCACCAGGGTGATCCCCGGCACGTGGGTAACGAGCCCATCGGCCTCATAGTCCACCGGACGATCCAACCCCTTCCCGGCGTCCGCCAGGGTAACAGGCCGCACCAGATCCCCATGAACCTGACTGGAAAAAACCAGCTTGTCCCCATCCACCCCCAGGGCTTTACAGACCCTGCGGTAATTCTCCCGCACCCTGGCCGGGTCGTCCCCCCGGCTGTTCCCCAGGTTCAGGGAGGAGTAGATCCCCTCCGAAACGCCCCCCAGTCGGGTGGTGAAGCCGTGGGGAATCCCCGCCCTCTCCAACCCTGGGGAGATCTGAAAGGGTATCCCATGAATTTTCTCATCCCGCAGCTCCATATAGCTCCTCTCCCTCCCATAAGAAAAAGGAAAAGGGAAACCAGGGAAAAGGAATCCGCTTCGCTTTTTCCTTCTTCCTCTTTCCCTTTTCCTTTCAAAGGCCCGGGTGGAATCTCCGGGGCTCAGCAGCCCCCGCTTCTTCTCTGCGCCCGGCTTTTATACGTCCTCCTCAGAGTGATACTCCTTGCAGGTACATTTCTTCCACTTCTTCCCGCTGCCGCAGGGGCAGGGATCGTTCCGGCCGATCTTGACCCCCTTGCGTACCACGGGCCGCTTCTGAACGGTGCCGTCCCCTCCGCCGGAGGTGCCGGTGACCTTCGCCACCCGCTCCCGCTTCACCTCGCCCTGGGGCTGAACCCGGACGATGAAGATCCGGCGGACCGTCTCCTCCTGGATGGCGGCGATCATCTCCTCAAACATGTCGTAGCCTTCCCGCTTGTACTCCACGATGGGGTCGGACTGGCCGTAGGCCCGCAGTCCGATACCCTGGCGCAGCTCGGTCATAGCGTCGATGTGATCCATCCAGTACTCATCCACCACCCGGAGCATGATCACCCGCTCCAGCTCCCGCATCAGGGGCTCGCCCAGCTCCCGCTCCTTCTTGGCATAGAGGGCGGTAGCCTTCTCAGCCAGCTGGTCGATGAGCTCCTGGGCCGTAAAGCCGGCCAGCTGCTCGTCGCTGTAGACCAGCTCGGCGCTTCCCAGGAATACCCCCCGGAAATGCTCGGTGGCCTCCCGCCAGGCCTCGGCATCAAGGTGGTCATGCTCCCCGATGTGGCCCCGGACAGCGTTTTCGATCCCGCTGAGTATCATTTTCTGGATATTCTGCTGGAGATCCTCCCCATCCAGCACCTGGCGGCGCTGCTTGTAGATGACCTCCCGCTGAATGTTCATCACATCGTCGTACTCCAGGGTGTTCTTCCGGGTCTGGAAGTTCCGGGATTCCACCTGTCTCTGGGCGTTCTCAATGGCGTTGGTCAGCATCTTCTGCTCAATGGGGGTATCCTCGTCCACCCCCAGCTTATCCATCATGGCCATGACCCGCTCGGAGCCAAAAAGCCGCATAATGTCATCCTCCAGGGAGAGGAAAAACCGGGTCTCACCGGGATCCCCCTGCCGTCCGGCGCGGCCCCGGAGCTGGTTGTCGATCCGCCGGGACTCGTGGCGCTCGGTGCCCACGATAAAGAGTCCCCCGGCCTTCCGCACCTTCTCCGCCTCGGGCCGGATCTCCTCCTTATACTTGGCCTCCGCCTCCTGGAAGGCCTTTCGGGCGTCGATGATCTCCTGGTCGTCGGTATCGGCAAAGCCGGTAGCCTCCGCGATAAGCTCGTCACTCATCCCCTGCCTGCGCAGATCCGCCTTGGCCAGAAACTCAGCGTTGCCTCCCAGCATGATATCGGTACCACGGCCGGCCATGTTGGTGGCCACGGTGACCGCCCCGAACTTGCCCGCCTGGGCCACGATCTCCGCTTCCTTCTCGTGGTTTTTGGCGTTCAGAACGTTGTGCTTGATGCCCTGCCTCCGGAGAAGCTCAGACAGGATCTCCGACTTCTCAATAGAGATGGTGCCCACCAGCACAGGCTGTCCCTTCTCATGGCACTCCTGGATCTGGCGGATCACCGCCCGGAACTTACCCGCCTCGGTCTTATAGACCGCGTCGTCGTGATCCTCCCGGGCCACAGGCCGGTTGGTGGGGATCTCCACCACGTCCAGAGCGTAGGTGCCGTTGAACTCATCCTC
>JAAWBD010000008.1 GCA_022792495.1 Oscillospiraceae bacterium
CCTACAAGTTCCAGAAGAAGATCGTCAAGCAGTGGCTCCTGGAGGGCCACCGTGTGGACGGACGGGCCAAGAACGAGATCCGGCCCCTGGGGGCCGAGGTGGGCGTTCTTCCCCGGGTTCACGGCTCCGGCCTCTTTACCCGTGGCCAGACCCAGGTGCTCTCCATCTGCACCCTGAACACCCTGGCCGCCTCTCAGAAGCTGGACACCATCTGGGAGGAGGAGGAGAAGCGGTACATGCACCACTACAACTTCCCCTCCTACTCTGTGGGCGAGGCCCGGGCCGCCCGGTCTACCAACCGCCGGGAGAAGGGTCATGGTGCCCTGGCCGAGCGGGCGCTGGAGCCCGTTATCCCCTCCCCCGAGGAGTTCCCCTACGCCATCCGTGTGGTGTCTGAGGTGCTTTCCTCCAACGGCTCCACCTCCCAGGGCTCCATCTGCGGCTCCACCCTGGCCCTTATGGACGCGGGTGTGCCCATCAAGGCTCCTGTGGCCGGCATCTCCTGCGGCCTCATCCAGGACGACGACGGTGGCTTCACCACCTTTATCGACATCCAGGGGGTGGAGGACTTCCACGGGGAGATGGACTTCAAGGTGGCCGGCACCAAGGCGGGCATCACCGCCATCCAGATGGACATCAAGAACGACGGTCTGAGCCACGCCATTATCAAGGAAGCTCTGGAGATCACCAAGGACGCCCGGTACGCCATCCTGGATGAGATCATGCTCCCCTGCATCGATAAGCCCCGTCCCGAGGTGAGCCGCTACGCCCCCAAGATGATCACCATGAAGATCAACGTGGACAACATCCGGGACGTGATCGGCAAGGGGGGCAGCGTGATCCAGAAGATCACCGCCGAGTCCGGCGCCCAGATCGACATCGAGGAGGATGGCACCATCCACATCGCCTCCCCCGACGCCGAGAAGTGCGACATTGCCAAGAAGATGATCGAGACCATCGTCTTTGTCCCCGAGGTGGGCCAGCTTTACTACGGCAAGGTGGTTCGTATCATGACCTTCGGCGCCTTTGTGGAGCTTGCCCCCGGCAAGGACGGCATGGTTCACATCTCCAAGCTGGCCGAGCACCGGGTGGAGAAGGTGGAGGACGTGGTGAACATCGGCGACATGATCTGGGTGAAGGTCACCGAGATCGACGAGAAGGGCCGTGTGAATCTGAGCTATAAGGACGCCCTGCGGGAGATGGCCGCTAACCCCGGGCTGAAGAAGTAAAAAGGGAACACAAAAAAGAACCATCCCGGATCTCGGGATGGTTCTTCTTTTTTTGCAGGAGCTTCAGATCCACCACTCCGGAGTCAGGGCGGACAGGGGGGCGACCTTTTCGGCTTCGTAGTCCAGCAGGACCTCAATGTCTCCGTAGGTCTCCGGCATGAGCTGGGCCATCAGCTCCCGGCATGCTCCGCAGGGTGGGCCGACCCGGCCGTCCGGCATCAGGGCCAGCACCCGCTGGATTTGACTTTCCCCCTGGGTGAGCATGTGAAATATGGCGTTCCGCTCGGCGCAGATCCCCAGGGTACAGCTGGTATCTACGCAGATCCCGGTGTAGATATTTCCCGCGGCGGAAAGGATGGCGGCGGCCACCCCGCCTGCGCTGACATAGGGGGAGATATCCCGGGGGTTTTGCTGGGCCTTGGCTGCGTGGTACATGGCATTCCAGATGGCGTCCATGGCGGGGCCTCCTTTGTAGTGGTGGAGAAAAGTATACCACATTTCCCATCCTGTGTGGTATACTAAATGTATCATTTTCGGAGAGGAGGCGCTCCTATGGACAAGCTGACGGTAGGTATCCTGGCCCACGTGGACGCGGGAAAGACCACACTGTCCGAGGCCCTTCTCTATCAAGGGGGCGCCCTTCGGAAACTGGGGCGGGTGGATCACGCCGACGCCTTTTTGGATACCGATGCCCTGGAGCGGGAGCGGGGCATCACTATCTTCTCCAAGCAGGCGGTGCTTCCCCTGGAGGATGTGGAGCTGACCCTTCTGGATACCCCGGGCCATGTGGATTTCTCCGCCGAGGCGGAGCGGACGCTGTGTATTTTGGACTGTGCCATTCTGGTGGTCTCCGGCCCCGACGGCCCCCAGGGCCATACCCTCACCCTTTGGAGGCTGCTGGAGCGGCATGGGGTGCCGACCTTCCTGTTTCTCAACAAGATGGATCAGCCGGGGACGGATAGGATGGCTCTGCTTCAAAAGCTCCGGGCCGTTCTGAATCCTGCCGTTTTGGACTGGGGGAGCTATGGGACTGCCTCCTTTTGGGAGGAGGCCGCCCTGGGGGATGAGGAGGCGCTGGAGGAGTATATGGAGAGGGAGAGCCTTACCGACGAGACCCTTCGGCGGCTTATCGGAGAGAGAAGGATATTCCCCTGCCTGTTTGGCTCTGCGCTCAGGGTGGAGGGGGCGGAGGAGCTTTTGGGGGCCCTGTCCCGGTTTGCCCCCCGGCCCCAGCGGGGGGCGGAGTTTGCCGCCCGGGTGTATAAGATATCCCGGGATCCCCAGGGAGTCCGGCTCACCCATGTGAAGATCACCGGGGGCTCCCTTCGGGTGCGCTCGGTGCTGTCCGCGGGGGAGGCGACGGAGAAGGTGGATCAGATCCGGGTCTACTCCGGGACGAAATTTACTGCCCTGGAGGAGGCCCCGGCGGGGACGGTCTGCGCCCTCACCGGCCTTTCCTCCACCAGCCCCGGCCAGCCCCTGGGGACGGAGGAGCCCTGGGCACCGCCCGCCCTGGAGCCCGCCCTGGCCTACCAGCTGATCCTTCCCCAGGGGGCGGATCCCCACACGGTGCTGCCCAAGCTGCGGCTGCTGGCGGAGGAGGATCCCCGGCTCCATCTGGAGTGGAACGAAGCCCTGGGAGAGATCCACCTGCGGCTCATGGGCCAGGTGCAGGCGGAGGTTTTGAAGCGGCTGATCGCAGACCGTTTTGGCCTGGAGGTGGACTTTGGGCCTGGAAATATCGTCTACGCCGAGACCATTGCCGGCCCGGTGGAGGGGGTGGGGCACTATGAGCCACTGCGCCACTATGCCGAGGTGCATGTGCTGCTGGAGCCCCTGCCCCCCGGCAGTGGGCTGGAGTTTGGAACCAGCTGCTCTGAGGATGTGCTGGAGGGCCACTGGCAGCGGCTTATCCTGACCCATCTGATGGAGAAGGCCCACCGGGGGGTGCTCACCGGCGGGGCCATCACGGATATGCGGCTCACCCTCACTGCGGGGCGGGCCCACGAAAAGCACACCGAGGGGGGCGATTTCCGCCAGGCCACCTACCGGGCGGTACGCCAGGGTCTGCGGAAGGCCAAGAGCATTCTGCTGGAGCCCTGGTATTCCCTCCGCCTGGAGCTGCCCCAGGCTAGCCTGGGCCGGGCCCTGGCGGATATTCAGCGGATGGGAGGGGAGACCGAGCCGCCGGTGACGGTGGGGGAGGAGGTGGTTCTCACCGGCGGCGGCCCCGTCTCCCAGCTCCGGGATTACGCCGGGGAGGTAGCCGCCTACACCAAGGGCCGGGGCAGGCTGACCCTTTTGCCCGGCCCTTACCGGCCCTGCCCGGAGCAGGAGGCACTTGTGGCCCAGAGGGCCTATGACCCTGATGGGGACGCCGAGAATCCCACTGGCTCCATCTTCTGTGCCCATGGGGCGGGATACTACGTGCCCTGGGATCAGGTGGAGGAGCATATGCACCTGTCCCTGACAGAGGATATGGGACGGAATAGGGAGGAGGAACCTGGGCCAACGCCAGCGCCCTCCCGCCGTCCGGCGGTTTCCGGCTCTCTGGAGGAGGATAAGGAGCTGAAGGCCATTTTTGAAAAGACCTATGGGGCGGTGAAGCCCCGCTCTTTCCAGCCGCCTCCCAAGCCCCGGCGCACCAGCCTGGAGGAGGGGGCCTGCAGAGTGCTCCCGTCCCCGGCGGGGCCGGAGTATCTGCTGGTGGACGGATACAATATGATCTTTGCCTGGGAGGAGCTGAAGACCCTGGCACAGCAGGATCTGTCCGCCGCCCGCAAGACCCTGGCCGATATTTTGAGCAACTACCAGGGCTACCGGAAAAACCGGGTGATCCTGGTGTTTGACGCCTACAAGGTGCCCCAGGGCACCGGCTCAGTAACCAGATACCACAATATCCACCTGGTCTACACCAAGGAGGCGGAGACGGCGGACAGCTATATTGAAAAGGCCAGCTATCAGCTGGCCAAGGAGAAAAACAGCCGGGTGCGGGTGGCCACCTCCGACGGCCCGATCCAGTTCATCATTCTGGGCCATGGGGCGCTGCGGCTCTCTGCCCAGGATCTCCGGGCCGAGGTGGAGCAGGTTCAGGGAGAGATCGCCGCCATCCTGAAAAGGAACAACCTGTCCCTTCCCCGGGGGCCGGTGAGGGAAGCCTTTGAACGGGCGGCGGAAAAAGGGAAAAGGGAATAAAAAACAGACGGCACCTCCATTTTGGAAGTGCCGTCTGTTTTTTTGTGAAAGGGGTCAGCTTTTTGCTCAGTCTACGTCAAAGACTGTGATGCCGGACAAATAGGTGTGGAGCACGATCTCTACCTTTCCGTCCCCGTCCACGTCGGAAATGACCGGGGTTGAAAGGCTGCCGTTGGGCACCGGGTTGGAGGTGTCGGCGGCATGGGGGAGCTCCACCTTCTGGAGCACATTCCCCTGGGCGTCGGCGATGTAGAGGGAGCCCTTCTTGGTTCCCTGCTTCTGGGTATAGGTGGCGAAGATGATCTCCAGCTTCCCGTCCCCATCCAGGTCATAAACGGTGGGGGCTACGGCATACTCCATGGTGGAGCCGTCGTAGACGTTGATGGGCCAGCTGCCGTGCTGGGTGTGATCCAGCCAGTAGCAGTTGAGCTTGCCGGAGTAGTCGGGATAGAGGATCTCCAGCTTGCCGTCCCCGTCCAGATCCACGCACACCGGGTCGGGGGTGGACAGGCCGATGGTGAGCCAGTCCTCGGAGAGGGGGGCCTCCCTGACGGCGGGAGCCACAGACCAGGCGGCGTTATAGCGGGTTCGGTCTCCGTTGAAGATGTAGAGCTCCTGATAAAGCCCCGCCAGGGTGGGCAGCTGCATCTCAATGTCCCGCCGGTCATGGATGTTGCCCACTACCACGACCTCGTTGGAGCCGTTGCCGTCCACATCGGCGATCACCGCCTTGCTGTGGGTAAAGTGGGCGGTAAGACGCTCGTTATCGGGAAGGGAGGCCACGTCCAGGGGGTTGCCCAGCCGGTCATAGGCCCGGCCAAAGCCGCCGTTGTGCACCTGGGCCTCATAGGCCGCATCGGAGAAGGCGCCCACCCGGCCCCAGACGGCGTAGTCGTGTACCCCCTCCGCAACGGCGGTCTCCGAGCGCAGGGCGGAGCGCACCGGAGTCCCGTCGGGCTTGTAGGCACAGATCTGGGCCATGTCGGAGGGGACTACGATCTCAGAGATCCCATCCCCGTCAATGTCCCCAATGGCGATGTTGTCATTGAATACGCCCCAGGCGTAGCCAAGGGTGGGGGATTTGGGATCCCGCTCCAGGGCCAGGGTCTTCTGGCCGTCGTTGGCGAAGGACAGCTGGGGCCAGCCGGGCCGGATGGCACCGTCGTGTTCAAAGACGTAGGCATTGGCTCCGTCCCCTACGCCGATGCCGGCGGCGATCTCCAGGGTGCCGTCCCCGTCCAGGTCAGCCACGGCGATGCTGTAGACCTCGGCGGGCAGGCTTTGGGGCCAGCCGGGCTTGAAGTAGCCGTTTTCATCATAGACGGCCACCACGCCTCCGTTGGTGCCGTTGCCGTGGCCGGCCACGATCTCGTTGTGTCCATCCCCATCAATGTCCCCCACATAGAGGGCGGGCCAGGTACGCAGGGACAGGCCCAGACCATCGGTGGAGGTGGAGCGGTCGCTGCCTGCGGGGAAGCGCCACTTCAGGGCCCCGGAGGAGGCGTCCAGACACATGACCGAGTAGGAGGCGGCCAGGATCTCCAGGGAGCCGTCCTTGTCGATGTCACAGACCACGGGCCGGCCGTGGTAGGCATCCTCACACCACCCGGTGGCGTACTTGCCGCCGCCGGAATACTTCAGGGAGATGGTGCCCATGGCCCCGGCGGAGATGGTGCGGGTTTTTCCCGCCCGGATAGCGTCCCGGTTGGTGTAGACATTGTAGAGAAGCTGGTAGGCCTGCTCCATGGTAACGGTCATTTGGGGGGACATGGAGGAGCCCCCGGTGCCGTTCATGACCTGGATCAGGTAGACCCGCTTTACGCTGGGGGCGGCCCAGGTGCTGAGCTCAGCCTCATCGGAGAAGGAAATGCCGCTGATATCCGCCTGGCTGTAGGTCACCTTGCAGGCATCCAGCACCCGCAGCAGCATAACGGCGATCTGCTCCCGGTTTACCGAGTCATTGGGGGAGAAGGTGGTGCCGTCCCCGGCGCCCGAGACGATCTTGAGCTTATAGGCCCGCAGTACGTCCTTGTCCTCGGTGTCGGTAAAGGGGTTCTTCACGTCGGCGGGGTTGGGCTTGGGCATTCCGGTGATGAGCTCGTAGAGAATGACTCCCAGCCGGGCAAAGTCCGCCCGGGTCACGGTGCGGTCATAGCCAGCAAAATCGGCCTGGGTGAGCTTTTTTGTCCCCTGGAGCCAGGTGACGGCGTCGCTGGCCCAGGCGGAGGGGACATCCTGGGCTGCCGCTGCGGGCAGGGCCAGGGAGAGGGCTAAGGTCAGCGTCAGAAGAAGAGAGAGGATCCGTTTTTTCATGATGCGGTTCTGCCTCCTTACCAAAGATGTCCTCATTAGTATAAGGGATTTTTTAACCAAAAACAATATGTTTGGGGCAGGAACAGAGAAAAACCGCCCGCTGTGGGATCCCACAGCGGGCGGCCGGCATGGTGCGGTTACTGCTTGATAATGATGGTAGCGATAAAGGTGGCCCCGTCATAGGAGCCCTTGATCTCCACCCTGTCCTCCGCGGAGAAGCCGCTGGAAAGGGTAAGGTCGTTGCCCGACATATTCATCAGCTTGGCGTTGCGGACGTCCACGGTCACCGGGCTCTCATTTCCCAGGGAATCGGTGACCAGAACCAGCATACTCCGGGAGCTGCCTGCGGAGGTCACGGTGAGCACCGTACCCATCAGGGTGCTGGAGGAGGACGCGGTGGAGGTGATGTCGATGGAGATGATCTGATCTGCGTTGGTCACCATGGCGATGGAGTGGCCCACCCGCAGGTTATAGATGGTGGACTTGCTGTTGTTCTGGGTCACCGAGATCCCGCCGGAGAGAGTGTAGTTGGCGGTGGAGCCGTCGGCCAGACGGACCGTGATAAGGACGGCGTTGGCGGTCTCTGTCTTTTCGGTGATGACGCCGGTGAGGTTGGCGTCCTGGGGCTCGGCCTCAATGCGATCCACCTTGTTGTAGCGGATGGTGACCGTCACCTGATCCCCGGTGCGCAGCTGGTCGATGGAGCTGTTCTTGCCGCTGCGGGTGATGGCGGGCAGGTCGTTGATATCCAGGGTATAATTGATAACGCTGCCGTCCTCCTGGGCGACCTGGAGAGTGGTGGAGGTTCCCAGCTTGATGGAGGAGAGGGTTCCCTCCACCGTGGTGGAGCCGGGATAGGCCTCCATCTGGACGATCACATCCCCGGAGATCATCACGGTCACGTACCAGCCCGACTCCACCTGGGCCAGGGTTCTGGCCTGGCCGTCGTAGGTGATGGCGGCGCTCTGGCTCACCGTGTGGGAGACCTCCTTGCCGGAAAAGACGTCGTTGATATAGACGCTGCGGGCGGTGCCCACGGTGCCCAGCCGCTTGATGGGACCCTGGACAAAGCGGCTCACCGTATCCACGGCTACGCTGTGCACCTGATTGTCATCGGTGCCCACCCGGAGCTGGACATATTTGCCCACCTGGGAGGAGGACAGGGAGCTGAGCGCCCCGTTGACGGTGACGGTGATCCCCGCGGGGATGGAGTAGTGGTAAACCACCCCGTTGAAGGCAGAGACCCCCAGGGTGGTGTCGCCGCCGATGGTGGTGACGCTCTCTATCAGACCGCTGGTCAGTACGGTGCCCCCGGCGAACCGAACCCCGGCCAGGTGGCCCATCTCGTCCACATAGCACACTGCGGTGGTGTAGCCCGCCTCCTCGTCGATCAACTCCCGGCCGCCCACGCTCTTGCCGATCCCCACCTCGGTGAAGCGGTCAATGGCCAGGCTGTGGGCGCTGCCGTTGATAAGAACGGTCAGCTGGTTGTCGGTCAAGTCGGAGATGGTACCGTTGTAGGTGGTCAAAACACCGCTGAGCCGGGCCTCCCGCACCGCACCGCCAGTGGTCAGGTTCAGCCGGACATACTGTCCGGCCCGGAGGGAGGTAGAGCTGGTGAGCATGTTGTCGTCATAAATCTTGGCGGTGGAGGGGATCGAGTAGGACTGGGTGCCCGAAAGCTCGCTGTTCAGGGTCAGGATAATGGTGCCGTCGGCGGCGTTGGTGACGGTGGAGATCACGCCGCCCTTCCAGTCATATGTGGTATACTCGCTGAGTTCGGTGGTGATCCCGGCGGAGGCCATAAAGGACAGGGCCCGGCTGAGCATGGTGGTCATCTCGGCCCTGGTCACCGCCCCCTTGGGGTCGAAGAGTCCGCCGTCCTTGCCCTTGACAATACCGTAGTTGGTCAGCACAAAGACATAGGGCTGAAGGGCGGGGGAGATATCGTCCTTATCGGCGTAGCTCAAAGGATAGGAGCCCAGCCCCCGGGCCAGAGGCTCCAGCTGCATGGCCCGCACCAGGTACATGCAGATGCTCTCCCGGGGCATGGTCTGCTCCAGATAAGTCCGCTTTCCGCTGGCGGAATTCTCCGTTTTGGGATCCACCTGGGACAGGGCCTCCAGCTCAGACAGGGAGAGCACCCCGGTCTCCACCGCCAGAGCCATCTCGGCGGCGGCCCACACGTTCATGTTGTTGGAGGTGGGCAGGGTCTCGGTCATCTCCTCCTTCCGGGCCTCGGCGATCTTGCCCTGGGTGATGGCGTCCACCCCGGTGGCCCGGGCGCAGAATAACAGGGTCTCGGCGGCGGTCATCCGTCCGTTGGGCTTGAAGGTTCCGTCCTCATAGCCCTTGGCCAGCCCCTGGTTGGACATTTTGGTGATGTCCTCATACCCCCAGAAGTCGGTATCCACGTCGGTGAAGGTGGCGGCGCGGGCGGGAACCGTGGTCAGGGAGAAGGTCAGCGCCAGGGAGAGCGCCAGAGCTCCAAACCGGTTCAGCTTCATAGTAATTCCTCCAAACATTCAAGATGGTGTGTACCAAAATTATGTTGACCACATTATACGCTATATTTTGGGGAAAAGCAACACAGAGAAAGGGGAAAAGTAAAAGGAAAAGGCGAAAAGTGCCCGGGAAAGCCGGATCATTTCAATTACCGCCTGGGCGGCCGCAAATAACAGCTTTTTCCTTCTCTTACAGTTTGGCCTTCCTCAGCAGCCGGACATCCTCCCCATAGAACCGCAGGGCCCTGTACTCCCCCTCCAGCCGGGAGGCGGTCTGGCCGCTGTACCGGGCCCGGACCCCGTCCATGGACAGGTTGGAGGAGATCACCGTGGCCCGGTTCTGGGTCAGGCGGGTGTTGATCAGGGTATAGAGGGTGGACTGGACGAAGGGGGTGGTGAACTCGCTGCCCAGATCGTCCAGGATCAGCAGGTCACAGCTCAGATAGCGGCGGATATCCCCCTGGGCCTCCCTCTCCTCTTGGACGTTTTTGGAAAATTTTTGTTCCTCAAACCGGGCAAAAAGCTGTCCTGCCGTGTCATAGACCACGGAGAAGCCGTTCTCCGCCACCGTCCGGGCGATACAGGCGGACAGGAAGGTCTTGCCCAGCCCCGGATCCCCAGTGAGGAACAGATTCTGAAAATAGTACTTGCCGAACTTCTGGGCGTAGTTCAGACAGACCTCGTAGATAAAGTCCATGTTCTCCCGGGGGGATATGGCCTCCCCCGGCCAGGGCAGGGGGGAGTACCAATCCAGGGAGAAGTGGTCAAAGGACTGCTCCCCCAGCTCCAGCAGCTTGCTCAGCTCCTTCACCTGCTCCTGGGCGCACAGGGCCTTCAGACAGTCGCACATCCGGGCCCCCACCCAGCCGCTGTCCCCGCATTTTTTGCATACGGGGTTGTCCTCCAGGGCGTCGGGGGGATATCCCGCCTCCTGAAGCAGCTGGGCGTGGCGGGTCTGAAGGCTCATGTTCTCATCCCGGAGCACCCGCAGGGCGGGGGCGGGATCGCTGCCCTTGCGCAGGCTGGCCGAGATGATGTCTAGAATGGTTCCCTTCAGCTGGCGGTCAATGTCGGAGAGCTCGGGGATCTGGGTATAGAGCTTCCGGCGGAGGGCCTCCACAGCGCGCTCCCGCTCCTTCCGGCTCTGCTCCAGCCGCTGGGAGGCCCGGCGGAGTACCACAGGATCATATGCCATTTACTTCCCCTCCTTCTTCTGCTGCTCCAAAAAGGCCCGGAGCCGCTCCATGTCCTCCCGGGCCCGGCGATCCGCCTCCCCGGGGGCGGCGGGCTGGGGGGCGGTGGCTCCCGCCCCCGGCCTGGGCTGGCGGCGGGCCTGCTTGCCCTCCCTGTCCAGCTGCTCCACACTGTGGAGCCCTTTCTGGTGCCAGCTTTTTAAAATGGCGTTCATATAAGCCCAGTTGAGACTGCCCTTTTTCAGCACCGTCTCCTCATAGGCCCGGCGGATCACCCCGTCGGCAAGGCCCATGTCCAGCCAGGCGGCGATATACTCCTTCTCCCGGGCCACCGGGGGCCTGTCCCGGATATCCAGAAGGGCCAGGATCTGCACCGTCCGGTCCCGGAGGAGGGTCAGCCGCTTCAGATGGGCCTCCGCCCCCTCCACGGTGTCCACCCCCTTCTCCTTCCAGAGCATGGCCTCCCGCTGGATCTGGGGCATCCGGGGCATCCGCCCCGGCCCGTTCTTCCGCTGGAACTCCTCAATAGTCCAGCTTACCGCCAGCAGGATCACCTCCGCCGGCAGCCCGGAGAAATCATAGATGGTGTAAAGCCCCTTCAGATCGTTGGTGGACAGCACCTTCCCCAACCGCCGCTGTACCTCCTGCACCAGCACGGGGAAGGGGGAGGCGACGTTTTCCAGCTCCCGGTTGATGTCGGCGGAGGTGTACTCCGGGGGCTCGGCAACCGGGGGAGCGGGAGTGGGCGCGTGGACGGGCTGGGGTGCCAGCCCCATCCCCGCCAGCAGGCTGGCCGCCCCCGCCGTCCGGGACGCCTCCCACCCCAGGGCCCGCCCCGCGGCGGCGGGGTCATACTGCCCCCCGTTTTTCAGCAGGTAGAGATACAGCAAGGCGGCGTCCCCGCTGCCTGAGGTGATAAGCCGCCCCGCCGCCTCGGCGGGCAGGGCCAGGATATTGCCGGGCAGAAAAATGGGATCGGCCATAGGGGAACGCCTCCTTTCTGGGTGGTCATAAAATAACAACTCTATTCTATACCAAAAGGGGAAGAAGGTAAAGACAAAAATGTGTAGGGCTCCATATGAATAAAGCAGGCAACGAACGAACGTTTACCAAGTGAAATGTATCTTTCCCTGTGCTTGTACA
>JAAWBD010000089.1 GCA_022792495.1 Oscillospiraceae bacterium
GACAACCGGGGCCTGGTGCTGCCCCCCCGGATCGCCCCAACCCAGGTCATGGTGATCCCCGTGGCCCAGCACAAGGAGGGCGTCCTGGAGGCCAACCGGGCGGTTATGGATCGGCTGAAGGCCGCCGGGTTCCGGGTGAAGATGGACGACTCCGACCAGTCCCCCGGGTGGAAGTTTGCCGAGTACGAGATGAAGGGCGTCCCCCTTCGTCTGGAGCTAGGCCCCAAGGATATGGAGCAGAACCAGTGCGTTCTGGTCCGCCGGGACTCCGGAGAGAAGCAGTTCGTGTCCCTGGACAATCTGGAGGAAACGGTCTCCAGACTGCTGGACGAGATCCACGCCGGGCTCTTTGCCAGGGCCAAGAAGAATCTGGAGGAGCATACCTTCCCCGCCTTCTCCCTGGAGGAGGCCAAAAAGATTCAGGAGGAGAAGGGCGGCTTCATCAAGACCATGTGGTGCGGGGAGCTGGAGTGCGAGCTGAAAATGAAGGAGGAGGCAGGCATGTCCTCCCGGTGCATCCCTCTGGAGCAGGAGCATCTCGGCGACGTATGCCCCATCTGCGGAAAGCCGGCCAAGCATATGATCTACTGGGGCGTAGCCTACTAAGGTAAGTATAGTAGCGATAAAGGGGAAGCCTTCCCTCTGGAAGGCTTCCCCTTTTTTTCAGCGGCATTTTACAACCCCCGCCGCAGTCTGTCCGGATATATTTTTCCTCTTGACAGCCCGAACGAATGTGCTATAATTACAGGTACAAATGTTCGATATCTGGAGGTGTGTGCATGAAGCCGGTTCGGATCACCGTACTGCGGAAACAGCTTTATGAGGATATTGCGGAGAGGTATCTGACAGACTATCCTGATGTAGCGTGCGACTTTTTTCAGGAGGGGGACTCCTTCCTCTACACCGGCGGGGCGGAGATGCCCCAGGGCTTCTGTCCCTGGGCCTGGATAGATATTTATTCCAGAGTGGCGGCCCTGTCCGCAGGTGGAACCTACACCCCCTGGCAGAGGTGGGATGGGGTGAATATCGTCTGCTGCATAGATGGGGTGCGGCCGGTCTCCTTTCTGCTGGAGGCGGTGGAGGCGTGAGAAACGATATATTGGAGGCCCTGCGGCGGGAGGTGTACCGGCGCTGCCAGCAGCCCGCCAACCGGTTTGGCATGGGGTGCTACGATCACATTGAGGCGGTGGTGAAAAACGGTGTTGAGCTGGCCCGGAAATACGGGGCGGACGAGGAGATCGTGGCTGTGGCGGCCTGGCTCCACGATATTGCCTCCGTCACCGATCACAGCCTCTATGAGCTGCACCACGAGCATGGAGCGGAGATGGCCCGGGACATTTTGATCCAGCTGGGCTATGACCAGGAGAAGATCCCTTTGGTTCAGGCGTGTATCCACAGCCACCGGGGAAGCGTCTTAGTGGGAAAGAGCAGCATAGAAGAGATCTGTGTGGCCGACGCGGACGCCATCTCCCATTTCGACAGTGTGCCCAACCTGCTCTATCTGGCCTACGTGCAGAAGGGCATGGGGCTCCATGAAGGGAAAGCATTTGTACAGCAAAAGCTGAGAAGGAGCTTTGAGAAATTGTCACTAAAAAGCCGACGGCACTACCGGGAAAAATATGAGCGGGCGATGGAGCTCCTGTCCTGACCGGAGCCTTGAAAAAAGGGGGGGAAGATGCGTTGGATGTAATGGAGAAGCTGACCATACTGGCCGACGCGGCCAAGTATGACGCGGCCTGCACCTCCAGTGGGGTAAGCCGGGGCGGGAAGGCGGGCACCATCGGCACCGCCTCCAACTCCGGGTGCTGCCACACCTTCACCGCCGACGGCCGGTGCGTATCCCTTCTGAAGGTGCTGTACACCAACCACTGCTGTTATGACTGCGCCTACTGCGTGAACCGAAGATCCAACGATGTGCCCCGGACTGCCTTCACCCCCCGGGAGCTGGCCGAGCTGACCATACAGTTTTACCGGAGAAACTATATCGAGGGGCTCTTTTTGTCCTCTGCTGTTCTGAAAACCCCCGATTTCACCACAGAGCGGATGATCGAGACCCTAGGACTGCTTCGAAGAGAATACCGCTTTAACGGCTACATCCACGCCAAGGCCATCCCGGGGGCGGATCCAGGGCTGACCTATGAGCTGGGACTGCTGGCGGATCGTCTCAGCGTCAATATTGAGCTCCCCTCGGAGGCCTCCCTGCGGCTGCTGGCCCCGGACAAGACCAAGAACGCCATCTTTGCCCCCATGGCCCAGATCCGGGATGGGTCGGCCCAATCCAAGGCAGAGCTGAAGCTCTACCGCCATGCCCCCCGCTTTGCCCCGGCGGGACAATCCACCCAGATGATCGTGGGGGCCACCCCCGAGAGCGACCAGCACATTTTATCCTTGACGGAGGGGCTGTATCAGAAGTATCATTTAAAGAGGGTGTTCTTCTCCGCCTATATGCCGGTATCCAATCACAGGAATCTGCCTGCCCCGGCAGGATTCAAGCCCCCTCTCCTGCGGGAGCACCGGCTCTACCAGGCTGACTGGCTGCTGCGCTTTTACGGCTTTACCGCCCGGGAGATCCTGGATAAGGCTCATCCCAACTTCGACGCGGCCCTGGATCCCAAAAGTGACTGGGCCCTGCGCCATCCGGAGTTTTTCCCTGTGGAGATAAATCGGGCAGACTACGAGGCTATCCTGCGAGTTCCGGGTATCGGAGTGCGGGGCGCCCAGCGGATCGTCACGGCCCGGCGGTGTGGTTCCCTCACCTTTGAGGGGCTCAAACGGCTGGGCATTGTGATGAAGCGGGCCCAGTATTTCATCACCTGTTCAGGGCGGATGCTGCCGGGACTGCGGTGCTCCCAGGAGAGCGTGTACCGCCGCCTGACTGGTCTGGAGCAGGCGGAGCTGGGTGGGGAGAGCTGGCGGCAGCTGTCCCTTTTTGATGGGAATGTGAGTTGAGATGATCGCATATCGGTATGATGGATCCTTCCCGGGCTTTCTGTGCTGCGTGTGGGACGCCCTGGAACACAAAATCGAACCAACGGCCTTTCTCCTCTGGGAGGATGGCCCCACCCTCTGGAAGGAGCGGCGGGTGCCCACGGACGAGAACCGGGCCCGGCGGCTCTACGCCGCTCTGGCCAAGCGGGTATCAGGACGGTTCCGGCATTTTATCTTCTGGGGATTTCTCACCTGTCTTCCGGAGCGGGAGCTGGCGTTGTTTACCTTGATCCGCCGGGGAATGACCCAGGGGAAGCGGGCAGCCATGGATCTCAGCGACCCGGTGATGGCCCGGGTGATGCTGGCCTATCAGAAGCTGGCCACCGAGCAGGATCATCTAAAGGGATTCGTGCGTTTCTCTGACCTGGATGGGGTCTTGACGGGAGAGATCGAACCCAAAAACCGGGTGCTTCCCATTCTGGCCCCCCATTTTGCCGCCCGGTTCTCCGGGGAGCGGCTGGCTCTCTATGACCGCACCAACCGGGAGATCTTTCTCTCTGACCGGGGCCGGTGGGAGATCCTTCCCGCGGAGAACTTTCAGATGGGGCCCGCGGGAGAGACGGAGCGAAGCTTTCGGGCGCTGTGGCGAAACTATTTCAAGGCCATCGCCATTGAGGGGCGGATCAATCCCAAATGCCAGTCCGCCCACATGCCCAAGCGGTACCGGCATGTGATGACGGAATTTATGGCGGATGAGATCAAAAGCGCCCTGGGGGAAAGGACGGGAAAGGAGCCGTGAGCTCCTCCCGGTCTGCCGGGGCAAAAGACAGCTTCTCCCATTTCCTCTATACGTGTATAGACCCTTTCATCTTTTGCCCTTTTCACTTTTCATTTTAACTGAAGGAGGGGTACCATTTGTCAGAATACGACATTCTCATTGTAGGCGGCGGCCCCGCAGGACTTACCGCCGCTATCTACGCCCGGCGGGCGGGAAAATCCGTCCTGGTGCTGGAGGGAACTGGGTTTGGGGGGCAGATCGCCTCCTCCCACCTGGTGGAAAATTACCCGGCCATCCCCGCCATCAGCGGAGCGGACTACTCCGAGACCCTTGCCGCCCAGGCCAAAGCCCTGGGGGCCGAGACCCGGTTTGGCCGGGTATCCGCCGCGAGGCAGGAGGACGGCGGCTTTGTCCTCACCGCAGGAAAAAAGGAGCTTACAGGCAAGGCCCTGATCCTGGCCACCGGGGCCAAGCACCGGAAGCTGGGGCTCCCCCGGGAGGAGGAACTCGCCGGCCGGGGGATCAGCTACTGCGCCGTCTGTGACGGAGCCTTCTTCAAGGGGAAGGATACCGTTGTGGTGGGAGGTGGGGACAGCGCCCTCCAATCGGCCCTGTTCCTTGCCGGGGTGGCCAAGAGCGTAACTCTCATCCACCGGCGGGAGGAACTGCGGGCCCAGGACGCCTCCGTGGCGGCGGCCCGGGAGAGGGGGAACGTGACCTTCCTGCTGGGCAGCCGGGTAACAGAGCTTCTGGGAGAGCAAAGCCTCTCCGGCGTGATGGTAGAGGACAGTGCCGGAAGCCGCCGGGAGCTGGCGGCAGACGGGCTGTTCATTGAGGTGGGCCAGGAGCCGGACAACGAAATTTTTGCCCAATTGGCAGAGCTGGATCAGGGGGGGTACTTCCGCTCCGGGGAGGACTGCCGGACAAAGACCCCGGGGGTCTTTGCGGCGGGTGACTGCCGGGCCAAGGATCTGCGGCAGCTCACCACAGCGGTGGCCGACGGATCGGTGGCCGCCACCGCGGCCTGCCGCTGGCTGGACGGGCAATAAGGTTCTTCAGAAAAAAAGGCTTCCCATTTTGGGAAGCCTTTTTTTCTTTATTTTTCTACATCCACCACCCGGAGATACCGGCGAAGAGGGTATTCCCCATCATGAGCCTCCCCAGGGAAGGCGGCGGACATCCCTCCCGCCCGGGTGATCCGGGTCAGCCCCGCCCGGGCCAGAAGGTCAGTCAGCTCCTCCCGTTTCTCATCCGGGCACAGAAGTCCCGCCGTCTGTAGGCGGCCCTTCTGGCGGCGGAGAACAGGAAGAAGCTCCCCCTTAGGCAGACACTTCACCAAAACGTTGCCCTCCATGGGGGACAGCTCCAGCTCCCGGTCAGGGCGGAGGATGAGGGAACAGCCCCGGCCTTGGTACAGGCGCTCCCCCTCCGTCTTCCCCTCCACGACCCGTTCCAAAAGTGCGGTATGCCCGCTGAGAGAGGCCTGGGCTCCACCGGAGAGACCTGCGCGGCGGGCGGCGGCCTTTTCCAGATAGGGCAAAAAGCCCTGGCAGAAGCCTTCCGCCTCCTCCCTATCCTCCGTATCCAAAAAGATCACCTGACAGGAGGAGCAGAGCCGCTGGCCTGTCTCCACAATATGGGCGGCCAAGGCGGAAAGTTCCAATCCCCTGTTCTCAAAGCCGGAAATGTAGGCAAAGCTGAGACGGTGGCCCCATTCAATGAGCTTACACCCAGCGGGGGCCAAAGCGCGAAGGGCCGTTACGGCCCCGTCCCCGCCCCAGGTCACGATCCCATCGGCCTGGGCGGCAAGGGTCTGAAGTGTTTTTGCATCCCTGGAGGGGAGGTCGAAGGCATAGAGATAGTCGGCCAGCCGGGGCTCTTGGTCGGTGAGGAGCCGGAGGGCGGCCAGGGACAGACCCTTGTCCCCATGGGGCAGCTTTACCAGGTTCACATTCCCCGTGAGCAGTCCTTCCAACGCAGTATAGACCGGCAAGCCAGGCATATTGCCCGGGGAAATATGAAGCAGAGTCCCCAGGGGAAGCGCACGGGCAAAGGTTTTGGAAAACTCCCTCTGCCCAAGGGATTCCGGGCCTAACTCGGCGCTCACCTTTGCCTCCAGGGTCTCTCGGCGGAGGAGGGGGAACAGGGTTTCCGGCGTCACCCCGCCAGGAAGAAAACGGCGTAGAAGAGGATCAAACTCCCCAGCCTCCAGCCGCTCCCCCAGAGCGGCCACAGCCGTGATAACGGTCTCCATCTCCAGGGGCGGAGCCATTCGAGCGGCATTGATCCTCTCCTCCAGCGCGGAGAGAAGGACGCCCATCTCCGAATCGGGCAGGATAATACCGTTGGCAAAAATCAAAATGCTTCCCCCTTCCCTAACAGCTCAGAGGCTCCGGCGGCACAGGTCTGGATATCAGCCATCCCTACCCGGCCCAGGATGGTGAGATAGGGGGAGGATATCCCACAGCCGCACTCCTCCCCCGGAGTCAAGTATCCCAGATCGTCCGTCATCACACTGAGGGTGGGGGTCGCAGTCATAAGGGGGGAGATCAGGTTCACCAACCCCACCCGGCCCATGGGCAAGGGCTCCAAGGTGTCAGGATCCCGGATAATGACCCGCCCATAGATGGGGATGTGAAAATGGTGCCTTTCACAGGTGTTGTAAAAAACCGGGTGCTCCACCGCCCCAAACAGCTCATTGATATTCTCCTCCGGGATCCCCAGCACCTTCTTCACCAGGGCGTAGAGAGTGCCCTTGTCCACCTCCTGGGAGGAATGCTGCTTCCATCCCCCGGCCAGAATGATCCGGGAGCCCTTGGGAAGCTTTACCTCCAAGCCAAGCTCCTCCATGCGCTGAAGGCCAAACCAAAGGTAAGAGGGGAACCCGATCACCCGGGCGGGAAAGGGGGACGCGGCCAACCCCTTCAGGGCCTTGGCCACAGCGTCCAGATCGGGGACATAGGAGCCATCCACCATGTTCAGGGCATAGGTTCGGCTCAAGGGCGGGGAGAAGTGGGTCAGCCCAAACATGGTGCGGGTAACGCCGGTGTGATTGCTCCTATGGGGTTTGTACCCCAGGATCACACAGTGGGCAGGCTTTGGCGAGACCAGGTGGTGGCGGAAGCCCAAATTTACCACCATGGGGGCCTCAGCTATGATACATCCCCAGTCAAAGCCGATCCGGCTGAATTTTCCGCTGGTGCCGGAGGATGTCACCTTCATGGCCATCCGCCACTGGGGCATGGAGAAGAGGGCCTTCCGTTTAAAGAAGAGTGTTGGGATCACCGGGATCTTCGCCAGATCCTCCACAGTTCGCAGCTGGTCAGGGGCAAAGCCCAAATGCCGGCAGATGGCGGCATAGCCTGGACAATGTTTGATATGGTAGGTGGCGTTGTCCCGGCAGGCCCGGAGAAAGGCCTTGTCAGACCGGGGTAGATCATAAGCCTGAAAACGCCAGAACAAGCCTTGGCGGGAGAGCATAGCGGGCTCCTCCTTTCCTTTCCCTTATCATAGCACAGCTTTCCCCGCAAGTCTATGGAGTTACGGAGTCAAACAATTATGAGGGCCTCCAAAAAGAAAGGTTCCATGGATCCAAATATTCAAAATTACTACCTCCAACTGAAGTTAGATAAAAATCAAAAAATAGAGGAGACCGCAAGGGAGTAAAGAGAGGGCCGGTCCCCATAGGGTCGGCCCTCTCTTCTGCCCCTCTCAGTCTCCGCCCCCTCCGAACTCTGAGAAGGTAAGCTGGGGATTGCGTTCTTGGGTCCAGTTTACCGCCCATCTGGAGCCGAAAAGAAGCAGCTGCCGGCCCTTGAAGTCCTCCACTAGCTTGGTGTCAGTGCCCAGGGTCAGGTTCTCCTCCTTTACCGGCTCGCCGTCGTCGGCGGTGATCCAGCGCAGGTATTCGTAGGGCAGGCCCTCCATGAAGATGTCCACCCCATACTCGCTTTTCAGGCGGTATTCCAGCACGTCGAACTGCAAGGTACCCACCACTCCCACGATGATCTCCTCCATACCGGTGTACGGGGTCTTGAACATCTGGATGGCGCCCTCCTGGGCGATCTGCTCGGCCCCCTTAAGAAACTGCTTCCGTTTCATGGTGTCCAGAGGCCGGACACGGCGGAAATGCTCAGGGGCAAAGGTAGGGATGGGATCAAACCGGAATTTCCGGCTGGGCGTACAAAGGGTATCCCCGATGGAAAAGATTCCTGGGTCAAAGACACCGATGATATCCCCGGCGTAGGCTTCCTCGATGATCTCCCGCTCCGCGGCCATGAGCTGCTGGGGCCGGGAAAGGCGGATCTTTCTGCCCCCCTGAACGTGATAGACCTCCTTCTCGGCGTCAAACCGGCCGGAGACCACCCGCATAAAGGCGATCCGATCCCGGTGGGCCTTGTTCATATTGGCCTGGATCTTAAAGACAAAGGCGGAGAAATCATCCTCCATGCTGTCCACCAGGATCTCTCCCGCCATCCGGGCCAGGGGGGGCGTGGTCATCTTCAAAAAACCCTCCAGGAAGGGCTCCACCCCAAAGTTGGTGAGGGCAGAGCCAAAGAACACCGGGGACAGCTTACCGTGACGAACCTTCCCCAGGTCAAACTCGGCGCTGGCCCCGTCCAGGAGCTCCACATCCTCGCTGAGCTTTGTGTGGAGGGCCGGGCCCAGCAGCTCATCCAGCCCCGGATCTCCCAGAGACACCTGGGTGGCGGTGGCCGCCTTGGCGCCTCCGTGACCGGTAAAGTGGATGATCTGGCGGTTCTCCCGGTCATAGACTCCCTGGAAATCCTTGCCGTCCCCGATGGGCCAGTTCATGGGGTAGGTCTCGATGCCCAGCTCCTTCTCCAGTTCCTCGCAGAGCTCAAAGGGATCCCGCGCCTGGCGATCCATCTTGTTGACGAAGGTAAAGATTGGGATATCCCGCATGGCGCAGACCTTAAAGAGCTTCCGGGTCTGGGCCTCTACGCCCTTGGCAGCGTCGATGACCATGACGGCGCTGTCGGCGGCCATGAGGGTACGGTAGGTATCCTCGGAAAAGTCCTGGTGGCCCGGGGTGTCCAGAATGTTGACACAGTAGCCCTCGTACTGGAACTGCATGACCGAGGAGGTCACCGAGATCCCTCTCTGCTTCTCGATCTCCATCCAGTCAGAGGTGGCGGCCCGGGTATTCTTCTTCCCTTTCACCTGTCCGGCCTGGGCGATGGCTCCGCCGTAGAGGAGAAACTTTTCGGTGAGGGTCGTCTTACCCGCGTCTGGGTGAGAGATAATGGCAAAGGTTCTGCGCCGGGTGATTTCAGATTGATATTTTGACAAGGGTGATCCCTCCAATTTGCGATACGTTTTGTTAAATTAGGCTGAAATATTACATCAGGGATACTCCTTTTCAAAAATTTGGCAGGGTTATTATACTGTATTTGAAGGCTATTGTAAACCTATGAAAATTTTTCTTGACCTTTCCACTGTGTTAGGGTGTAGGATAGTCTCAGGAACCGGTTCCCAATAAAAATAAAGGAGGAATGTCATGCTCACCATCGGCGAGTTTTCCCGGCTGGGGCGGGTATCGCCCCGGATGCTGCGCTACTATGACGCTTTTGGGCTTCTCTGTCCGGAAGCGGTGGGAGAGAACGGCTACCGCTATTACCGGCAGGAACAGCTTGCCCGGCTTCTGAAGCTCCAGCGCCTCCAGGGCTATGGATTCTCCCTGGCAGAAGTAAAGGAACTGCTGAAGCTGAACGAGGAGGCCCTTCTCCAACGGCTCCACCGGCGCCGCCTGGACGCCCACTATGAGATCTACCGCCAGCAGGAACGCTTGCGGAGACTGGAAGCAGACATTCTCCAAATGGAGGGAACATCTATGCTGCAGGACAAATATGAAGTGATCCTCATGCCCGACCCGGAGCAAACTGTATTTGGCATTCGCCGCACTGTCCCGGTGGCGAAGTTTCACGACCTCTTTCAGGAGCTTTGGGGGGAGCTTGCCAACCGTGGTCTGGAGCAGGCCGGCCCCATCCAGATGCTCTACCACAGCGAGGAGTTCGACTATGAAAACGCCGATGTGGAGGTTCAGGCTGTGGTAAAGCCCGGCCCCAACGCCAAAATAAAGCCCGCCTATGACCTTTGCGCCACAGTACTCCACAAAGGGCCCTACGACGGCCTTCCCCGTGCCTACGAGGCTCTGGCTTCCTGGATGGCCCAGCACCCCGAGTACCGCATCTGCGGTCCGGCCATTGACCGCTATCTGAACGATCCAGACGCCACGCCTCCCGAAGAGTTGGCCACAGGAGTCCTGTTCCCCCTGGAAAAATGCTGACCCATTAAAAATGCCGGCGACCCCAATAGGGGCCGCCGGCATTTTTCTTCCATTATAATTTTACTATACTGCAATTTTTATAATAGGCCCAGAAAATAATACAAAGCGGATACCCTCCCCTTCAAAAAGGGGCATTCGAAAGCAAAATTTTCCTCTTTGTTATAACATCCGTATTATTTTCGGTAGATTTTCCGCCTCTTCTTTTATACTATGACTAAAGGGGTTGAAAATATGCCAGAAATAGCCGCCTTGTCAGAAAGAATCAAAGCCTTTCGGTATATTAACCATGAAAGCCAAGCGGAATTTGCCGCCAACGTAGGCGTCAGCGAGGATGAGATCAGCCTGATCGAATGTGGCAGAGCCAATCCAAGGCTTGACACATTGCAAAAGCTTGCTGCCTACATGAACATAACCGTTTCGGATCTTCTGCTCACGAAGGAAAGGTAGGTACTCAATGGAGAACCGGAGTGTGCGGATCTACCAGCTTTTATCCCAGTTAGGTGTGACTCCAAACTATGTCGGGTTTTTCCACCTTGCCAGCGCAGTCCAGCTCTGCGCGGATCATCCGGAACGGCTGCAGCTTGTCACAAAGTGGATCTATCCTCTTGTGGCCCAGCAGTATGGAACCACCTGGAATGCGGTGGAGCGGAACATCCGGACAGTGGGAAATGTCATTTGGAAGCAAAACCGTCCCATGCTGGAGCAGCTGGCCCACAGGCCTCTCCCAAAGCGTCCCCGCTCCACCCAGCTGCTGTCGATCCTGGCCTCTACCCTGTTCTCCGAGCCTTGGTGCAGTCAATGAGAGCTTCCTCCATCACCGTCCCAATTCCTCCAGCAGTCCTTCCAGCTCTCCCAAGCTCTGGATGGCAGGAACCTCTTCCACCCGCCCAAAGCCATAGGCTGCGTGAACAAAGGGCACTCCCGCCTGGCTGGCAGACCTGTGATCCAAGGGGGTATCTCCCACATAGACCGGCTTTTTCAGGCCGTTTCGCCGGATCACCAGTCCAATATTCTCACTTTTGGGCAGGCCTGTATTCCCCGCAGACTCAAAATCGGTAAAATATTTTCCCATACCGGACCCCTGGAAATAGGCCTCAATATAGCCCTTCTCGCAGTTACTCACCACAAATAGGGAATATTTTTTGTTAAGGGATGCCAGCGCCTCCTCCGCCCCGGGATAAAGCTCCGCTCCATGCCGGGCCAGATGGTCATTCTCCACAGCGCAGCAGTGGGAGATGACCTCCTCCATCCGCTCCGGAGGCAGTTCCGGCAAAAGACGGGCCACAATATCGGGCAGGAGCAGTCCCATACAGGGAAACAGCTCCTCCGATGTAATGGGAGCGCGCCGGATCCCCAGCTGTTCCAGACCCAGGGTCCAGCTCTTTGCCACCTGAGGCACCGCGTTCCAAAGGGTTCCGTCCAGGTCAAATAGAATACCGTCAAACATCAAAAGATTCTCCTTTTTTAAGCAAGGCTGCTCCAATTATACGGAGTTTTCCCTCCCTTGTAAAGGAAAACCCCATAAAAAGGCCGGGACATATCCTGTCCCGGCCTTTTTAACCTCTGAAGCTCAGTTCTTGCTGGCCTCCTGGGCAAACTGAACCGCTTTGATAAGAGCGTTGGAGGTAAAGGTGGCTCCGGTGACCGCGTCCACCTTGCCCACATCCTCCTGTCCGGCCATAAGGGCCTGGATAAACTCAGAATTCTCCTCCGTGAGCTTACCGCCTACCTCCGGGGTCTCCTGAGAATCCCGGACGGAGATGGAGACCACCTTGCCCTCGCCATTGATGGTGACGTAAGTCTCCACCTCGCCGCCGTAGCCCTGGGTCACCACTTCATAACGAACCCCTTCCTCCTGCTGGGAGGTGGTCACCACGCCCTCAAAAAGCTCCCCATGGATCGCCAGATAGACCATCCGCTGGAAGTCGCCCACAAAGGCGATGGTGGCACCGGAGACGGTGTCCCGCTCCTCAATGGGCTCAGACTGCTGGTTGACCGTCTGGAACATCTCGTACACATCCTCCAGGGTCATGTCGTGGGTGAGGATGTGCTCCTCAATGGCCTCCATCTGCTCACCGTAGCTCCGGCCGCCGTGGTAGCCGGCAAAGGAGACCCGGTTCTTGCCCTCCTGGAAGGCGCCGGCCTTATAGAGGCCCTGGATGGCCAGCAGGTCCTTCACGGGGGTCTCGGCGGTAAGCTCAATGCCGCCCTCGTTGGCAAAATAGCGGTATACGGTAATGGCCTTGTCCATATCCAGGACGTCGCCGGTGTAGGAGGTAATGGTCATATCGGCGAAGGTGGAATCCTCCGTCAGCTCCTCCAGCACACCGTAGACCATATACTGGCCAAAGTC
>JAAWBD010000090.1 GCA_022792495.1 Oscillospiraceae bacterium
AGCCAAAGACCGGGTCAATACGGCACAGCCTGCAAAGCAGAGAAAATAGGAAACATACATAGGATTGCGGGAAAAGCGGTATATCCCATCTCTTCTCATCCCATTTGGAGCAGGGGCCGAAAAACCGATCATGGAGACTGCGCCAGCAGTCAAACCAAGCCCATAGAGAACCATCCCGATCCAAAACCACAGACACCTCTCTATGGAAACGGTAAGAAAACAGGAATAGATAAATATCCCCACAGAGGAAAGCTGATATATGCAGTATATGACATGCTTTTCCTGAAAGCCAGCTGGAAAATGTGCGGCGCGGGCAACCGCATCCTTGCTCAGATAGGACAGCAAGCCAAAACGGATCAATAAAAATGGCACCAACAGTAGAAAGCCGTTTATCCTCATTTTCCGAATTACTTGGCTGCCCCCCGGGCCTTCAGGGACTTCAGCAGTCCTCCGCTCTGAATGATACCGTCGATAAACTCCGGGAAGGGCGCGGCCTGCCAGGTTCTCCCCTGGGTCTCGTCAAAAATGACCCCGGTGGCAAAATCCACATTTACCCTATCCCCGGGCTTGATCTCCTCCGCCGCCTCGGGACACTCCAGAATGGGCAGACCGATGTTGATGGCATTGCGGTAGAAGATCCGGGCGTAGCTCTTGGCGATGACGCACTTCACCCCGCTGGCCTTGATGGCCAGGGGAGCGTGCTCCCGGCTGGAACCACAGCCGAAGTTGGCCCCCGCCACCATAATGTCCCCCTCTTCTACTGTACGGGAAAACTCCTTGTCAATATCCTCCATACAATGGGAAGCCAAAGCCTTAGGATCAGGATCGTTGAGATGCCGGGCGGGGATGATCACATCGGTGTCCACGTTATCTCCATACTTGTATATTTTCATGCAACTTCTCATCCTTTCGCTGCTGTTTTTATAGGATCCACTCAGGCAAGCCTGCCCGGATCGGTCACACACCCGGCGATGGCCGAAGCCGCCGCCACGGCGGGAGAGGCCAGAATGACCTCCGAGCTGGTATCCCCCATCCGGCCCACAAAGTTCCGGTTGGTGGTGGATACGCACCGCTCCCCCGCGGCCATGACCCCCATATGCCCTCCCAGGCAGGGCCCGCAAGTGGGGGTAGACACAGCACAGCCGGCGTTGATAAAGGTCTCCACATACCCTGCCCTCATGGCCTCCAGGTAGATCTGCTGGGTGGCGGGGATGACGATACAGCGCACCCCCTCCGCCACCTTTCTCCCCTCCAGAATGGCGGCGGCCTCTGCCAGATCCTTGATACGCCCGTTGGTACAGGAGCCGATGACCACCTGCTGGATGGGCAGTCCCGCCACCTCCTCCACCGTCTTGGTGTTGGAGGGCAGATGGGGCAGGGATACGGTGGGCTTCAAGGCGGAGAGGTCAATGACCACCTCCCGGTCGTACTCTGCCCCCGGATCGGCCTCAAAGGCCTCCCACTCCCGGTCAACCCGTCCCTTCAGATATTCCCGGGTCAGGTCGTCCACCGGGAAGATACCGTTCTTGGCCCCCGCCTCAATGGCCATGTTGGCGATGGTGAACCGGTCGTCCATAGTAAGCTGGGCTACCCCCTCCCCGGTGAATTCCAGAGATTTGTAGAGGGCTCCATCTACCCCGATTTCTCCGATAAGATGCAGGATAACATCCTTTCCGCTCACATAGGGTCTCAATTTCCCCGTCAAAGTCACCTTGATAGCTCCGGGCACCTTGAACCAGCTGAGCCCCGTAGCCATCCCCGCGGCCATGTCGGTGGAGCCCACTCCCGTGGAGAAGGCCCCCAAAGCCCCGTAGGTACAGGTATGGGAATCCGCTCCGATCACTACCTCCCCGGGAGCCACCAGCCCTTTTTCGGGAAGCAGGGCGTGCTCAATACCCGCCTGACCCACATCGTAGAAGTGTGCAATATGATATTTTTTTGCAAATTCCCGGGCCTGGGCACATAATTGGGCGGATTTGATATCCTTACAGGGGGTGGAATGATCCAGAACAATAGCGATCTTATCTCTGTCAAAGACCTGGGTCAGTCCCGCCTTCTCAAACTCTGTGATGGCCACCGGGGTGGTAATGTCGTTTCCCAGCACCAAGTCAAGCTTGGCCTCAATGAGCTGACCGGCTTTTACCTCGTCCAGTCCGGCGTGCTTTGCCAGAATTTTTTGGGTCATGGTCATTGTCATTTTTTGTTACCTCCCTGTAACCGTGTTTGAATACAGTATGACAGAGTTCTTGCCAAAAGAATGTAAACCATGATACAATCTCTTTATAGAAGGGAGATGAGCGCTATGGAAAACTGCATCTGGAGCCCTCTGGCGGAGGGGCGGCAGGTAAAAACCTACGCCCCGGGACAGATGATCTACCTGCAGGACACCCAAGCCCATGAATTCTACTATCTTTTGGAGGGAACCGTCCGGAGCTATATCAGCTCCCCCAACGGAGCGGAGCTGGTGCTGACCCAGCACCGGACGGGGGATCTGATGGGAGAGGCCTCCTTTTTTGACGAATGCCCCCGGGTCTCCTCCGCCGCAGCCGTCACCCCCTGCCGTGTGGTTTCCATTGACCGGGAGGGGCTGGATCGGATATTTCAGAGTCACCCGGAGCTGGCCTATCCCATGCTACGGTACCTGGCCCGGACGGTGCGGCTGCTGTCCGACCATGTGGACGGGATCTCCTTCCTGCCGGCGGACAGGCGGCTGGCCACCGCCCTGCTCCGCCTTGCCAACTCCGACGGGCTTGTCCACAGTACCCACGAGGAGCTGGGCTCCGCCGTGGGTACCAGCCGGGTAACGGTGAGCCGGGCCCTGGCCCGGTTTGCCGCCAAGGGATGGCTGGAGCAGAGCTATGGACAGGTAAAGCTGCTGGATCGAAGGGCTTTGGAGGTATATGCCCAGGCGGAATCGTAAGAAACTTGTAAGGGTTTTATCAACTTATTTTTCAGAAAGCTCTGGTATGATGCCCTTGTTCCGAAGGAGGTAGTTCGGTATGAGCGAGACCATTTTGGTGGTGGATGACGACAGAGAGATCGTGGGGGCCATCGCCCTGCTGCTGGAGGCTGAGGGATTCCGAGTCCTTCGGGCCTACGACGGTATGGAGGCCCTGGAGCTGGCGGTGGATCCGGAGCTGCGGCTCATCATCATGGATGTGATGATGCCAAGGCTGGACGGGCTTTCCGCCGTATTGCGGATCCGGGAGCGGCGGAACCTGCCTATCCTGGTGCTGTCGGCCAAGAGCGAGGACAGTGACAAGGTGCTGGGGCTTTCCATGGGGGCGGACGACTATGTGACCAAACCCTTTCACCCCCAGGAGCTGGTGGCCCGGGTGAAGAGCCATCTCCGGCGGTACACCCGGCTGGGGGATGTGAACGCCGCCCAGAGCGCCCGGTTTGTGACGGGCCGGCTCAGCTATGACCCGGAAAGCCGGATCCTGTATGCCGATGGGGATCCAGTGAAGCTCACCGCCACCGAGACCGGGATCGTGGATCTGCTCATGCACAATCTGGGCCGTATCTTCCCCGCCGAGGAGATCTACAGCCGGGTGTGGGAGGAGGATACCGCCTACGCCCCGGAGAATACGGTGATGGTTCACATACGCCGTATCCGGGAAAAGATCGAACTGGATCCCAAGGAGCCAGAATACCTGAAGGTGGTGTGGGGCATTGGATACAAAATGGAAAAAATGTAAGGCGGGGGCGGGCTTTCTCAGCTTCGCCCTAGGGGTAAGCTTAGTGCTCTCCTCTCTGCTGCCCATCGCGGGGAATCTATTCAGCGAGGATGGGCGGGACAGGCTGGAAAGCGCCCTCCAGTCCGATTTTCAGGAGACGGAAGCCTTCCGCTC
>JAAWBD010000091.1 GCA_022792495.1 Oscillospiraceae bacterium
CCAACGCCATCATCGTGGGCTTCAACGTCCGCCCCGACAACAACGCCAAGGTGTCCGCCGCCCGGGATCACGTGGACATGCGGATGTACCGGGTGATCTACGACGCCATCGAGGAGATCGAGACCGCCATGAAGGGTATGCTCACCCCCAAGTTCAAGGAGGTGGAGCTGGGCCAGGCCGAGGTGCGCAACGTGTTCCGCATCACCGGCGTGGGCATGGTGGCCGGCTGCTACGTGATCAACGGCCGCATCCAGCGGGGGGCCCAGATGCGCCTGCTGCGGGACAACATCGTCATCTACGACGGAGCCATCGCCTCCCTTCAGCGCTTCAAGGACAGCGTGAAGGAGGTTGCCCAGGGCTACGAGTGCGGCATCACCTTTGAGAAGTGGCAGGACATCAAGGAGGGCGACATCATCGAGGCCTTCCTCATGGAGCAGATCGAGGTCAAATAAGCAGACAGGGCGGGCCCCAACAACGCCCGCCCTGTTTTTCCTTTACCGCAGGGACAAGCCCAGGCGGAGGCCGCAGACGAAGGCGGCCTCCGCGTCCACCGCCCGGAGGACTTCCATACAGTAGCACAGCTCCCCCACCCGTTCCGCCGCTTGGGGTGTACAGCGCTCCTCCAGCCTCTTTCGGTTCCTGTCTGCCATGGTTTCGCTTTCCTCCCGCTCCTGTTGCATATCCAAATCATAACAGCCCTCCAGCCGGTACTTTCCGGCGTATTTCCAAAGGGTTCGGGTCAACTCATCCATATCATCACCTCATTTAGCTATTTGCTAATTTTATTATATAGCAAATTGCTAACTTGTCAAGGGGGTACTTATGCTAAATAAAAAAGAATTTGGTCTCCGTCTGCGTGAAGTACGCAAGGCAAGCGATGAACAGCAGAAGGATCTTGCGGACTTTCTTGATATTTCTACAGCGCAGGTCAGTGATATGGAAAACGGGAAAAAGACGACCACCCTTGAAAGATTAGTCCTGATCTGTGAACACTATAACGTATCCTCCGATTACCTCCTGGGCCTCTCCGACGCCCCATAAAGGGCGCCGGCCTGCCTCCGTCCATCTCTACAGCTTTTTCACTTTTCACTTAAAAAAGGGGTGATCCCATGTCCTCCCTCCGTATGGGACGTATCAATGAAGAGATCCAGCGCACCCTGGCCGGGCTTGTCCGCACCGTCAAGGATCCCCGGGTCCATGGCCTTATCTCCATCACCGCCGTGGACACCACCCCCGACCTGAAATATGCCAAGGTCTATGTCAGCTCCCTGGATCAGAGCGATATGAAGGAGGTCATCAAGGGCCTCCGCTCCGCCGCCGGCTATCTCCGGCGGGAGCTGGGCCGCGCCCTCTCTCTCCGGGCCACCCCGGAGCTGACCTTTATCCAGGACGACTCCATGGTAAAGGGAGCCCACATCCTCCAGGTCATGGAGGATCTGGATCGGGAGGGGAAGCTATGACCTTGGACTTCCGCCAGGCTGCCCAGCTCCTCCGGGAGCGGGACGGCTTCCTCATCCTGACCCACCACCGCCCCGACGGTGACACCATCGGCTGCGCCGTGGCCCTGTGCCGGGCCCTGCGGAGGCTGGGCAAGACCGCCTACGTCCTCCCCAACCCTGACGCCACCGCCCTCTTTGACCCCTACTGGGGGGACGTTCTGGCCCCGGCGGATTTTCAGCCGGACACAGTGGTCAGCACCGATATCGCCAGCGAGAGCCTGTTCCCCTCCAACGCCGAGGCATATAAGGGAAAGGTGGAGCTCTGCCTGGACCACCACCCCTCCAATACCGGCTTTGCCCGGTATAACTGTGTGGAGGCGGATAAGGCCGCCTGCGGGGAGCTGATCTACCAAGTTATCACCCAGTGGTTCCCCGTGGATCGGGAGACCGCCCTCCCCCTCTACCTGGCGGTGAGCACCGACACCGGCTGCTTTGTCTACTCCAACACCACCCCCCACACCCACCAGGTGGCGGCGGCGCTGATGGAAACGGGGATCGACTACGCCGCCGTGAACAAGCGGCATTTCCGCACCAAGAGCTACACCCGCCTCCGCCTGGAAAGCCGTATGATCGAGACCATGGATCTCCACCACAGCGGCCAGACCGCCATCGCCGCCATCTCCCTGCAGGATATGGCCGACTTCAACGCCACTGAGCGGGACGTGGAGGACATCGCCGCCGTGGTGGGCCAGCTGGAGGGGGTCCTCACCGCCGTCACCATCCGGGAGCTGAAGCCCGGGGAGTGCAAACTCTCCGTCCGCACCGGCGACCATCTGGACGCCTCCAAGGTCTGCGCCCTTCTGGGGGGCGGCGGCCACGCCGCCGCGGCGGGCTGCTCTGTCCTGGGCAGCGTAGCCCAGGCCAAGTCCGCCATCCTCACCGCCATCGAAACCATTCAAAACCAGGGAAAAAGCAAGCAATAAAAGGGAGAAACCCACCGTTTTTCCCCTTCCTTTTCCCTTTCCCGGAGGTGTTCCCATGCCCAGCGGCATCCTCATCATCGATAAGCCCCAGGACTGGACCAGCATGGACGTGTGCGCCAAGCTCCGGGGCGTTTTCCAGGTCAAGCGGGTGGGCCACGCCGGCACCCTGGATCCCATGGCCACCGGGGTACTGCCCGTTTTCATCGGCCGGGCCACCCGGGCGGTGGAGTTTGCAGTCGAATCCGACAAGGAATATATCGCCCAGCTACAACTGGGTGTTATCACAAATACCCAGGATTCCACCGGAGAGCTCCTGGAGCGCCGCCCCGTCACTGTAGGCCGGGAGGAGCTCCAGACCCTTCTCCCCCGGTTCACCGGCCCCCAGCGGCAGCTTCCCCCCATGTACTCCGCCATCAAAATCAAGGGCAAAAAGCTCTACGAGCTGGCCCGCAAGGGCCAGGAGGTGGAGCGCCCGGCAAGGGATATCACCATACATCAGCTGGAGCTCCTGGACGGTGATCCCGCCGCCCACACATACCGCCTCCGGATCCTCTGCTCCAAGGGCACCTATATCCGCACCCTCTGCCACGACCTGGGCCAGGCCCTGGGCTGCGGGGGCTGTATGTCCTCCCTGCGCCGCTCCATGGCCTGCGGCTTCCCCCTCTCGGAGGCCCACCCCTTGGAAGAGGTGCTCAACCACCCCGACCCCATCTCCCTCCTCCTCCCGGTGGACAGCCTGTTTTCCGACCATCCCGCCCTCCATCTAAAGGCCCAGGGGGAAAAAAAACACCGCAACGGTGTCCCCCTCTCTACCCCCAAGCTGAAGGAGGGCACCTATCGCGTCTATGGAGAAACCGGGGAATTCCTATCCCTGAGCCAGTGTAAGACCGGAAGACTTGCCCCCATCAAAACCTTCTACGAGATATGATATACCTATGGAGCAGAAACAGTGTGTGATTGCTTCAGGCTTCTTCGACGGTGTGGCCTTGGCCCTCCGGTCCAAAGCATCCGATTGAAATAACGCCGCAAAGCGGCGGCTCGCTGGCGCTCGCTGGTGAACGCCTTACATAGATATATTCGCAAGGAGTTTCCTATTATGGACACTGTTAAACGCGTTATCGCCCTCGGCTTCTTTGACGGCGTTCACCTGGGCCACGGTGCTCTTCTTGCCCGCTGCGCCCAACGGGCGGAGGAGCTGGACGCCGTCCCCGCCGCCTTCACCTTCGACCTTCACCCCTCCGCCCTCATCCCGGGCAAGGAGCCGGTGCCCCTCCTCACCACCCCCGCCGACCGCTCCGGGCTTATGGAAAGGCTCTACGGTATCCGGGAGGTTCTCATCGCCCACTACGACCGGGCCATGATGACCACCCCCTGGCAGGATTTCGTTACCCGCTACCTGGTTCAGCAGCACCAGGCTGTCCACCTGGTGGTGGGTCATGACTTCCACTTCGGCTACAGGGGAGAGGGGGATCCCCAAAAGCTCCAGACCCTCTGCGCCCAGCTGGGCATCGGCTGCGACGTGATCCCCAAGGTGGAGCGGGAGGGCATCACCGTCTCCTCCACCTACATCCGCTCCCTCCTCTCCCAGGGGGATATGTCCCGGGCCATGGAGTTCCTGGGCCACCCCCACATTCTCACCGATTTTGTCTCCCACGGCAAGAAGCTGGGCTCCACCCTGGGCTTCCCCACCGTAAACCTCCACTTCACCCCCGGCCTCCTCATCCCCGCTTACGGCGTCTACGCCTGCAAGGCGGTCTTTGAGAACGGGGACAGCCGCCTGGCAGTGACCAACATCGGCACCCGCCCCACCGTCCAGGACGGAAACGCCGTCACCGCCGAGGGCTTCCTTCTGGACTTTGACGGCGACCTCTACGGCCAAAAGATCCGCATGGAATTCTACCACCACCTCCGCCCTGAGAAGAAGTTTGACTCCCTGGAGTCCCTCCGGACCGAGGTCATGCGCAACGCCCAACAGACCAGGGACTACTTCGCCTCCCACCCCTGATCCATTTTCTTTCCGGAGGTTCCCATGCCCACAAAAACACACTCCTCCAACCTTGCCTATTCCCTGACTCTGTCCTACTGCGCCCTTTTGCTCCTCCTATCCCACCTTTTGGATAAGCCCGCCCACCTCTGGGCGGGCTTTTGCTCCATCCTCACCTCCCCCGCCCCTCTCATCACCGACTACGTGGCCCTGGCCGGCCCCGGCCCCGCCCTTCTGAACTCCGCCCTGGTGGTTCTCAGCTCCCTTCTCGTCCTCCGCCTGTCCAACGCCCCCCAGGACGGCTCCACTCTCTCCACCCTGGGCCTGATGGCTGGCTTCTCCCTCTTCGGTAAAAATCTCCTCAATATCTGGCCCATCCTTCTGGGCTCTCTCCTCTCCGCCAGGCTTCGAAGGCTCCCCTTCTCCTCCTGCGCCAAGGCCGGGCTCATGGCCACCTCCCTGGCTCCCCTGCCCAGCTTTCTGTGCTTCTCCCTGGGCCTCCCCCTTCTGGCCCTCCTCCTGGGCCTTCTCATCGGCCTTGTGATCCCGCCCCTCTCCCTGCGCACCCTCCGGCTCCTGCGGGGTATGAGCCTCTATAACATCGGCTTCGCCTGCGGCCTCACCGCCGCGGTGCTCATTCCCCTTCTCCGGCTCCTGGGCCTCTCCTTCCCCTCCGCCTCCCTCTGGGCCGTGGAGCACACCCCCCTCCTGGGCGGCCTGGTCGCCGGTCTCAGCCTTCTCTGCCTCGCGGTGGGCCTGCTTTTCTCCGGCGCCTCCCCCAGGGCGGTCTGCCGCTCCCTCCGCTCCCTTCTCCGGGAGACCGGCCAGTCCCCCTGTGACTTCCTCCGCGCCTATGGCGGCGGGGCCGTCCTGGTGAACATGGGCCTGAACGGCCTTCTGTGCCTGGGCTACCTCCTCCTCATCGGCGGGGACGTCAGCGGCCCCACTCTGGGCTGTATCCTCACCGTCATGGGCTTCTCCGCCGCCGGCAAGCACCCCCGGAACATCCTCCCCATCATGGCCGGAGTGGCCCTGGGGAGCCTCCTCATGCCCTGGGACGCCACAAACCCCAGCACCCAGATGGCCGCCCTCTTCGGCGCCACCCTGGCCCCTATCTCCGGCCGCTTCGGTCCTCTGGCGGGGCTCCTGGCCGGGCTCCTCCACGGCGCCCTGGTGCTTCAGACCGGCCCCCTCACCGGCTGTGTAAACCTCTATAACAACGGCTTCTCCGGCGGCCTCATCGCCCTTCTCCTCACCCCCCTTCTCACCCTTCTCCACCCCCGGGAGCCATAGCCCCCCATCCACGGGCAAAAAAAGAGCCGCGCTGTACTGGGTACAGCGCGGCTCTCCGTTCTCTTTTTTCCTTTACCGGTCCTCTCCCCTGGGCATCCGCACCATATCGGCGGTCACCGGGGTGGTGTAGGGATTCAGGCACCGATTGATGATCTCCAGGCTGGCCTCAATGTCCAGCTCATACACCCACTGGGCCCCCTCAAAATTCTTGTTCCCGTCCCCGGGCAGGGTGGCGGTCTCCAGGTCGCCGAAATCAAACTGCAGCGCCAGGGGCCCGAACCACAGCAGGTTCCCCAGCTCCAGATCGGTCTTGACGCACCGGGAGAATATCTCAATGTAGCTGTTCATCTTTTGGGGGTTGGACAGCACCTTCCTGGCGATGGTTTTCACCATCTCCTGCTGGGTCCTCGTCCGCCCGATGTCCGCGTCGGGGTAGGCGTCGTAGATGTTGTTGGGATACTCCCCCGGCCCGTCGGAGTTCTTCCGGCACCGCACCACCTCCAGGGCCTGCTTCCCCGTCAGGTGCTGCATCCCCGGCTGGTAGTGGATATGAAGATCCTGATCCGGGGCGTCATAGTTCATATAGACAGGCACGTTGAAATCCACGCCCCCCACCGCGTCCACCACCTCCACAAAGATCTTGGTGTCCACCATCACATAGTGGTCGATGGGGATGCCCAGGATCTCCCCCACCACATCCATCAGCAGGGGTGCGCCCCCCACCTCGGGATACAGGTTTCCCGCGGCGTACACCTCGTTGAGCTTGTGGAACTTCCACCCCTCCCGGTCCACCAGGGTGTCCCGGGGCAGGGAGACCAGCCCGATCCTCTGGTTCACCGTATCGTAGGTACACACCATGATGGTGTCGGTGCTGCCGCTGACCTGATCCTCCGCCGCCAGCAGGAAGGTCCAGGTGGCATCCCTGCGCTGAAGCCCCTGCTGACTCTCGTCAACGTCCCCCGTGCTGGGGTCGTCTGTGACCACCGGAGCGTTGGGCCGCGCCGGGGGCTGGGCCATGTCCGGCTCCCGGGAGACCATCTTGTACCCCAGCCACAGCCCCACCACGATGGCGGAAAAGACCACCAGCATGGAATAGAGCCCTCTCCCCAGCCGCCGGAGCGGGGAGACCCGGCCCCTCCGTCTCCTTCTTCTGCGCCTCTGGGCCATGATCACCCCTCCTCTCCACAGGCAAGTATGCCCAAAAAATACAATAACCACCATTGGTTTTTTCCAACGGTGGTTATTATACTTTTATTTTCTCCCGGACGCAAGTCCCCCCGGGGAAAAATAAGAAAAAAGTCAGCTTCTGCCGTTCTGGCACAGCACCGCGGCGGTAAGGGAGTTCACCGCCCCCAGCAGATCCACCAGCAGCTGGCTCTGGCAGGCCAGCTGCTCCAGGATCTGGGTGACTGCCGCCGGATCCCCGGCGGCAGGGCAGTCCGCCCCAGCGGGCTGGGCCGGGACGGCGGCCTGGGGGATGGGGTGGGAATAGCGGTGCATGGGCTCCTCCTCGGCACAGAGCAGCTCCTGCTTTGCAGCCATCACCCGGGAGTGGGCAGCGGCCACCGCGGCAGGGCGGTAAGTACGGTTCATACGTCTTGCCATAAAAAAAGACCTCCTTTCGTACCCCATCCTATGCCGTTCCCCCCCAAAATGTCTCAGGCCCCCTGACCTCCCGCCCAGGGGCCGGGAGCCCTCCTTCCCCCTCCCCCACTTTTTCCCCAAACTTTCTTGACAATCCCCCCTCCAAAGGGTAGACTGAATTCGATCCCTAAACAGAAAGGAAGCCTATCCATGAACAAGAAGTGGAATAAGATACTCTCCCTGCTCCTGGCCCTGGCCCTCCTGGGCGCCTGTACTCCCAAGCTCCCGGAACCCACCCCGGCCCCCACTCCCTCGCCGGTTCCCTCCCCCTCCGCCACCCCGGCCCCCTCCGATTTTTCCCACACCCGGGTGGCCATGCTCAAGGGGCCCACCGGCCTGGGAGCCGCCAAGCTGATGGAGGACAGTGCCGGTGGTGAGGATCCGGTCTATCCCTACTCCTTTGAGACCTACGCCGACCCCACTCAGGCAGTGGCCGCCCTCGCCAAGGGGGAGGTGGACATCGCCGCCCTGCCCACCAACCTGGCCTCCACCCTCTACCACAAGCTGGACGGAGGTATCCAGCTCCTGGCCCTCAACACCTATGGGGTTCTCTATATTCTGGAGCGGGGGGACTCTATCCACACCATGGCCGACCTGCGGGGCAAGACCATCCACGCCTACGGCCAGGGAGCCAATCCGGAGTTCGTGCTGAACTACCTGCTGGAGCAGAACGGCCTGGATCCCAAGGCTGATGTGGATATCCGCTGGTACGGAACCACCGACGAGGTCACCGCCCTTATGGCAGAGGGGGAGGAGGGATCGGTATGTATGCTCCCCGTCCCCGCCGCCACCGGCCTGCTGATGAAAAAGGATGGATTCCGCGCCGTCCTGGATCTCACCGAGGTATGGCGGAACTCCGGGGCCTCCGGCGTCCTCACCATGGGCTGTCTGGTGGCCCGAACCGCCTTCATTGAGGAATATCCCCAGGAGGTGGAGACCTTCCTGGAGCAATATGAGGCCTCCATCTCCTACATGTCCGACCCCGGCAATCTCACCGACGCCGCCGCCCTGGCGGAGAAGTGGGAGATCGTTCCCAAGGCCGCTGTGGCCCAGCAGGCCATCCCCGACGCCAACCTCTGCTTTGTCACCGGGGTGGACATGCTGGAGGGGATCCAGGGCTACTACCAGGTTCTCTTCCGCGCCGACCCCAAGTCCATCGGCGGCTCCATCCCCGACAGCGCCTTCTATTACGGCCTGTCGGGCTGATCTGTCCGAAGGGCGCCGGAACTGCGGTCTTTTTCCCTGTTTCCCCCTTTTTCCTCCTCACTTTTTACAAAAAGGAACCCTCCAAAAATGACCCCACACCCCTCCAAAATCAAAAAACTTCTCCTCCCCCTCCTCTTCTGGCTGGGGGTCTGGGCCATCTGCGCCCAGGCGGTGGGAAGGGAGCTTCTCCTCCCCTCCCCTCTGGCGGCGGCCAGGGCTCTGGCCGCCCTGGCGGGGACAAAGGATTTCTGGCTCTCCCTCCTGGGAAGCTTGGGGCGAACCGCCCTGGGCTTTCTCCTGGGCTCCGCCCTGGGAACCCTTCTGGGGGGACTCACCGCCGCCCTTTCCTGGTGCGACCTGCTGCTCTCCCCCGCCCTCCGGGTGGTGCGGACCGTGCCGGTGGTCTCCTTCATTCTGTTGCTTTACTTCTGGTATCCCACCGGCTGGGTGCCTGTGGCCGTGGCCGCCCTAATGGCCCTTCCCGTGGTCTGGCGCTCCGCCCGCCAGGGGATCGCCGCCGCCGACCCCCAGCTGTTGGAGCTGGCCGGGGCTTACGGGCTCAGCCCCTGGCGGACTTTGACCCACGTCTATCTCCCCGCCGCCCAGCCCGCCCTGGCCGCCGGCTGGGAGACCGCCCTGGGCCTGGGCTGGAAGGCCGGTATCGCCGCCGAGGTTTTATGTCAACCTAACTGGGCCATCGGCTCCGGTCTCCAGATCTCAAAGACCTACCTGGACGCTCCCGGCCTCTTTGCCTGGACAGGGACAGTTATTTTTTTAAGCGTTGTGACAGAGTGGCTTTTTTGCTGTCTCCTTCGCCGTTGGAGGGAGGGGGAGGAATGATCCAGGTAAACAACGTGACCGTCTCCTTTGACGGAAAGAAAATTTTGGATAATCTTATGTTAACTATTCCCCTGGAGGGGATCACCCTCCTCTCCGGCCCCTCCGGGGAGGGAAAAACCACCCTTTTCCGGGTGCTGGCAGGCCTTTTGAAGCCGGAAAAGGGCTGGATCTCTCTGCCCGGCAAGCCGGTGCTCCTATTCCAGGAGGACCGGCTCTTTCCCGGCCGCACTGTCCTGGAGCAGGTGGAAGCCGTTCTGCCCCAAGGCCGCCAGGGGGAAGCTCTCCGGTATCTGGAGCTGGTGGAGCTGTCCGATTCCCTGGACAAACGGCCCCGGGAGCTCTCCGGCGGCATGGCCCGCCGCACCGCCCTGGCCCGGGCCCTGGCGGTGGAGGGCGACATTTATCTGTTGGACGAACCCTTTTCCGGGGTGGATCAGGAGCGATCCCTCCGGATCCTGGATCGTCTCCGGAGTTTGGGCAAGCCCATTCTGCTCACCGGGCACTCTCCCACCCTGGAGGGTGCGTGTAACCAAATTGTAACTCTTGTAACCAGTTTGTAACTAAAGGCCGAGGGGAAATGACATACGCCCCCCTGTGTGAGAGAGGAGACTGGAAAATGGGACGGATCCTGCGGGAAAAACCACTGATCCTGATGACGGGAGATCTGGGACGATCCTCCAGCCCGGAGCTTCGGCAGGTGCGCTATTACAAAAATTATCCCGAGGCCCTGGAGGCCGCCGGGGCCGTGGTGCTGAACCTGAGCTGTTGCGACGGGGAGACGGCGGCGGAGCTGGCCGAGCTGGCCGACGGGCTCTTTCTTCCGGGAGGCGGCGACATTTCCCCGGAACACTACGGGGAGAAGGCTCTGCCCCAATGCGGCGCCCCGGAGGAGGGCAGGGACGAGCTGGAGCTCACCCTGGCGCAGGCCTTTTTGGCGGTGAAAAAGCCCATTTTGGGCGTCTGCCGGGGTCTTCAGCTGCTGAATGTGGCCCTGGGGGGCACCCTATGGCAGGACATCCCCTCCCAGCTGGGGATGGAGCATCCCGACGACAGCGTCCACCAGGTGAAAACCCCGGAGGGCTCCCTGTTCCGGGAGCTTTTTGGGACGGAATTTCAGGTGAACAGCTTCCACCACCAGGGGGTGAAGGAGCTGGCCCCGGGACTGCTCTCCCAGGCCTGGGATGAATCTGGAAGGATCGTAGAGGCCTTCTCCCACAAGGAGCTACCTGTTTTCGCCACCCAGTGGCACCCGGAGCGAATGACCGGCCGGGAGCGGCTTACCCCGGCGGGGCCGGATATGGCCCCCCTGTTCCGGGCCTTTTGCGACCTCTGCCGGAAAAAATGAAGGAAAATAGGAAGAAAAAAGTGAGGTATCCCATAGGGATACCTCACTTTTTTTGCTCGTTTCAGCCCTTTTCCACCGGGATCTGGTGAGGGAAAAACCGATCAAAAGCAGTCCGGAAATGGAGGTCAGCCACGCCAAGGGAGATGGCGCCTCCGGAGATCCCAGGCCAACGGGGGCGGCCTGGGAACAGTCTCTTTTAGGACTGTTACATTTTTTCCGGGGCGGCCACCCCCAGGAGGGACAGGCCGTTGGCCAGGACGCTTCTGGCCGTATCCGCCAGCTTCAGGCGGGCCTGCACCAACGCCGGGGTCTCCCCCTTGATCCGGTGGGCGTTATAGAAGCGGTGGAAATCGCCGGCCAGGAGGGCCAGGTAGCGGTTCACCTGGGAGGGGTCATAGTCCCGGGCAGCCAGCTTCAGCTCCTCGGGGAAGCGGGCGATGGTTTTCAGCAGGGAGAGCTCCTCAGGGCTGTTCAGAAGACCGGCGTCCACCTCTCCGGCAGCGGGGACAGGGACGCTCTCAGCCTCCACCACCTTGGCGATGAGGGAACAGATCCGGGCGTGGGCGTACTGGACATAGTAGACCGGGTTCTCGCTGTCCTCCCGGACGGCCAGGGCCAGGTCAAAGTCCAGGCCGCTGGTGTAGGAGCGGGAGTTGAAGAAGAACCGGGCGGCGTCCACGCTCACCTCGTCCAGGAGATCCCGGAGGGCGATGGCCTTGCCGGTACGCTTGCTCATACGGACGGGCTGGCCGTCCTGGAGAAGGTTCACCATCTGCATGAGAACCACCACCAGGCGGTGGGAGCCGTCCAGGCCCAGGCCGTCCAGGGCGGCCTGGAGGCGGTGAACATGACCGTGGTGGTCGGCCCCCCAGATGTTGATGGCGGTATCGAAGCCCCGAACCTCCAGCTTGTTGCGGTGGTAGGCGATATCGGCGGCGAAGTAGGTGTAGAAGCCGTTCTGGCGGCGGAGGACGTCGTCCTTCAGATCCAGCTTGTCCACCTGCTCCTGGGTCTTGCCCTCAGCCATATATTTTTTCTTGAGAAGGCCGGTGGTATCCAGCCAGAGGGCCCCCTCCTTCTCATAGGTCCAGCCGGCGGCGGTGAGCTTGTCCACGGTATCCTGGACATAGCCGCTTTCATGGAGGGTAGACTCCAGGAACCACTGGTCATACTCGATCTTATACCGGCGCAGGTCGGCCTGCATCTTGGGGATGTTGATCTTCAGGCCGAACCGGGCCATGGCGTCCTGGCGCTCCGCCTCAGGCCTTTGTAGCCAGGCGTCCCCCTCCTCCTCCCAGAAGAGGCGGGCCAGCTCTCGGATATCCTCCCCCTGGTAGCCATCCTCGGGGAAGGAGACCTTGTCCTCCCCCAGGAGAAGCTGCTGGTAGCGGGCGTCAATGGAGAGGGCGAACTTGTGGATCTGGTTGCCCGCGTCGTTGACGTAGAACTCCCGCCACACATCGTAGCCCACCCGGTCCAGCACCGCGGCCAGGGAATCGCCCAGCACGCCGCCCCGGGCGTTGCCCATGTGCATGGGGCCGGTGGGGTTGGCGGAAACAAACTCCACCATCACCCTTTTCCCCTGGCCCAGGCCGCTCTGGCCGTAGGTCTGGCCCTGGGTCTCCACGGCGGAGAGAACCTCTCCAAACCACTTCTGGCCCAGGGTAAAATTCAGGAAGCCGGGACCGGCCAGCTCCACCTTGTCAAAGTAGGTGCCCTCCAGCTCCATGTTGTCCGCCAGGGTCTGGGCGATGTCCCGCGGGGACTTCCCCAGGGCCTTGGCGGCGGCCAGGGCGTAGGAGGTGGCATAGTCCCCGTTCTTGGCGTCCTTGGGGATATCCACCTTGGCGGGGACGCTCTCCCCCCCGGAGGGGAGGAGACCTGCGGCGGCGGCCTTCTGGTAGGCGGCCAGGGTGAGGGCGGCCACCTGGGTCTGGGCGGCTTCGATCATATTCAGGGTCATGGTTCGTTCTCCTTTGCTTGGACGGTGAGGCGCAGCCGGGTCTCCCCGGCGCTGCCGCCGCCCAGTTGTATCTGGTAGTGGATGGCGATATGGCCTCCCTCCGGGCTCAGATCGCTCCTCAGGGCCAAGGTGCGCAGGGTCATGGGGAGCCGGCCGTAGGGGGTCTGGTAAAAGGAGGTCTGGGACTGTCCGGGCCGGAATACCATACGGGAGACCACCTCTCCAGTGCGGGTGAGGACGGCCTGGGCAGGGCCCACCTCCAGGGAGGTCTGGGTATCCCCCAGGCCGGAGGCCTCCCCCTCCCGGTAGGTGAGCAGCCAGGTCTCCCCCTCCCGGCGGAGGGTGCCCTGGGCGCGCTGGGTCATAGTCTCCTTCTCCCCATCCAAAGTCTGGAGGGCGCGGATGGTGACGGCTACCTTTATGTTGGACATGGGAAAACCTCGAATTTCCAAAGTACTCCTATTATACCCGGATTTGGAGACGGTGTAAAGGGTTGATTTTTCAGGGCTCCCCCGGCTTCCGGCGCCAGCCGGCGATGAGCTCCGCCCCCAGGGTCACCGCCAGGGCGGCGCAGCCGGTCTCGAACCAGGTCCAGAGGGATGGGATGGCATTCCAAAGTCCGAACCAGGCGGCCAGGAAGAGGCCGCGGCTCACCGCCGAGGCCACCAGAAAGCCCCGCCGGCGGCTGCGGCGGAAGAGGGACAGGAAAATGCCCCCCAGGAGGAGCAGGTAGAAGCCGGTTTTCTGGAGCAGCCAGAGGAAAAGGGCCCCGAAGCCGAAGAAGCCCATGCTGTCCCAGCTCTCCTTCGCGGCCCGGTGCAGCATGGCCATCACCACCATTGTGACCGCCAGATCCAGCCACCAGAGGTATTCTTCTCTCTCTTTTTTCATCCCTTTTCCCTCAATAGGCCCCCACGTCCACCCGCTCCACCGTTCCCTCCACCGCCGCCCCCAGGAAGAGGGCGGCCAGATGGGAGAAGTCCTCGGTGGAGTCGCTGACATAGAAGCGGCAGGAGCCCTGGGCCCGCTGGGCCAGGAGGCCCTGCTCCTCCAGGAGCCTGGCGGCGTAACCGGCACAGACGGCGCCGGTATCGATGAGCTCCACCCCCGGGCCCATGAAGGCGGCGATGGCGCCGGAGAGAAGGGGGTAGTGGGTACAGCCCAGCACCAGGGCGTCCACCCCGGCGGCCTTTATGGGGGCCAGATACTCCTCCACCACCAGCTCGGCCACCCGGTCTCCCGGACGGAAGCGGCCGTTCTCCACCAGGGGGACGAAGAGGGGACAGGCCCGGGCGGTGACGGTGACGGCGGGGGCCAGGGCGGCTATCTCCCGCTCGTAGGCCCCGGAACGGATGGAGGCGGAGGTGCCGATGAGGCCCACCTGTTTCTTTTGGGTGTGCTCCACCGCCGCCCGGGCCGCCGGGGAGACCACCCCGAAGATGGGCAGGGGATTCTCGGCGGTCAGCTCGGTGAGGGCGTTGGCTGAGACGGTGCCGCAGGCCACCACGATGGCCTTGGGATCGAAGGTGCGCAGGAAGGCCACGTCCTGGCGGGCGTAGCGGAGGATGGTATCCCGGCCCTTGGTGCCATAGGGCACCCGGCCGGTGTCCCCGAAGTAGACCAGATCCTCCCCCGGCAGGATACGGCGCAGCTCCCGGAGGGCGGTGAGCCCCCCAAGGCCGGAATCGAATACGCCGATGGGACGGTTGTCCATAAGCCTCTCCCCTTTTTCAAGCTTGAAAAAAATGCTGGTATGATTAATAATAAGCTGTTTCCCCCGGAAAGACAAGGGGAATTTTCCCCGCCTTCCAAAAAAGGGGAGCCTTTCCTGTTTGACATTTCCCCCCGGGGCATTATAATATAGTATATATCATCTGATTTCATTACGGCGGGGAGGTTGATCGCCATGAAGCTGGAGCTGACCCAAAAGCAGTTTCGCCGTCTGCTGGACATGGCCTATATCGGAAACTGGATCCTCAACTCCACCCGGGGGGAGGACCGCTTTGGGGACTATGACCAGGTGGAGAGCATCCTCTTTCAGAAGGCCAGGGAGCTGGGGATGGAGACCCTGACCGAGTACTGGCGGGGGCAGGCGGTTCCCTCCCAGGCCTTTGCGGAGGGCGGCATCCACGAGGCCATTATGGAATATGAAAACAATGTGTTTTTTGATATCCTGGCGGAGGATCTGGCCCGGCGGGACATGGACGACGTGCCCATCGACGAGTCCAACTACCAGGAGCTGGCCCAACGGATCGAGGCCTATATCGCCGAGTTTGAGCAGCATGGGACGGACAATATTCTGGTGGATACAGAGCATCCGTAGGGAGGGCGAGCATGAAAAAAATCCACTATAATTCTCCGGTGATCCTCACCTTCTTTTTCCTCTCCCTGGCCGCCCTGGCCCTGGGGGAGCTGACCCAGGGGTGGACGACCCGGCATTTGTTCTCCGTGTACCGCTCCCCCGTCACGCCCCTGTTTTTTGTCCGGCTTTTTGGCCATGTGCTGGGGCACAGCGGGTACGCCCACTTTGCCGGAAACATGGTGCTGTTTCTGGTGGTGGGGCCTCCCATGGAGGAGCGGTACGGGAGCGGGCCGCTGCTGGGTGGGATCCTGCTCACCGCACTGGTCTCGGGCGCTCTGCAGTGCCTCCTTTTCCCGGGTACGGCGCTGCTGGGGGCCAGTGGGATCTTGTTTATGCTGATCCTGCTCTCCTCCCTGTCGGGGATGCGGGCGGGGGCCGTCCCCCTGACGCTGATCCTGGTGGCCCTGATCTATCTGGGGCAGGAGGTGTACTCCGCCCTTCTTGTCCGGGACAATATCGCCCACTTTATGCACCTGGTGGGAGGGCTGTGCGGAGCGGGGCTGGGGCTTGGCTTTCGAAAGCGAACCATTTAAAATTGCATTTTCTCGTATCTCCACAAATTGGATTTTGCCCCGGTGCATAGAAATTTGCGCCGGGGCAAAGATATGCTCGGATTCTCGATCCGAACGAATCTCAGAGAGAGAACAAAAATGAAAAAGGAGATGCGAATTATGAGCAGCAACAAGTCTGTCGTCCCCAGCGCCCGCGAGGCCCTCAACAAGTTCAAGATGGAAGCCGCCACTGAGGTGGGTGTCAACCTGAAGCAGGGTTACAACGGCGACCTGACCAGCAAGCAGGCCGGCTCTGTCGGCGGCCAGATGGTCAAGAACATGAC
>JAAWBD010000111.1 GCA_022792495.1 Oscillospiraceae bacterium
CCAGGTCACCAGCATGATCCTGGTATTCTCAAAAGCCAGATTTTCGATGGTCACCTGGGCGCCCTCGGGCATCTCGCCTGCGGCAAAGTCCATCTTGCCGCTCAGCACAGGCTTGCTCTCCCCCTGGCTGGTCAGGGTAATACTCCTCAGAGGCAGAGTGACGTCCTCATCAATGTCCTTCAGCACCGTCACCACGTCCCCGTCCCGGGCGGCAGACACAGCGGTCTGGAGGGTAGAATAGCTCTTGTTGCCGATTTTGGCGACGGGAATCAGGGCGTCGTGCACATGGCCGCCGTTCCAGTCATTGTTCTCCTCAATGGTGATGCTGGCAGAGCTATCCACAGTCCCGGCCTTCATGACCTCGCCATCGCCATCCGCGAAATCGACGGCGGTATTCCCGGACACCGTGATCTCCGCGTTCTCGCCGATATTGCCGAAGCGGATCGCGCGGTCTTTGCCATCGGTAAAGGTGTTTCTACTGATTTCAACGGTGCCGCGAACCGTGTTGGAAGCACCGTTCTGCAGCGCGATGGCGTTATGACCCATGGTCGTAAACTTACAATCGCGCACCGTCACATTCTCAAGGCCCTGAGTGAACAGCCCCTGAAAATAATTGGTAAATTCACAACCGTCAACCGTTATGTTCCTGTAGCAATCCGCAAGGTCGGTCTGCATACGGATCGCCGCGCCGACAGTGCTCGCCGTTCCAGTGCCGGTAAACTTGCAGTCCTGGAAGGTAATGCCATCCACATCAGTCTGCGTTCCGCTGCATGCAAAATCAAACTTACCTTCAATGGTCAGGCCATCAAAGGTGATATTCTCCATCGTCCACCAAACATAATAACTGGTGTTTGTGTTCACTGTCGGGGTATCCCGCACATAGTCATAGCTATCACCGTAGTGATGGCCGGTACCGCCATAGAAGCCGCCCAGGGCCGCGCCGCTGTCCGCGGTAAAGGTCACATTGGACATGGTACGGACATAGGTACGAGTACCAGTGCCAGCTACATTATCAATTCCGATCTCCTCATTGTTGGTGTTGCCACCCTTATAATACTTTGTGCCGCTGCCGGCATACTTGGTGGTACGACCCAACTCCAGTGCGTCATAGTTTCCGGCAGTAAAGTGAACGGTCTTCCCATCAATGGTGCCGTAGGCCCCATCCAGGGTGTACTGCGCGTTTTCAGGGGTAACATTGACCACAGCCCCGTTCATATCCGGTCCCTCGGGCAGTTCTTCCCCTTTGTAACCGGTCACCACCGGCTCCTCCTCCCGAAGGGTAAGAACCGTCATAGGCTCCTCCTCAGGCTTTTCCGTCTCAATCCCGGGAGCCTCAGGCTCCTCCGTCTCAGGGATCTCCGGCTCCAAGGAGAGCTCCTCCTCAGGGGCCTCAGTCTCCTCCGTCCCGGGCTCCGAAGAGGTCTCCTCCTCGCACACGCAGGGATCCTCCCCGCAGGTCTCACAGACCGCGAGCCCCTCCACAACAGCGGGGACGGTCTCCTCGGCGAAGGCCGCCGTGGGCAGCAGCCCCAGCAGCATACCCACCGCCAGCAGGATGGCTATGGTTCTCTTACTCTTCATGTCCAACGCTCCTTTCTCTCCCTCTCTGGGGAATGGTCTTTCCTCCGGCTTCTCCGCCGTAGGGTAAAAACCTGTGTTGGGCCAAAGGCCCAACACAAACGGCATATACCGTTTGTCTTCTCTTTTATGAGGTATGTTTATCATACCATATTGTCGGTTACAAAACCAGTTACAAAACCCCATTTTTCTTTCAAACCCTCTTCGTGATATTTCACAAAATTTAGCCTCTTCTTTTGTAGGCCTTTACATCTCCCCCACCTTTGCCCCCGAGTAGTACCACTCCAGGATCTCCTGAAAGCTCTTCCCTTCCCCCGCCATGGCGTTGGCCCCGTACTGGCTCATCCCCACTCCGTGCCCGTACCCCGTGACCCGGAAGGTCACCCCCTCCTCCGCAGCCTCGGCGGTAAAGTGGGCCGACCGCAGCCCGAACAGGCTCCGGGCCTGTCCCCCGCTCATCTCTACCCCCCCGATCCTTATGGAGGTCACCATCCCCGCCTCATCCGCCGTCAGCCCCTGGATCCAGCCTCCCGCCTCTCCCCCCAGCTCCGCCTGGGGATAGGCCGCCAGCAGCGTTTCAGCAAATTCCCCCCGGGGGATGGTCACCACCGTCTGCCACCCCGGCACCTCTTCTCCCTCCGGGCTCTCCACTCCCTTCAGGTAGGGCACCTCCGTCCCCCATACCGCCAGGGCGTCCGCCGTCCGTCCCGCCGCCGAGGAAAAAAACACCGCGTCGATAGGCTCTCCGCCATACAGGCATACCAGCCCGTCGGTCTCCGCCACCGCCTGGCTGATCTTCTCCCCGTACCTCCAGGCGTCCACCCCCCAGCCCGCCTCCGCCTGCTCCCGGGTCAGGTAGGCCTGACAGCAGGTGTAATCCCCGCACACATCCGCCCCCGGGTGCTTTTCCCCTCCCCCTTCCCGCTGGTACAGGCAGTATGTACGGGCCGCCACCGTCTGGGCCTTCAGGGCCTCCAGCTCAAAGGAGGCGGGCATCTCCGCCGCCGTCACCCCCCACAGGTAATCCCCCAGCGACAGCTCCTCCACCGTCCCCTCCACCGTCAGCAGCCGCAGTCTCTGGCTCTCGTCCCAGCCCTCCACCGGGCTCACCCCCTCCACAGCGGCGGCCGAGGGCTCCGCCACCGGCAGGGTGGCGGTGGGCAGGGGCTCCTCCTCCCCCTCCCTCCCCGGCAGCAGCAACAGGGGCAGCAAGAACAAAAATACCACCATCGCCAGCCCCATCCCCGCCGCCCGCACCGGCCAGGCCGCCCGTCTCTTCTCCCTCGTCACCATACAGATCCATCCTTCCTAATAAAACTTCCCTGCCCCATGCCCCGCGCGCTCACCATACCCCCGGCCTCTCTCACATTTTGCAATTCCCCTTGACCAGTCTTGCAAAATGAGTTACAATGAATTCTACGATCCCAAGGAAAAGGAGCATTCATAGTATGTCTTTCGACCCCATTTCCGCAAGCCTGATGGAAGGTTTATGCGAAGAATACCGAAAAAATAACTATATCGATCCCGATGATTTCGCCCGTTATGAGGTCAAGCGCGGCCTTCGTAACCCCGACGGCACCGGCGTGGTCGCCGGCGTCACCCAGATCGCCAACGTCCGGGGCTACTACATCCAGGACGGGGAGCGCCAGCCCATGCCCGGCCAACTCATCTACCGTGGCATCGACATCGACCAGCTGATCCAGGGCTTCACCGCCGAGGACCGCTTCGGCTATGCCGAGACCGCCTACCTCCTCCTCATGGGCGCCCTGCCCACCCCGGAGCAGCTCCACAATTTTGAAGCCTTTCTGGAGGCCAACCACGACCTTCCCCCCATGTTTACCGAGGATATGATCCTGAAGGCTCCCTCCCCCGACGTGATGAATAAGCTCTCCCGGGGGGTGCTTGCCTTCTACTCCTACGATGATACCCCCGAGGACATGACGCTTTCCAGCGAATTGCGCCGGGCCATGATCCTGATCGCCCGCACCCCCCAGATCGTGGCCCACGCCTACGCCGCCAAAAAGCACTACTACGATAACGACAGCCTCTACCTCCACCGTCCCCAGCCCGGCCTCTCCATGGCGGAAAACTTTCTCTGGTCGGTCCGCCACGACAACCAGTTCACCCCCGAGGAGGCCAGGCTGCTGGATCTGTGCATGGTCCTCCACGCCGAGCACGGCGGCGGCAACAACTCCGCCTTCTCCTGCCGGGTTCTCACCTCCACCGGCACCGACCTCTACTCCGCCATCGCCGCGGCGGTGGGCTCCCTCAAGGGCCCCAAGCACGGCGGCGCCAATAAAAAGGTCATGGAGATGTTCCAGCACATTGAGGATAACGTCAAGGACTGGGCCGACCAGGAGGAGGTCGCCGCCTACATCGGCAAGCTCCTGGACAGGGAGGCCGGGGACCGCTCCGGCCTTATCTACGGCATGGGCCATGCGGTCTATACCCTCTCCGACCCCCGGGCGGTGATCCTGCGGAAGTTCGCCCGGGGCCTGGCGGAGAAAAAGGGAATGCTGGAGGAGCTGGAGCTCTACGAATCCGTAGAACGCCTTACCCCCCAGGTCATGGCCGCCCGTGGGCAGAAAAAAGTCCTCAGCGCCAACGTGGATATGTTCTCCGGCTTTGTCTATAAAATGATGGGTATTCCCGAGGAGCTCTACACCCCCCTCTTCGCCATGTCCCGGATGACGGGCTGGTGCGCCCACCGGCTGGAGGAGATGTTTACCCCCGGCGCCCGGATCATCCGTCCCGCCTACAAGGCGGTGGCCCCCTCCCGGCCCTTTATCCCCCTGGAAAAGCGCTGAACCCCTCCAAAAGCGGTTACAAAACGGTTACAAAAATCCCTCTCTATATAACAGAGAGGGATTTTTATTGTCCTATATTACAATTTGGAATCTTCACCCCCGCAGGGGCAAAGTGATATGAAAGGCGGTCTGCGTCCCGGTGCTCTCCGCCCGGATAGAGCCGCCGTGGAGCTCCACGATCTCCTTGGCGGTGGCCAGCCCAAGCCCTGCCCCCCCTGTGCTGGTAGAGCGGGCGGCGTCCAGCCGGTAAAACTTTTCAAATATCCTGGTCAGCTCCCCCTCGGGGATCTCCAGCCCCTCGTTGGTGATGGTCACCACCGCCGCCGCCCCCTCCCGGCGGGCGGCCAGCCCTACGGGGCTATTGGGCAGAGAGTATTTCACCGCGTTGCGCAGCACATTGTCAAACACCCGGGCCAGCTTGTCCCCATCCCCCGAAACCACCAGATGGGGCTGGATCTGGGGCTGACAGGTCAGCTCCTTTTCGGCAAACAGGGGATAAAATTCGTCCGCCAATTGCTCCAAAAGGAAGGATATCTGGACGGGATCGTGCTTTTGCAGGGTCAAATCCATGGTATTGATGTCAAAGAACTCCCCCACCAGCTCCTCCAGGCGGCGGGCCTTGCTGAGGGCAATGCCGGTATATTTGGCCCGTTGCTCCTCGGTCAGGTCGGGCTCGTCGGTGAGAAGCTGGAGGTAGCCCAGCACGGAGGTGAGGGGCGTTTTCAGGTCATGGGCCAGAAAGGCGATGAGATCCTGGCGGCGGCGCTCCGCCTGGCGGGCCTCCTCCTGCTGGAGGGCCAGACGCTCCTGGAGGGCCGAGAGCTCCCCGCCCACGCTCCAGAGAGACCGAGGCAGAAGGATGGGCCGATCCGGAGCGGCGAGAACGGCCCGGAGGTATTTCCCCACCTGACGCAGCCGGAGAGCGGGCAGGGCGATCATAACAGCCAAAAGCCCCAGGGCCAGAAGGAACAGAAGGGTAACGATCAAGATCTGGGAGGGCGTCATACAAGGAACCTCCAATATATAAATAAAATTAGGATCCTACAGGGTGATCCGCTTTCAATTCGGGCAAGGTTTTTCGTGCAGAGGCGGCAAACGTATTCATAGGCCTACCGCGAAAAATAAAAGGCGCTTTGTTTGAACCTACTATCAGTATAGAATATCTTTGCCAAAAAAACAAGCGGCCCCGGTAAGGGCCGCTTGCTTTTTATTCCAGCCAGTTGTTGGAGGCTTCGATGATCTCGAAGTAGGCCCAGTGGGTCTCGGGCACGTCGCTCCAAATGGTGTAGCCAGTCTGGCTCTCGATGGCCTCCCGGTCGGCGGGGCGGTTCAGATAGCCGTTCAGCATCTTGACTGCCTCGGCGCGGGTCACGCTCCGCTCGGGGAGGAAGGTGCCGTCATCGTAGCCATTTATCCAGCCGTTGGCGTAGACGGTGTAGACCCCGTCCATAGCCCAGGAGGCGATGGACTCGACATCTGCGAAGGGCAGCTCGCCGCTTTGGAGATCGCCGGAAAGGCGGGTGAGCACCACCGCGAACTCCTGGCGGCTGATGGGATCATCCGGCCGGAAGGTGTTATCGGTGTAGCCGCTCATCAGGCCCTGGGAGACACAGAAGGCGATGGCCTTGGAGCCCCAGTGGTCCGACAGGTCGTCGAACTCAATGCCCTCATAATCCCCCTGGGGATCATAGCCCAGGATGTTGGCGATCACTGTCGCCACTGCCGCGCGGGTGAAGGCATCGTCAGGCCGGAAGGTGTTATCGGTATAGCCGTTGATGTAACGGTACCGGGCATACTCCACAGGCTCGCCGGGTTCCGTAGGCTCAGTAGGCTCGGTGGGATCTGTAGTCTCGCCGGGCTCCGTGGGCTCCACAGGTTCGGTAGGATCTGTAGTCTCGCCGGGCTCTGTGGGCTCCACAGGCTCGGTGGGATCTGTAGTCTCGCCGGGCTCTGTGGGCTCCACAGGCTCGGTGGGATCTGTGGTCTCGCCGGGCTCCGTGGGCTCCACAGGCTCGGTGGGATCTGTGGTCTCGCCGGGCTCTGTGGGCTCTACGGGTTCAGTAGCAATGGGCAGCTCCTCTCCCTCGCGGGCGTAGAGGGCGTAGAAGGTGGAGTCGGCCCAGGCCGGGTGGTCGGTGGGATCGGTCGGGGTAATGACACCTGTGGCCGGATCTGTCTCGGACCAGCCGGCGAACCACCAGCCCTTGTGGGCGGTGATCTCGGGCAGGTTCTCTACGGTGGGGCTCTGGCCCTTATCGATCATCTCGGAAAGGGGTTGATCGGTGGAGCCGTGGTCGCCGATCACATAGGTGATGGTGAGCCTGGGCTCGAAGATGGCGTAGAAGGTCCGATCCTCCAGAACGGGAGAGGCGGTGGGATCCACGATGTTGACCTCTCCGGTATCCGGATCCACGTCAGACCAGCCGGCGAAGCGGTAGCCTGCGGCGGGCTCAGCCTTGGGCAGCTTGGCAGGATCGGGGCTTTCGTACTTCTTGACCTGCTCGGTGACAGAGTCCCAGGTGACGCCGCTGCTCTTCACCACGTAGGTGACGGTGAATACGGGCAGCTCGTCACGGCCGATACTGTCGGCGCCGTCGTTGGCGTCATCCACATAACGCCAGGTGGCGTCGATGAAGGCCTCGTACCAATCCTCGGGCGGGGCCGCCTTGGAGGTGTCTCTCCAGCGGAAGTTGTGGTCGTTGGCCGCCTCGATGACCTCGTAGTAGGCCCAGTGGTTCTTGGCCACGTCAGGCCAGGTCATGTACTCGTCGGTGCCCTCCTGGAGGTTGCTGGCGGTGCCGGAGTGGACGTACTCCCGGAGCTCGCTGAGGCCCTCCCGGTCAACGCCACGGCCCAGGTAACCGTTGAAGATCTTCACGGTCTCGGCACGGGTGATATTGTTCAGGGGCTTGAAGGAGCCGTCCTCATAGCCGTTGACCCACTTGTTGGCGTAGTTGGTGTAGACGCCGTTAAGGGCCCAGGAGGAGATGTCCTCCGCATCGGTGAAGGGCAGGCCTTCGTTGACCACCACGCCAGCCAAACGGGCTACGACTGTGGCCAGCTCCTGACGGGTGATGTAGCGGTCAGGACGGAAGGTGCCGTCCTCATAGCCGGTGAACACGCCCTTCATGGAGCAGTAGTCAATGGCGCTGGAGGCCCAGTGGGTACCCACGTCGGTGTAGCTGCCGGGGTTGCCGTAGTTGTTGCCCTCCACAAAGTCCTCCAGGCAGGAGCGGGCAATGATCGTAGCCACCTGGCCACGGGTGATGGGATTGTCAGGTCCGAAGGTGCCGTCGGGGAAGCCGATGACATAGTGGGTATGACCCACCTCCAAGCGCTCATAGACGGCGTAGAAGATCTTGTCCTCATCAATGCTGAAGGTGAGGGGATCCACCAGGGTGGGCAGCTTGCCATCCTTCAGGGTGGCGGGATCCACCTCAGACCAGCCCAGGAACCGGAGGCCGGGCATGGCGGTGATCTTGGGCACGAAGGAGGGCTTGGCGCCCTTGCGGGACATCTTTTCAGCGGTCATGTCGTCGGTGAAGCCGTAGCTGCTGAGCCAGTAAGTGACTACAGGCAGCTCTACCTCACCGCCGCCGCTGATGACGGGGGGATCCTGCTTCTTGAGGACTTCCAGGGTGAAGGTGTAGTAGCTCTTGGCTACATCCACCTTACCAGCCTCCATATTCTCAAGGCTGGTGGAGCCCATGGCCTGGAACTCCAAGTGGTAGATCCCTGCCTTCGATGTGACGGAGGAGGGAATGGTCAGCTCGTAGATGATCAGATCCTTCTTGGCATCATGAAGCTCGTTGCCCACTTTCAGCATGGGATCATTTTTCTCTGTCCGGACGGGAGTTGCCACATCAATGGTGCCATTGCCCTGAACCACTTTCAGCTCCGCCCCGGCAGCGATCAGTTCCTTGTTGGTCATAAGAACCTGGGCGCCGAAGATGTCTTTGACGGCGGCGTTGACGGTAATGGTATAGGTCATACCGCCGGAGCCCTCATTGACGATCTCTGTGTGGTGCACGTAGCTGCTGGGCTCGTGGTCTGTGCCAACGCTGGGGTTCTCCGAATCAAAGCTGGCCTTCTCGTCGCTGAACTGCAGAGAGGGGGTCTCGAAGGTGTGGAACACGTAGGTAAAGGTAGTCTTGTTGTGGTAGAGCACGTCCGTATCCGGTAGCCAGTCGGGATGGAAGGGGCCGGATTGATCCACGGTCACAGTGACCCTGTTCTCCTCCCGGTTATTCCACTCGTCCAGGTCCTCAATGGCATAGTCGCCGTTCTTCTTGCCCCGGATGGTGTAGTTGTCTATCTCATCCTCGGACATGTAGTGGTTGGTATCCGCATTCACCACCACGGTGGCTCTGTACACGGTATCAATGGAGAAGTGATCGGTCTCCTCCACCCATGTGCTGGTCGCGTCGTCCCAGGACTCCCACTTGATGGAGACCACGGGCACAGACCAGCCAGTACGGGTCAACAGTTCATCCTCAAGGCTATTGGTGGAGGGCTTGTATCTATTATTGGAAAGCTTGTTTTCACCATTGAGCGTATTGGCAGAGGGCTCGGTAAGGGCCACATTTGTCTTGGTCACCCGGGCGGGCTTGATGGTAGCCTTGCCCGGGGTCTCGTTGCCCCGCTTATAGAAGGCTTTGTCGTCACCCGTTACATCAGCGCCGCTGCCTGCGGTACCATTCTTCTGGGCCCGGACAACCTTATCCTTGCCCACATTGGTATCCGCTGTGTACGGAGCGTCTGGGCCGTAGGGGTTGCTTCCGTCCGCCACCCATTTGGCATACTTGACATTGGTAGTCTGGAACTGCTGGCCGGTCAGGGCGATCTTCACATCGTCTGCAGCCAGATTATCGGGCAGCTCAAACTGGATCTCTCCATCCACCTGGGCCGAGTGGTTCCAGATCTTTTCGGCGTCAGAGACTACCTTGTAGTCAATGGGCCGTTTTTCCATGGTGTAGGTCACGGCGTTGGAGGTCTTGCCGCCGTAACTGAAGGTCAGGTTGGTGCTGAAGTTCTTGTTGACGCCAGCCCCCTTGAAGGTCAGATAGCCGTCCGCAAGAGCGGGAGTATCGGCAACATTGGCATTGACACCGGTCCATGCCGCGCCGTTGGGTAAGGTATCTTGGCCAACAACGTACACGCTGTCCGGCCCGCTACTCCACTTCACAGTGATTCGCAGACCCTCCAGGCGCATCTCCTTGGCCTTCCCGGCATCGGTAGCGTCGTAATAGCCAATACGGTCAGCCGTCGCCTCTACCTTGTTGCCGTAGGTCACAGGACGGTTCTCAGTCAGGTTTTTCTGATCACCCTCATCTTTGTCTACACCTGTAACGCCTGTGGTGCCGTTCACCGCCTGGTAACGCTCCAGGGTGATGCTGGCTACGGTACGGGCATCGGTACTGAAGGTGAATTTGTTTGCTGTCTCACTGACGTCAGCCTGGAACTGAAGATCGGGGAATCCGTCCCCTGTGGTCTTGTAGGTGGCGATAGCCTTAAACTCGTAGAGACCCGGCGTATCGGCAACAAAGTTTTGCAGATCGGTTTCGGTCAGCGTCTTATCCGCCGGATAGTTGGTACTGGGAGAACTCACCACCACATAGGAGATATCGTAGTAGCCCGTGATCCGCTTTTGGGTGTCGTTATACAGGGCGTTGTTGTTCGTGGTGTAGGTCACATAGGGCCCGGGCCGGATATCTGTGGGGGTATCCGTCTCACCAGTGAAGGCGCCCTTTACAAAGCCCATGGAGGCCGGGGCCTGGACGATCTCCCAGTCGGGGTGAGAGGTACCACGGCCCTTATTGATATTCGGATTATCCTTATGCTTGGCATCCACGGTATTGGTGGAATCCCCGGTATACTGGGTGGAGGACAGAGCCAGGTACAGATCGCCCCGGGCCGCTTCCACATAGATATAATAGTCGTGATCCGGGTTTGTACCGTCAGAGGGCTTGGGATCGGTGTTCTCGGTGAGGTTCACGTTCTTCTTTTGGGCCGTCTTATTGTCGCCGACGACATTGTCCCCGTACTTCACCGAGATCGTACCGGCGCCGGCAGGATAGGTGTTTTTCAGCCGGAAGGCTCCGCCGCCATTCTGATCCAGACCGTTGAATACCCGGTCGGTAAATTTGGTGCTGACCTCCAGCATGTCGATGGTCAGCTCACGCCAGCCTGCGCCGCCGTTGCCGTCGGCGTTCGTGACCTCGTCCTCACCGATCCCGGAGTCGTTATAGAGACCGGTGTCCCTGGTCTTGGCCTGGACCTCCACCGTGTAGTCGGTTCCCGGAACGGGGCCGTTGGTGAGGTCGGCGGGCCAGTAGTAGTGGTAGTTGCCGTCGGCATCCTGACCATTGGGCTTGATGGTGGCGGTCAGGGTCTTACCACCGTTGTCGGTAACAGTGACCTGGTACTCCTTCACCGGGTTGGCGGCTTCGTCCTTACCGGTATCCTGCGCAATGGGGGCGAAGACCAGATGGAGGCCGCCCAATTTTTCATCCAGAACATCTCCGGCCTGATCCTTCAGGTCAAGGCTCGTGTAGTCATGATTGACCTTATCATCGTTGCTCCCGTCAGGATGTTCGACGCCGTCATTGACCTCCACCCTTGTCAGGTCGGGATCGGGGGTCTCCAGGGTGTTGGCCTCGGCCACCGTGGTATAGGTGTAGGTGGCGCTGGCCGTCTCTTGGGAGGGCTGGCCATCTGCACCCGCCACACCGTCGAACTTGAAGGCCAGGATATGGCTTCCGCTGGCGTTGACATTGACCTCAAAGACAAGGATATACTCACCGGTATCTCCCGCCGCCAAGGTGCTGGGGGTGGGACGCTCTGTGCTTCCGTCCGCCTCTACGATCTTGATGTTTCGGAAGGTATCATCTCCAGTTCCCTCAGTCTGGCTCCAGGTCAGCTTATCAATGGGGGAGTTGCTGGCAGCCGGGTTGCGGATGGAGACCTTGACGGTCTTCCAGTTGGGCGTTGGGTCATAGGTGGGAGTATTGCTGTTGGTGTACTTGTTCGACCAGGCGGCATTTTTGTCGTCGTCCTTCACCTGGAGGGAGATGGCGCGCTCCGCAGCCTCAAACTCCACGCTGACATCCGCCGGGGTGTTGTAATTGATCTCATCCACCGGCGTATAGGTGTAGCTGTAGGTGTGCTTTCCGGTCTGGAAGGTCTGGGTCTTATCAGACCACTGGTCTCCACTGGGATTCGTAGTAGGTGTAGAGAGAATCTTGGTTTCGTCATAGGGATCGTGAACATTGACATAGGTTGTCTCAGGCCAGACTACATCCTTTGTATAGTAGGGTCCGGTACTGGTAGGCTTCTTGCCCCAACCATCAATAATGGGGGTAGTCTTGTGGACGGTCAGAGTGACGGTACCCGTCGTCTCCGCATTTCCGTTGCCCTTATCCACCACTTTCACATTGATCGTGTAAGTGTTCACATCCCCGACCCGGGTATTGTCCTTCAGCTTCAAAATCTTGCTGTCCGCATCATACTCCATGAAGTTGGGGACATTTGTCACCGTGAACTCAAGGTTGTCTGTGCCATTGCCCACAAACTTCGTCACATCAAAGCCTGTCAGGTTCACATCCGGGTCTCCGGTATTGGCGGGAGGCGTATAGTAGCTGCTGCCCAGCCATTGGTCGCCATTCATGTTGTAGTCTGCATCCATTTTCTGAGACCGGAAGCTCAGATCCTTCCCCTCCCAGATGGCATAGAGTGTCAGTGTACCACCGGGCGCCTTGTTCTGCCGGTTAGCGGCAGCCACAGAGGATACCGTAAAGCTGTTGGCCACACTGCCGCTGGCCGCATCGCTCCAGCCCAAGTGGGTTCGTGCATTCCCGGCCCAGGTCAGCCTGCTGGCACTGGCAGAGATGGTATTGGCTACAACCGTCTCACCACCGCTGCCCTGGGCTCCCGTGAAGTCCTTGTCACTGACCACGTAGAGGTTGGGATCTGTAGGCAGGGTACCGCTGACACTGCTATCATTTCCACCAGAGTTCTTAACATACTCCACCCGATAAGTCGGATAGCTGGTCACTGTAATGGTCGTGGCGTTATTGCCCTCCGCTGCGCTTACCATTCCGTTGATCTTGGACACCGCCCGCACCCGGAATACAGTAGTCGTAGTGGGCGCGGCCACTGTGCCTGCCCTGGTGGGCGTACCGCTGACAGCCAGGGTAGCCCCCGCAGTAACAGTGATCCCATCGATGGAGTGAGTCGTGGCCCACTTGGAGCCATCCCACACCTCATAGGTAAAGTCAGTATCAGAGTTATGGCCTGTTCCGGCACCCTTGCTGGCTGTGAAGCCCCGGATTCCCTGTACGTTCAGCGCTCCGTAGGCCGTCATGTTCGCCAGAGTAACCGTGTTGGCGCTCCAGATGGCGTAGTATGTCCGCTCGCTGGTGACGGGCTGGGCGCCGGTGGTCCACAGGTTCGAGGCCTGATCGGCCGCAGTACCCCAGCCCAAGAAGGTATAGCCTGTCAGAGTCGGCTGGGGACATTCAACGGTGTTGGTTCCTGTGTAGACGGTGTAGGTCTCGGTCGCCGGATCAGGCATGGTGACGTCGCCAGTCGCTCCGGCCGGCTTGTTTGCGTTGAACTTGTAGGTGTAGTAATTCAGCTCCAGGGTCTGATCCGCATAACTGGCGGGAATGTTCTTTGTTCCACCTGTACCCTCCCAGCCAGCAGCCACGCCCGCCTTGGCGTTGTAATCACCCGCAGCCAGGCCGGTAAAGACGGTTACACCATCGGTCGTAGTTCCGGTCTTGGTTTCGCCGCCCTTTGTCAGGGTGACGACGGTGTTATTCTCCACCAGCGCACCGTTCAGCTTCACTGTTACGGTGAGGGTTGCGCTGGTCTTGGTAAACACGGGGGTCAGGGTGATGGCTTTTGTCACGCTGCAGGTATCAATGATACTCCACGTAGTCGCTGCTACCGCAGGGGCATTACCGGCGCCGGAGGTGGGATCAATCGTCCAGCTGCTGTGCGCGTGGTTGGTATCCGCCTTGGTCTTGGGCAGAGTCACGAAATTCAGGTTGGCAGTTCCGGTGGTCATACCCTTGACCAGCACCTCGCCGGCTGTCCAGGTAGCAGAGGTGGTAACGTTATCCGCAGCAAGATACTTACCCTTAGCGCTGGACAGGTCTCCATATTTTACCGTGTAGTAAGACAGGGTATGCCTCGCTGTACCACCCACGGTAACGCTGATCTCGTGATTTGTCTCGCTGCCGTCCACATAGATCTTATAGGTTCCGGCAGGTACCGCCTGGAAGGTAGTCACATTGTTGGTCTTGACCGTGGTGGTGATCGCCTCACCGCCCGCCTTGGGCACCAGGGTAACTACCTTTGTGGTAGCCGCACCCGTATTGCCGCCATTGAGCTTCACTGTGATCTCCACATCATTCCGGGCCCAGATTGCATAGAAGTTAGAGGTCGTAGTGATGGTCGTCTCAGTCGTTCCGGCAGCCAACACGGCTGTAGAACTGTTTGCAGCATTGGCCCAGCCCTTAAACTTGTAGCCTGTACGGCTGGGGTCTGTGATCCCGGTCACCTTTGTTCCGCTGAGCACCACAGCTGTAGTGGGGTTCGGCATTCCGGTCACTGTATGGGTGGTATCCGTTCCCAGATTCTCATGGAAGGTATAGGTGTAATAGTGCACATTCACCGTGGTTCCTGTGGCTGTACTAAGCGTTGCCGCCGCCACCTTGGTACCATCCAAAAGCACATCATATGTTCCAGAGGGAACATTCGTCAGGGTCACCGTAGTCTTGCTGACGGGAGTGCCGGCCTCAGCCAGAGTCCCAGTCTTTACCGCAGTGGTTCCCTTCTGGAGTACGATGGTGGAACCCTTCTTGTAGGGATGAGAATTGTCCAGAGTCACATTCACTGTGACCGGGCCGGTCACAGCCATGGGGATCTGGGCGGTGTCCTCCACTTTTGTCCACACATCCTCCAAGGGCAGCTTGCCATTGCCCGTAGTATCCACACTACCGGTTACCTTCACAGGGCAATTGCCGGAGGTTCCGGTCAAGGTATCCTTGTCGTAGGTCTTATTCAGCTCTGTGGAGCTCTCGGTCAGATCCTTCCAGTTCCTCGGATCAAAGTCGGTGTACGGATCCCCATCATAGTAGGGACCGGACACATCCAGCTCCACCGCATCAGGCGCGGAATCCCCCGCATAGTGAGGGCCGGAGTCGGGCTTCTCCGTTGCATTAAAGGTGGAATCATACTTCCCGATCGTAATGGTAAAGCTTACATCCGTCAGCTTACCACCGGTAGGCCCGGTGACGTCACAGGTAACGGTGAAGGGGCCGCCCACGATAGCGGGCTTTCCGGTGACTGTGACTATGTTTGTCCCCGAGTAGGAGCCTGTGCTGCTGACATAGTCCTGCCCGCCAAAATGGAGGGTAAGTCCAGGCGGTACAACAGCGGTATGTCCTTCCTTATCTGTAATGCGAATATTATCGTAGGTGTAATTCCCGGTGGGATTGCCCGGAGTGGCCATTGTAATACCCGTGTGGGTTCCCACATCGGTGCCGTAGATCGCAGTCAGATTCGAGGGGGCCGCCGTGGGAATATTGGGAGCAAAGTTGGCTACAATATCTGTCTTGGCCGTGATTCCGCTGGTGGGGCTGTAGGAGCCAGAGGCTTGGTTTACATTTGTAACCCCCGCTGTACCTGTCCAGCCGGAGAAATGATATCCCGCTTTGGCCGTGGCGGTGGTGGAGATCTTATACCCGGTGTAGTACACTCCTGCGGTATGTCCGCCCACCGTACCCTTGTTGGTATCGGCAGAGGTGGCCGTCAGCTCATAGAATTTCAGGGTCGGGCTTGCATTGGTGCTGGAGATCGCCGTGATCGAGCCCGCGCCAGAGGTGGTGCTCTGATAGTCTACGACCGTCCCAGCCTCGTTCTTTCCTTTCACAGTGACTTTATAACTGCCTGACAGGCCGTCAAAACTCACCTTTCCATTCGTTGTCGTTCCAGTCACCGGGGCACCCGTACTGGGAGTCAAGGTAACTGTCGCGCCATCTGCCACATTGTGGTCGTTCAGCTGCACCGTAATGGTAGCCTGGTATTTTCCATTGGCCGTAAATGTAGGCGTCAGGGTAATTCCCGGTGGGGTGGCTGTAGACACATTCCCCGTATAGCTGTCACTGATCGTCCACTTCGTCGCGCCGCTGTTGGCGGGGTCAAAGCTGCCGGCGGCAACCGACTGGTTCCAGGGGCCATTGTCATAGGTGGCATTGGCCGGAGCCCTGCCGGGAAGGGTGACAGAGTTCTTCACACCGCCCGCCAGCACCTCGGTAGAGGCAGGCTTAGCGACCGTATAATGGCCGTGGTTTGTCTCATCGCTCACGTCCGCAAAATGGACGTCGTAGTAGTAGAGCTTGTGGGTCACGGTTCCGCCCACAGCACAACTCACGGTGTGGCCGGTGTAGACGCCGCCCACAAAAATGTAATAGGTGCTGGGATTATTGGTACCATTTCGAGGAACCGGAGTAAAGGTCACACTGCTATCCCCGTTTCCGGTGCTCTGGGCCGTAACGAGCGAGGTGCCGGCGTTGTCAGTCACCCGAAGGTCAATGCTTCTTACAGTAGCAGTATCCAGCACACCGTTTCGATAGACTTCGATCGTAATCTCGTTGGGCGTGTAGTTTGCCGTAGCGGTGACCTTTCCGTTCACGGTAAGGGTGGCCGAGCCACCGTTCCCGCTTACAGCGCTGGCCGTGCCAATACTGCCCTCCGGGTTGGGCGCAAGCGTCCAGCTGCCCGCTCCTCCGTAGCCTGCCTGGGCGTTAGCAGTAGAGGACAAGGTCGTGGTAGTGCCCTTCAACACCTTGTGCTTGACCGCCGCCGCGTTCAAAGAGCCGGTACCGTTTGCCGCGGTGACGGTGTAGTAGTCCAGGGTCTGGGTACTATCGGCATCCGCAGGTGTCGTGAAAGAGTAAACACCGGAATAATCTGCCGTTGTCACTGTCACATAATATTTCGTGCCGCCCTTCAGGCCATTGAAGGTCACCTTACCGCCGCCAGCGGTGGTTCCGGTCATGGCGCCAGAGCCGGTTGCCGTACTGTTTGTACTTAGGCTTACAGCCAGGCCATTCGTTCCGACCCCATCCAGGTTCACCGTCAAGGTCACGCCCACTCCGCTGCGGGAGAAGTTGGGATCCAGGACGATGGGGCCCTTACCAGTGTAGTTCTTGGTCATCGTCCAGGTGGAATTCGTTCCAGAGGCGTTGGCCCAGTTACCTGCTATAGGCGTATCCGACCATGTGTGGACATAGTTTGCATTCGGATTGGCGACAGTTGTAAACTCCAAGCTGTTGGTGCCGTTGGAAAGGACAGTGGCCACCGTAAGCGGCTCGCCGTTCAGCGTTGCTTGGCTCTCATTCACGGTAGTGGCACCATATGTCACTTCCGCTGTACCATTGCTTATCCCATTATTCAACTGAACGTCATAATAATGCAGGGTGGCATTGGCGGACTTTCCGTATTCCGCAGTCAAAACTACACCCGTAGCCACTCCGCCTACCAGCACCTCATACTTGCCAACCATCTGATGGTTCTGGGCAGTATAAACATTGGCATCGCCGGCATCACACTTCACCGGCTCACTCCCGTCGGATACACCGCTGTCATTCAGCTTTTGCAGACTGATCACCTGGTGGCTGCTGCTGTTGTTCCAGCCGGTACCATTCTTCATAACGGTAACAGTGGTATCCGCCGCAGCCTCTGTAATGGTCAGGCTCAGCCGGAGAGTCGCATCAGTGCCACTAGCCGATAAAGTGGTAGTCTGAGTATAGGTGGGACCACCAGCAGCTGTCTTACCTGCAGGAGGCTGGAAATAAACGGTAACAACTTCGCCCTCTGTGATGGTATCCCCCTGCTTGATCTCTGCTCCGCCGGTTCCGCTTCCGCGGTAGAATTTCAGCTCTCCCCTACTTCCGGCCAGTTGGCCACCCAGGGTGGGCAACGCAGAAAATTCTCCATCCGGTCCATGCCAAGTCAGCTCGCCAGTCACAGGCTTGGGCATTGTTCCCTGAACCGCCGTCTGAGAAAGACTCAGCTCACCGGGATCCCAATAGGAGCTTTCCGTGGATACTACAATGGTAAACTCTTTATCATCCTGCGGAGTAAGCTTGCTATCCCACCATGATACAGTGATAACAAAGGTTCCCGTAATTTCTGAACTCGGCACTCCAAGTATATTGATCAATTCAGGCGTAAATGTGACCGTTGCAAAACCGGGAATCTTCAGACCGCCCACATCTGCGTCCCATGCGATCCCCTCCCCTATAAAATAGGTTTCATCTACAAACAAATCCCCAATTGGAAAGTTCTCAGACGGAAGCCCATTCTCCTCTTCATTTTCCACTCCGCCTACTTTTAAGGTTGATTTGCTATCATCCACCGTCAAAGCGGTAATATAAATCTCATCCTTACCCAGATTTGTAAAGTTCATCTGTACAAATCCATCAGCATACTCCCCAGGTGTATGCCAGTCAGGGTCATTCAATCTGTCAACGCCGTCAACCGTCCATTGAGTCACATCGAAAGCAGCATCATCATACTGATAAGCAACAGATGTTTTCGTCGTTTGTGTCTGGGGGTTGATAATCTCCAGACCAGAGGGACTGTAGGGGGCGGTGGTGGAACTTAAGCCAGCTGTTCCCTTCTGTGAGAATAGCATGGCCACATATTGAGTTCCTGCCGCATGATCTTGGAAGTCCGGCCACGCCTGCTTAGGTGTCTTCGTCGGCATAGTGCCCTTGATCGTTACCGTTGAAGTAGTCACCGTAATTGTCATTCCATTATAGGTATTAGCCCCTTGCCCATCTGCTGGTATATTGCCATTTGGAATTCCCAGACAGGCTTTTTCATCCCAGGCAAGTCCACAGACTGCTTCCATCACACCTTGCAAAGTACCAAGTGCCTGTGTCTCCTCATTTATATCTCCACTGGCAAGCGCTTCACTGACTGTAAGCGATCCCGCTGTGTTTGTCCCTTTTCCATCAGGCACTAGAGCAAACCAGTGTGTACCAATACCACCACTAATACTGCCGGTGAAGGTTGCGGTGAATTTATCACCTTCAATGGTCAGATTACCCACTATGCCTGCCACCGCCTGCGCCTCGGGGATCAATCCCGCCGGCAGGAACGACGCCAACATTGCCAGCGCCAATACTGCGCTGACTATTCTGTTTTTCAGGTTTGTTTTCATGTTGGTGTCCTCCCAATGGTAAGGATATTCCCTCTATCAGGTAGCTTTGGTCGGTAAAGCAATCTGCCGGGTGGCGCCCCCGCTTTTTGAAGCAGGGGCGACCAGAACAGCCGCTCCCTTCCTGTCTCCAGCAGAGGATCTACCTCTGTGATCAAGAGAGCCGTGGGCAGGGGAAGTCTGTTTGAAAGCAAGGATTTGGTTCGTGAGGTAGTGATCAGGCGGGATGTATTCACTGCAGCGGCCCGTGCCTGGAATGTCCGGGCCCTTGTAACAGCAGTATCCTTCCCTATGTCGTTCTCCCCAAAATCAGATGGCTCAGCGGAAGCATCAGGCCCCTCAGGCTCTGTGGGTTCCGGATTCTCTACGGGCCCCAAGCTTTCTGATGGGTCAGGAGTCTCCGTAGGCTCCGGGCTTTCTGTGGGCTCGGAAGTCTCTGCAGGCTCTGGGCTCTCTGTGGGCTCGGGTGTCTCCACAGGCTCCGGGCTTTCCGTGGGCGCAGGAGTCTCTGCAGGCTCCGGGCTTTCCGTGGGCGCAGGAGTCTCCGTGAGCTCCGGGCTTTCTGTGGGCTCAGGAGTCTCCGTGGGCGCAAGGAGGGCTTTCAGCTCCTCCAATGCCTCTATCAGCTGCTGGAGCTCCTCGGCGTACTCCTCCGCCAGAGTGGGATCCTCTCGAATGGCGTCCATCAGGTCATATACCCGCTCGGCCAGCTGAGCCACCTTCTCCTCCGGGGTCAGCAAATCCCACAAATCTACGATCTCTGGTTCCAGCAGCATCAGGTTCGCGGCTACGATCTGTACCTCCACATAGCTGGGAGCCCAGTTGGGCTTTCCGCTCTGAGGCAGCAGTGTGTTCTCATAATAATCCTTGGCCGAGGCTTTGTCCTTGATCTCAGTGCCAACAGCATATTTATTGGCATTCATTGCATACCACTGGAGAACAAACCAATCCAGCTTTTCCGCCGCAGATACCCCGTCCTCCTTCAGCTTGGCCGCGATGTTGATAATCTTTGTCCGGAATGTCTTTTTCTGGGCCGTTGTACAGCTCCCCAACGGTTTTGCCGCCCTGGGAGAGGTACCACCATACAGGTTCAAGCGGCCGCCTGCCGCTCCACCCGAAATGCCAGAATAAAGGTCGATGGCCTCCTCAAAATCTCCCTCGTAGGTTCCCGCATTATACTGGTCGATGATCTCCAGGAAAACATCCAAATCCGTTTTTATTTCTGTCGCCGTATTGGGGTTCTGCTCTCCCGTCCTCCACCAATAGTTCTTTCCATCCGCATCGTCCTTGTCGGTGGGGTTATCGGTAGGCAATCCAGGATCTGTCAGATCTGCAATATACCCACCACCCAGCAAGAAGTGCTGGATCTGCCGCCATACCAGAGAGCGGCAGTCTGCCTCCCCCGCAGCGTTGGCCAGATTATCCAATCCTTGGATCAGCTCCGTGACTGGGTGGGCGGTATCTCCATATTTGGTCAGGGCATCCCAATTTTCCTCCGTCCCAGCATAAGTCGGAATCAGACGATATAGGGCTGCGGCCGCATCGTCCAGTTGATCCAGAGCGTGGGGATTCCCATTATAATAATGGCGGTAGACTGCCTCCATCAGCGTGGTAAGATTAGAGTCACCTGAGCCAGGGGCAAGGGAGTAGGCAGTTCCCTCTCCAGCATCCTTCCACCAGTAGTAAGCGGATTCCTTTTGAAGCCCAAGACTGGTATTCCGATCTTCCAGATCACAGCCACCAGGATCATCCTTGTGAATCAGGTAGTACTGCAGTTGATTCCAAGAGTTATTCCTCTGGGCCGTAGTCGAATCCGTGGTAGCAATGATAGCGCCATTTGCCTGGATAAACGCCAATATACCTGCCTTGAAATCAGCGATATTGGCCTGTGTATAAACGCCCGTTGTACCATTAAACTCGCTACGGAAGTGCAGCTCTTTCAGTCCATCCTCTCCATAGAGATCCTCCAACGAGAACATATCCCAGACGGTGGTGGAGCCAGCCAGATATTGTTGAGCCGCCACAAAGAGAGTCGCCAGATTGGTCACTTTACTATACCCGTAATGCCACCAGTAGGTCGCATAAGCGTCCTCTACCGGTGTACGGGTATCTCCCGCCACATAATACTGGATCTGATCCCAAGTCGCCTCCGTTCCCAGATCATCCACGGCCATCTTGATCGCGGTTCGGAACTGGTTATAGTCATCAAAGGGATCGCCATCAATATTTTTGACCAGATTTTCGGTGAGAAGAGTCCACCAAGATTCGGGAGTAATGCCGTTAGTCTTCATATCTTCAAAATATTCCTGATACCGGTAATAGTTGATCCAGGCATCCCGGCCAGTATCCAGTGCTTTTTGGGCAGCATTCAGCAGATCCTGCAAGCTACCAGCACCGGGCGCACTCTCCCCCTGGTTCCACCAAGCGGTATCTCTGCTCAACTGAATAGTCTCTGCCAGCGTAGTTGTATTCGTGGGCTTAGAATCGACAAGAATCCAACCCTGAATCGCATCCCAGTCATCCTCAGTCAGGGCTCCGGGATCCAAGGGATCAATTGCATTGATCCCCTTCACCGCTTTGATAAAAGCATCCGCCAGCTGATCGATGGAGGCATAAGCACTCCCCCGCTTATCAGCCCGAATGTGGGACAGCGCTTCCGCCTCTGTTAATGTCAGCAGAGAGATGGCCGCCTTGGCCTCCTCCTCCGTCTTCTCTAACACCACCTTTACCATACGGGCAAAGCTGGTGGGCTTTCCAGAACGGGATGCTGCACATTCCTCATGGAGATTGCACCAAGAAATAGTTATTCCATCTGCAGTCTCAGAATCCCTTAGCCACGTCCGATAATCTGCCATATGAGCAGAATCTGTTCCTACTTGGGATTCTTTCCCATATTTTTTTTCATACTCATGGATAAACAGCTGAATCTGATGATAAGTAAGCTGGGGACAATCATGCTCCACGTTCCACCATTCATTGTTTGTTGAGGAATACCCATCTGTTCCCTCATGAGCCGCTATTGCTGTGTAAACAATCGCTTGCCATGCATTTCGAACCGCAGTACGAGTACCAACAGCAACAACAGCTCCACCTGTCAAGCTGCCATTGGTCATTGTCCCTCCTGCCCTCAAATTCATATCTGTAAAGTTGTTTAGTGAAAGGAAATTATTCAAGCTCTGCTGCGTAATACTACCATTAAAATAATTTCTTACATTATTGGCCAAATTATTGATTGTTCCAAACAAAACAAAGCCATAAGTACCCGAACGGTCATCGTTGACCACTCCATCACCATCTGTATCTCCATACTCCGCCCGATAATACATCCGATCCATATTATTGTCCGGCGTATTATAGTTGTAGTTGTCCATAATATGGGCACTACCCGCACGCCCCGTATTCGTATCGGAACGCTCACCACCCGTAACAAAACTAGCCCCATTTGCTTCCATAAGGAAGTAATCCACCTTATTCTGTCGGCCGGAAAGAACCAGCTGAATCTGCACTTCCTCAATATTATCTACAGACAAAGTACTATAAGTGGTTTTCCCTTTTGCCAACTGTTCATCGTTGGTGGCGTTGCTTAAATTCGAATCCTCCCAACGTATGTCGGAAGTTGTCTCCTGCCGAAGCTCCAGTTTTCTGGCACGGCCAACTCCACGCAAAGTCTGGTCAAAAGCATTCTTATTGGCCCGCTCATAAAGGACATTTACACTATAGGCTCCACCTAAAGCAGCAGAAGGAGCATTCATCTTGTCATAATAGGGCTCCGAAATCATGTGATACGTATAGTTAGTATTTAACAAATCTGCACCGGGCTCATAGACTGCCTTGACAGAGCAAACGCCCCCTGCTTCCAGAGGGTGCTTCCTAAAGTCAAAAGTTTCAAACTGAAAATCTACATCATCAACAGTTAATTCTGACCCATCATGATTCACTATAACGTCCCCAGTCTCGGGATCTATTGCATAAGCGCCGCTCGTAACTCCAGTATATTCTGCCAATTCACCAATACCGATCGTCGTCCACATGCTACTGGGGTTATTCCAGTTTTCATCCGTCAGTCTTGCCCAGCCGTGGGTGTAGATGAAGCACTCGTCCCACTCCTCATTCTCCAGGCTTTCTGCGCTTGTTCCCTTCTGCCGCCAGGTATTTGTGGTGATTGGATCGCCGTTTTCATCCTCCGTCACCTTTTCCATGGGACGCTTCAAAAAGACGTAATCCAGTTTGTTGGTGAGGGGGTAATCCGCGCCCTTCAGGCCGTCTGTCCGACGGCTGTCCATTGTGTCGTCCTCCCCACCCTCTACCATGGGCGTGGAGGGATACTTTCCACGATAGTTGTATTCTCTGGAAAGACTGTCCACATGACTAACCCATGTGGGATCGTTTTGGGGTTCCACCACCCGCAGATCCGGATGAACAAGGTTCTCCCGGACGTAGTCATTGACCAACTTGCGGGCGTCCCCATCCCGAGGAACAATGAGAACGCCGATAAGAGTATCGTCCCAATCATAGAAGAGGACGGAGGCCAGATCGTCCAAAGACAGGCCACCGTCGTTGTAGGTGGTGTGGTTGACCAAGCGGAAGTTGATCTTCCCTTCCGTAGGAGCGCCCTGGTACTTGCTGGTGGTGGGATCCTCCAGCTCAAGGGCTTTGCCCGCCTCAGGGGCAGGGATGGCGGGATTATTGGCGTCGCCTGTGTAGTACATCAGGCCATTGGCTGGGTTGTAGGTCAGCTCACAGCCCATATAGCGGCCGGCCAGGTCGGTATAGGAGGCGAACTGGAGAAGGCAATCGTAGTCACCCTCTGTTTGGTCGGTCTCTCCGCCGGTTTCCTCCCCTACGGTCTCTGCACCGCCAGCGGGAGGGGTGACTACAGAAGGCGTCAGCCATTTTTCAGCCTCCGCCGCTACAATTTGATATTTTGAAAGGTCATAGCGGAAGGTCACTACGGCCAGCACCGTGTCCTCCACCAGCTCAATAGGGCGGTCGGACTGGGCCAGCATATAGAGATAGCCGCCCTTCCCCTCCTCCCCGCTGACCTGGCCCACTGCGGTGGTGATCTGCTTAGACTTCAGGGTCTGCATGTTGGCCAGCTGCTCAAAGGGCTGCTGGGTGGTCGTCAAATCCACGGGCTGGGCCGCGTCCTTCTTGTAGTTGGTTCGCTCCTCCGCCGTCCAATCACTCAAATCCTTACCCGAAAGATCGATCCCGTCGATGAGCGTCCACTTATAAGGGGTCAGGAGCGGGCTATATTTCAGAGCTACACCCAGAGAGTTAAAGCCCAGCTTCTTCTGCTCCTCCGACAGCTTCCCCGTTTGTACCCGGATGGCCACCTCCAGATCTCCGGTGAGATAATCCCGCACATCCATGGCCGAACTCTTGGGATCGTACCAACGGTCTACCACAGCGTTGGCCTCGATGGTAATGGTAGGCACCACATACTCCGCGGGAGCCGGACCCTCCTCCACGGCAAAAGCCATGGTGGGCAGGCTCATGGCAAAAACCAGAGACAGGGCCGTAAAGCGGCGGGCAAGGCGGCCGAACTGAGACATGTTCATTTTATGTCTGATATTGAACTTCATGTTCGAGCCGCCTCCTTTCCTGTCGAATTTCTCTGTCTGCTGATTTTCTTCCTTTTTCCCACCCAAGCTGTATTCTTTTACAAGGCTCCCCATTTCCGGCGAAGAACAGTGGAAATGCCCTAAGCCCCGGGCTTCCGCCCTTTGGCTTAGGGTATGTATCCAATTTCTTCGCAGGGATCCATGCATTTTGTAATCACCACATCTTTACAAAAATGCCAAAATATGTATTTTGTCGGGCAGACAACACATACTTTTAGACATTATATCTCATTTTTGCCAGCAAAGCAAGGTTTTTATGTAAATGGGAAAATTACCTAAATCTCTTTTATTTCAAGGGCTGTATCCGCGCTATTTCTATTATTTCCCTCTTTTTCGTCAACCAAAGGAGCAAGTATGGCCTCCTCCTCGGAATCAGGATCTGTCATTTCTGTTCCGGCAGAGCCCTCTCCCTCATCAGGAGTGGTCTCCTCTCTATTCGGGTCGGTTCCTTCCACGGAAGGGAGTTCCGGCTCCACCTGCTCTCCTGGAGTGGAGGAGCCGGGATCGGTCTCTCCGTCTGGAAGGGGCTCTATCTCCTCCGAAGGTGTCTCTGCATCGGAGCCTGTTCCGCCTTCCTCGGGAGCCTTGTCTCCCTCCTCCGGCGGCAGCTCAGGCTCAGGGGGAGACACTTCCTCTCCCTTTTCGCCCTCGTCAGGCTCCTCTGGCTGAGAGGGTTCCTCCCCGTCGGGGAGCTCTCCTTCCGTCGGGGGAAGCTCCTCCTCCACGGGCGGCAACTCCTCCTCAGGATCCAACTCCTCCAGCTGCTCCTGCTCCAACAGCAGGGCAGCCTCCAGGAGAAGCTGCTCCTGGTAAAGCTGGATCGCTGTAGACAGGTCACTGGTCACCAGATAGAGCTGGGCATAGTCGGTCTCATTCTTATTGTAGTTCCGGTAATCATTCCAGATGGCCGAATCGCTTACGGTGATAAAGCCGTCGCCGTCCAGATCCACCTGGTGCGCCATGCTCTCCGGGTTGTAAACGGACATATGCCAATCCGGATCATCGGGATCCTTGGTATTGCTCCAAGTCCTGCTCCCGTTGAAGAAGCTCATGATAAAGACATAGTCCTCCATCCGGGCGTAGCCATCCTGGTTCACATCGCCGCCAAAGAGGGGGATCACCTCGTTGGTCACCACCTGGCCGTCCTTCTCCGCCAGCTCCACCACCGTGAAGCAAAGGGCATTGTCGGGATCTAGGTTTTCCTCTGTCAGCTCCACATTCGTCCAGGTACGAACCACATGGCCGGGTTTTTCAATCACCAGCTTATAGGTCACACCGCTTCGGTCGTCACCCATCAGCTCGGAGGATTTGATAGCGAAGTTCAGCTGCCACAGACCCATCCCCTTCTCCCGGAACTGCCGGTGAACGAAGGCGGGTGCCTCCTCGTAGTCCTCCCTGTTATCAAGCTCCCCGCCCGCAAAGCGGTACAGGCTGTAGGTAGCTGTGTGTTTAGGGGCATAGGACTCCACCGCACCTATCAGGGAGTAGTACTGGGGCACCTCGAAGTCCACATAGTCCATGGTGCGGAATTCGGGCAGCTTGTCGGTCACGCTCTCGGTCTCGTCGCTGGTGATGTACATACGGTGGTTGGTCTCCCCACCGTTCATGGTTCCATCGTTATCAAAGATCTTTTCCAGAATGGGGATCAGACCGTTGGGATCCTCGGCCTCCCTATTGATCTCAACGATAAACCGGGCTCCGTGCCACTTTTCTTCCCCTTCAGCCCACTGATCCTTCAGGTAGGTATCATTGTAGATGTCATTTTCGTAGTACTCCTCCCACTGGTCGGGGGTGCCGCCATTATCCTGGCCGGCTATCCAATCCGGGTCATAGAGGGTATTCACGTTGGAGGGATGGTCATAGCCCCTCACGTTGGAGAACTTCAGCAGGTCGGTAACATTGACGATCTCGCTGGTTCTATCTTCACCATCCACCTGGAGGTGGAGCTGGAAGCGGTGGATGGCATCATCTACCTCCGTGGGATCATCCTCCCGGGGGCTGTTGAGTAGAGGCACGGTGACGATGAGATAATCGCCCCGGTTCTCCGCCCGGATCCAGTGGTCGTTATAGTCGGGATCATTCTCCCGGTCGGGGTCAAAGGGACGCAGGCCGGTGCTGGGGATCACCAGCTCGGTGACGTCCCCCTCCACCCAAGGCGGGATGGCCGTCTCCCGCTTGGTGGCGGAGACAAAGAGGCTCAAGCCACTGTCCAGAAGATCCTCCAGAAGGCTGGTATACCCATCGGTGGAAGGCTCCTCCACCAACAGGAAGGTGACGCCGGTGTAGCTTATCTGGCTGGCGCTTCCCGGGGCGTCCTGATAGGTGTTAGTCACCGGAGTAAAGATATTCCCGCTGGCATCATCAGGATCCACATTGGCCAGGGTGTAGTCCTTCCCCTCGGTCAGTCGGATCAGATTGCCGTCCTCATCCTTCAGGTAGAAGGTAAAATCAGCGTTGTCAGCGTTCTCCAGGCCGTCCTTCTCGCTCCACAGGGTGGGGATGGTGACCACAGCCTGACCGCCGCCCAGGTTCTCACCCAGGAGCCAGCCTTCCTGATGGGTGGTACTCTGGTCTGCGGGGGTATTGTGCTGATACTGGTCGCCGTAATAGGCTTCAGAGTGCTCGGGATCATAGGGCCGGGGAGATTTTTGTCCCTTTTCAAAGAGCACCGTTACCTGCACGTCAGCGTCGGGCATGTCGAAGTCCACCAGGAGGGGAGCCTCCGGGGTGCCGCTGCCCAGAACCACCATAGTTTTGTTCACCGGGCCATCAATGGGATCAATGTAGGACATGGAGACGGTAGCGTAATACCCCTCGGCGGTGGTGACCTTCACCTGGATGTGCTCATCGGTGCGGCCCTCCGTCCAGATATCGCCCTTTCTCAGGGTGTTGTCGGTCATATTTTCAATAAAGGCCTCGTTGCCCTCCACCGCTGTGGCTCCCCGCTTCTCTACGGCGGCAATATGGATATGGGAGTCCTCCGCCCGGAAATGGACGATAACGTCCATGTTCTCGGTGGGCATATCCTTGGGGTAGCGGATGGTTCCATCCGGGTGGGGGAACAGCAGGACATCGCCCATACTTTCGGTATGAGCCATAACGGTATAGCTCACGCCGGTATCCGCCGTCACCTCAGTGCGGATCAGCTCCCCGCCCAGGAGACCGGAGATATGGCCCGCCTCATTCGGAAGAGTAGGATCTCCGGTAACCCAGGGCACAATGACCCCGCTGTTGGCATTCTGCATCCGGACTTCGTTGTGCTTTCCGGTGGTGTCGTCAATGACCTTCAGTGTCACAGTATACCCGGTATCCTTGTTGGGATCGGCAGGGAGGATCACCTCAGTGAAGGTGCTCTCATCCTCCCCGGGGGCTGTGGCGGTGATATAGATCACTCCACCGTTCTTCACATACTCGCCCAGAGCACTGGCGGGATCCAAGCTCTGGATGGTGAATACCTGCCCCTCCCAATCTGTCTTGCCGTTTGCCGTATGGGTAACGCCCACCGGTGCCACGGGGATCACCGTGTCGTAGTCTCCTCCCGCTAACAGCTTCACCATCTGGCCGTTGATCCTGGCGTAGAGGGTATAGGCCACATTCTCTGCAGCATAGAGCTCCCCGTCATAGAGGTTGGGGACAGTGATCTGTACTCTGCTGCTGCCCAGATTCTTCGCCATCAGGTAGCCGTTTTGGTGCCCCTCGGAACCGGTATGCCCGGTGTGGCCATCATGGTTGATATGATCCTCCGCGTCCAGATAATCATTGGAGTGGGCCGGATCAAAGGGCCTGGGGGTACGACCCTCCACCTTGGTCTCCTTCAGCACCACCGTGATAACTGTGTTGCTGATCCCGGCAGGAGCGGGAATGGGGATGGTCACATTGAGATTGGTTCCCAGGACGGTCTGAAGGACGCCATCCACAAACCACTCCTGAACGGCATACCCCTCCGCCAATATGGTGTTAATATCCATATTGACGGGCGCAGAGATCATCAGCTGCGTATCGGTATATCCGTTGACCGAATCGGCCTTCCAATGTTCTGTTCCACCCACAGCCAGAGCCTCCGCCCGGTTGGCCGGATCCACAGGCAAGGGCCCGTTTTCGCTGTCCATCCGAACCCGGAGGGTCACCCAGCGCTGGTCGGGTGCCTCCACCTTCACGAAGGTCACGGTGATCTCGATGTTGGAGGCCGGCATCTTGTCCGGCAGGGTGACCACCATGGTTCCCGCTCCCTGCTCGGGCATCACCCTCAAGGACTCGTTGGTATCCTTCCGCACAGCGGTGACTACCGCCCGGTAGCCCGGGGCGGCGACGGTGTCCACCCGGATCTCGTCCCCGGCGTAGGCCAATGTCCAGCGGGCCGGATCACTAGTGTCCCGGTTCAGGACAGGATGGGTGGGGTTGGAGATCTTCACCGTGTTCCCCGGGTCGTTGGCGGGATCCTCCTTCACCACCGTGGCGGTATAGATCTCATCCACTTCGTTGGCCAGGGTCACCACGATATCCACATCGTCCCGCACCATGGGGAAGGGATAATGGCCCAGCTCCAGGGCCAGATAGCTGGGGCTTCCCTCCTTAGGAATGGCCAGCACCGAGACCACCTTCACGTCAGGATCTCCCATGACTACATCCGTCAACAGGGTCTCCTTGCCATGGAGATGCTTGATCTGTCCTCCGTCCACGTTTACGGGGAGATAGGTGGGATCATCCTTCACATACATAGTCACTTCATTGTTCAGGGAGCTGCTCACATCCACGATATAGAGGGTGGCGGTATAGTCGGGAGCGGGGATGATCACCTGCGTCTTTTCACTCTCCGCCCAGGGCACACCGGGCTTGGCCTCTCCATCCTTCTTCGCGGTAACATAGATGGTACCGCCGTCCCGGATATAGGTCTCCAGGTCGGTGCCCGGCTTGGCGGTGAGGGTCACCTGATAGCCATAGTGCTGCGTCCCCGCCGGGTAATCACCCTTGGGGTTCTCATCATAGGTCAGAGAATGGGGATCGGATACCGTCATCTGTGTGCTGTCCAGCACGTGTTCAACCCCTGCGTTGTCCACCCAGTAGAAGGTATAGACAGGCGGCACAGGCTTGGGATCGGCGGTAGACGCCTCATCCACACCCGCGTCATAGAGGGTATCCACCTTTGTATCATCCGGCACGTCATAGAGGGTGGGGATCGTGACTACGATCGTATTCTCCTGATCCTCGCTGACCTCAGCCAGCAACCAGCCCTCCTGATCCGGGTCGCTCAGGTTGGGATTGCCCGGATCAGTGTCGGTGGGCGGCGTGGGATAGTCTCCGCCAATAAGAGTTCCATTATAGATCGTGGAATGAGTGGGATCGAAGGGCCGGGGGCTCTTCTGCCCCTGGGCCAGCTTCACAGTGATCACGGCATGATCGGTGCCGGTTATCACAGGCATCTGAGTAGACGCTGTATCTCTCCCAGTCCCCAGGGTAACTGTCAGGGCGATGGGGGCAAATCCGGGAACGGTCATGGTAATAGACTCCACATAATAGCCGTCACCGTAAGTGGCCTGGGCCTCCAGTTTAGTCCCGGCCTTCACCTTATCGGTGGAGGTCGCTCTCAGCGGATCGGTATCCGCGGCAGTACCGCCGTCCAGATCCAGGGGCTGGATCAAGGTTCCGGGAACCGCTGTGGCATCATAGACCTCCGCCCCGTTCTCCTCCACCTGATTATGCCCCTCCAGCACCAGTTCCAGGAAGGCCTCCGGCGGGGTGGTGGAGTATTTGACCGTCACATCCACATCGGCGGCAGGCATATAGAACTGGGCCGTGGCCGGGTTGGCCGCCGTTCCAGTGGGCGCCCATTGGAGAACAGGTACAGGGGTGGTGGTTCCAGTCCGCACTGCCGTCACCACGGCATAGTACCCTGTGTGGGTGGTCACATCTACGCGGAGGAAATCTCCCTCATAAGCCCCTGTCCAATCGTGCCAATCCGGATTTCCGGCCTTAGTTCCGAAGGGCAGCCCAGCTGTTGTCGTATTGGTAATGCTGGCCCAGTTATCGTCGTAATTATCGTGACCCACTTTGTAGACAGTAGCGGTATACATATCGGGCTTTGTCTTATCTCTAAGGATCACGGTAATATCCACATCGTCTGCAGCACGGGTGGGAGTAGACATGGGATAGATATAGTTTCCGCTTCCATCCTTGATCAAATGTACCGTACCGGAACTGGTGGAGGCGATCACCGAGGCCACAGAGGTATCTGTAGGCAGGGTCGCCTCATCTACTGTAGTAGTAACTGTCTCTGTACCGTAAAGTCCCTCAATGGGCTCATGGGTCAGAGTTGTGGGACTGCCGGCAACATGGGCTCCGGCGGTATTTGTCACTGCCATCGTTGTATCGGGGACATTCGTCGCCATGGCGTCCTTTGTATCACCCAGATAATCCACACCTGCGGCGTCCACCACAAACAAGGTCGCCTTATAGGGCAGACGGTAATACACCGTCACCACCGCATTTCCATCAGGCATGGTGAAGAGACTGGTCGCGTTGGTTCCATACTCATTCACATTGTTGTTGGGCGGAGTATAGGTAACCGTTACGCTGCCGCTCTGCACTGTGACCTTCTCAATGTAGTATTCGATGGTATTGTCCCGATACCGGTTGATATCCAGGTAAAGGTCGGTACCCACCTTAGCTTTGGTGGATGCGTCGCCGATGTCATAATCCGGTGTTCCCCTGCGCTCAATATCAGCGGCTCCACCGGTAAGCTTCGCATTATTTCCATCCTGACCATCGGCGCCCACCAGCCGCAGGGAGAGATCCCACTCCCTGTCAGGCAGATCCTTGGTATATGTGATGGTCACCTTCACGTCCACATCAGACGGCATGACCAGCGTAGCTGTTCCCGCCCCGGTAAAGCCCTGCTGGACAACGGAGACAGGTGTAGTCGTCCCATCTACCACCGCTGTCACCACCGCGTAATACCCCGGCTCTGTGGTGAAGGACGTCTCCATCACGTGGGTGCCGTCGCCGAAGGCATACAGCCGTCCACCACCCATATCCACGGTGGTGTTCACAATGTCTATCGCTTTATTCAAGGGCAGATGGGCAGAATCCTCTACCACCACATAGGCCTTGTGGTGGATGTCATTCTTATCCTGGAAAATAGCGGTATAGGTGGCGTCATCGGCAGGCATGGTGAGGGTTCCGCTATCCAGGGGATCCACCCGCTGGGTAATGCCCCCATCTGTGACCCAGAATCCGTCTGTCAGTTGGCTCTCCCCTTCAGGCACAGCCGTATAGGGCAAGCCTGTATTCTCCTTCACCCCCGGGATCGTCTGCGTGGTCAAGGGGGTAGAGGTCGCTGTAGCTGTAGTTGTTCCATCGCTCAAAGTCGCAGTTCCCTGCCCGTTTCCGCCCGTTGCCACAGTGGCGTCAAACCGGGTACGGACATAGGTCACCGTGATATGAACATTCCTTGCCGGCATGGAGGGTTGGAGCGTCACCTTGGCATCGGTCACTGCTCCGTCTGTACCGTCTATACTTGTAGACGACAGGGTGCATCCCGTTCCATCCACTGTCAAATCGGCCCGGTAGCCGTAGGGTACGTCCAGGGTGATCTCAATGCCGTTCCCTGCCTTTGCTCCTGTCCAGCTGCTGCCGGACATGGGATTCACCGGGTCGGCCACAATGGTGGGCTGCTTTGTCCCTGCAGGCAGATTCCTTGCCCCCACAGAGGCGATGTAGGTTCGGTCAGCGGGATCTGTCGGCTCAGGCTCCACCAGGATTCGGATCTCTGCATCCCGGCCCGCCAGAGTATGAAGGTACTCCTCCCGTCCTGTAGTTCCATTTGTGGTGGCAGGCAGTACCTGACTGCCTTGGTTTGTGATCAAAACTCCACCGATCACCCTTGTATTGGCAGCCAAGGTATCCACCCAGGCCATCAGCTCTGTACCGTTGGGCAATACCGGGAACACTCCCTTTTCAGTACCGGCTGCCGGCGCCGTAGCCGGGCCAGAGTTGGCCGTTACCCGTCCATCAAAGGCATTTTCCGCCATCTGCGCGGTTGAGACATTTGTAGTCACTCCATTGGGATCCCGGGTATCCACAATGGACAGGGTTGCCGAAAAGGCCTCGCTATCCTTCATAAAGGTAACTTCCAATGTGGCCGGACTGTCCGGCATATTAAAGCCGCCGGAATTCCCGGTCAGGACAAGGGGACGTCGGACGCCATTCACGATAAGGTGGGCTACCGTTGTATAGCCCGGAGCCGGCTTGATGGTAAAGTTCACCCGGTTATCAGACACAACACTGGGGATCCGCTGCCTAGCGCCGGAGGAGGTAGTGGACACCAGGGTCAGCTGGGGCAGATTCCCGCCAGGCTGTACCTCCACCACATTCTGGTCTCCGCCGGGATTGTCCTTATCTATGGCAACCACAGTCAGAGGATTCTGGGTTATGTTGGAGGACACAAAATGGGCGTGAACCGCAGAGTTACATGCTCCCACATTATAGGTATAGATGTATTCTGGTGCTCCCTGGTCATTCTCCGTCAGCGTGGGAGCCCCCGCTCCGGATATAGAGTGGGTGATGGTGGCGGGATGGGAGAAGGTATACCCGGCGGCGGGGGGATTGATCTTAACCGTGACCTGTTCCCCTTCCTTCACCCAGAAGAAGCCGTGGGTCGGAACGCCGCCGGAAACCACCAGGTGGGGCAGTGCCTCCTGGCCGTCGTCGGGATGGCTCCCCGTCCAGAAACGGGCGCTGTTCAGACCGGAATTCCTATCCGTTCCCTTTTCGTCGGTAACGGTAAGAACGGCTGTGCGCCAGCGGTCTGCCGGGGCCTTTTTGGTAAACCAGACGTACACATCCACATTACTGGCAGGCATCACAAAGGTCGTAGCCCCGTCAATGGCGCTGGTTCCGGGGTTCACATCTTTGACCCCCTCCAAGCTGTCAGCCAGGGGCACCATCTCTCCATTGGGCTTCAGCACATAGGCCGACAGCACCAAATATTCGTTGCTGAGACAGACGGAAAGATCCATAGTGGTATTCTCGTCCACCTTCAGCTGTCCGCCGTTTACATCAGTGGATACCGTATCATAGCCCAGGATCGCCTTGGCCTGCTCCGGCGTGTAGCCGTCATCCCCATCTACTGAGCCATAGTGTAAGGTCGCCACATAATCCCCTGCGCTGCTGATCTTCAGCTTGACCCGAATGGCCACGTTCTGGGCCGGCATAGTGAAGGAGTAAACGTTCCCCACCTGGGTAGGTACAATGGGGATCCCATTCTCATCCTTTACTCCAAGAGGCGTCATCAAAATAGAATCCACAGTATAGCCCACATCCGGGGTCACCACCACAGTGATGGTATCTCCCCTCGTGGCCACAATGTATCCATGGTCAGGATCCGTATTGGCTACAACCGTAGCCTTTTGCCCAGCATCCCCGCTGGTGGTCATCGTGGCAAAGCTCTTCTTATCCGCTGCTGGGCTGTCCACCATGAGAACGGCGGAATAATCCGTCTCATTGGGCTTTGTTTTGGTAAAGTAGACGTACACATCGTTTCGGCCGGGATGCATCACAAAGGTATCCGTTTTGGCTCCGGTGAAGCCGGGACCCGGATCATCGGGATCAAATTCAAACCGGATCATCTGTCCGCCCTGGCGGTAGATCACATAACCCGCCCAAAGATAGACTCCCTCCCCCACCGTATCAGCGTCCACTGTCACTACCTGACCGGCGGGAACCTTCAGGATCTCCTCATTCCCGGGGAAGGGAGCCAAAGCCGTCACCTGTCCAGTAGTGGGGCTTCCCGCCCCCGCCTTCCAGGTCAGGCTGGCCCAGCTTACACCAGTGATCTCGGTGTTGGTATCCATATCAATAACGTGGAGAACCGCGTCATAGGTGGTGGGCGTAGGATCATTCTTATAGTGAACCGTTATGATCACGTTGGAGTCCACCATGGGGAAGGTAATCTCTCCCTTTCGGGCCTCCAGATCCTCATTTTGGGTAAAGGGCACCTCCGTGATCCCATCACTGTAGGTCACCGTCACATGATCCACGGCGCTGCTCTCATCCCACTCGTAGTTCACCGTGACCCACTCCGCAGGGTCGGTGGCTGTGGCGGGGGCCGCCTGGACAGACGTGCGGTCGAATCCACCTGTGGCGGTAGAGGGCGTGGGACTTACATCCCTTGACCAGCCGCTGAAATCACTGTGGATCTTCGCGTTGTTGTTCGCATGATAATGTCCCTCCGTCACCAGCGTGGCTGTGCGGCGGAGCCGGTTGTCCGACTCAAAATGGACATAGACCACCAGATCCTCCCCAGGCATGGTAAAGGATGTGGTTTGATTTTCCGTATCCTTTTTGTTCAGGGAGGGTGCGATCCCGAACTTGGCCGGCACCACCTGGATGGAGCCGATCCGATATCCCGTCTGCACTGTCAGATCCAGGAATATTTCGTCCAGAGCATGGACAGGCCGGAGAATGGCTACGCCATTCCCCACAGCAGTGGCTTCCAGCCGCAGCTTGGCAGTATTTCCCGCCCCTCCGCCATTGTTGACCACCACCTGAACGGTAAGCTCCTTGGCGGTATCCACCTTCTCCAGCTCCACATAGACCCGAACGCCCACGCCATCCGGCATATTCAGCTTAAACTGATCCTGGGCGCCGCTTGTCCATGTGTAGGACACCTTGTTCCCTCGCTCATCCACAACCCGGATAGAGGAGATGGCGTAGCCCGGATTTACGTGAAGATCTACTGTCAATTCCGTGCCCTCAGGGGCAAAGAGGGTTCCGCCGCCGGAGGCCGCCACATTCCCGGTGGTAAGCTTGCTTCCTGCCGTGGCGGTTATCTCCGCAGAGCCGGAGCCATTGGGGCCCATGACCATCAGGCTGGCCGTCAGCTCATCAGGTCTGGGCAGGCCTCCATCAATAAAGGTCACATAAACCTCCGCATCAGCGTCAGGCATAGCAAACTGAACTCTGCCTCCCCGTGCCACCAGCGGCATCCCAGTCTGGGTCGTTCCGCCCAGCCCCGCCTGGGCTCCGGGATCCAGCAGTCCAGACATGGGGATCACCACCGGCCTTCCGCCGGAGGCGTCCACCACCACAGCGTAAGCCGAGGCCACGCTGTGGTAAGGATCGGCCAGGGGATCCGGGGTAGCGGTCAGGGTCACCGTATCCCCGGCAAAGAGTCCGGTAAGCTTGCCCCCATGCACGTCAGTAAACTGAGCCCCTGCGTCCAGCCTGGCCATATCGTTCCCCTTGGCATCATAAATGTAAAGGGTCACGTTGTGCTTGCGGCCATTGTCGATCTCATCGCTCCGCCGGGCATAATGCACCGTCACCGTCACATGGGCGGGAGGCATGTCAAAGGCAATACCCCCGGGCACATAATTCCAGGGCACATTCCTTCCCCTGCTGTCGGTCACAGTGATGCTGCGGACATAGGCCCCTTCGGCAGGCTTCAAGGCCACGCTCACCCGATCCTCCTCGTGGATCTGGGTGCCGCCGTTGTAATCCATCAGCGTTTTACGCTCCCCATTTCCCACCGCTCCATTGTCCGGGGCAACGAGGTCGGTGCCGGCAATGTTCCCAAAGTTCGCCGTGCTGCCCAGACCAGAGGCGTCATACACCTCCAGGTTCAGCCGGTAGGGAACCTCCTCCGGCCATTCCGTGCCCTTGTCCAGCTTGACAAAGAACACATTTACCTGCACGTCGGCGGCAGGCATGACAAGGGAGCCCTCCTGCAAGCCAAAAGCGCCGGAGAAATCAGCACCCACGCCCAGAGCGGCGGGAGTAACGGAAACTCGCTGGATATAGTAGCCATCCTTGGCCCAGGCAGTAAAGTCCAGCTTTTCCCCAGGCTTTGCGGTGCGGGAATAGGATTTATTGGTCAGAACGTTGTTGATATAATCAAAGACTCCATACCCATTGTAGACGAAAGAGCCCTCGCCCACTTTGTCATAGTCCGCCGGAGCCACCCCCGCCGGCATATGGAGGATCAGGTTGGCGGTATACTCTTTCTCCGGCTTCTCCTCCGTCACCTCACGGAAGCGAACCACCACAGTCACATTGGCGTTAGGCATGGTGAATTGTGCCGTCCCCGCTGCCGTATAGACCGGGGTGATCGTCCGAACCGCCCCATCCGTGGTCACTGTGATCACATCCAGGGTATATCCGTCCTGAGCCCTATAGTGCAGGGTCACCAGATCCCCAGACTTTACATAGGCCTCATCCCGGACAGCATTCCGGCCAAGACCCAGGGGGCCAAGGCCCACAGTAGTAGCTCCCGTTACATCCGCGTCGGCCCAGTTATCCACATAGACCAGCGGGTCACCAGAGCCTACATTGTCCGGGTCCAGCACCAGCAGCTCCAGCAGCCGGTCGGAATTTCTAGGATCCTCCGGATCAGTGGGATCAGGCGCCGTCCCCTTCCGGTAATTCACGATAGCCGTCACATCACTGGCCGGCATGATATAGGTGACCACCGTCTCCCCATTCTCTTCCGTCATGGTGTAATTCAGCCGGCTGCCATATCTGTTGGTCAGGGTCACGGAGTGGATATACCAGCCCGGGGCTGTCTGTACGTCAAAGCGCACCCTCTCCCCGGGTCGGGCCACGCCGGTGGTAGCCGCGGCGCTGGAAGCGTCCGGCACGGTGGCGGGAATGGCCGTGGTCAGGTTATACCGGCGATCTCCAGGATCTCCCAGGTTTTCGTTCCGGTCAAAGGTATCCGACTTGACCCAGGAAATCTTATTCCCCAGGTCGCCGGGATCAGCCTGTGTGGCCGCCTTTCCATCCTCGGTCTTGTTAAGATGCAGGAACAGAGGCTTGATGTTAGCCTCCTTCCGGAAGGTCACCACCACCGTGGCGCTGGCCGCGGGCATGACAAATTGGGCCTGGATCTTTCCATCCTTTGTGATGTAGGTAGGCGTAATCCCCAGCCCGGCAGGCTCCAGCACAATGCTGTCCAGGGCGTAGCCCTGCTGAACCTCGTACTCCACCGTCACGGTCTCCCCCGCTTTTACGGTTTTTGTATCGGGGTTGGCGCTGCCCGGAACCTCCTGGGCGCCGGCGGGAGTGGGGAACACCCCCGACGCCACAAGGCCTACCGGGCCCAGCTTTACTGTACCGGCCTGGGCCCAGGCGCGGTTGTCCACATAGGGCTCCTCATTGTCCGGATCCATCACCTGGAGGGTAAGGGCCAGAGAATCCTCCTCCGGCGGGGGGCCCTTGGCAAAGGTGATCCGGACAAAATACTCCTGATTGGGCATGATGGTATCCAGCTCCATCACGCCACCCTGCCCGTTGTTCCAGCCGTTGCCGGACAGAGTAAAGGGATAGGCGCTGTCTGCTGTGTAAGCCTCCGCTGAGAGAATATAGTATCCCGGCCGCACATCGATCACAGCCTTCAGCTTATCCCCCTCAGGCACGCCGGGCTTTACCGTGCTGGTGGTTCCCTCCCACACGGCGCTGTTACCGCCCTCGGCGGCGTTGACCAGGATGATATTGGCGTTGTTGGTCCGCACATCCCGGGTGTAAGTGATCTGGATCTTCGCCTCATCGGTGGGCATCCGGAAGGTAAAGACCGCCCCATCCGCCAGATCCGTCACATTTCCGGGGTTGGTTCCCACTGTATCGTCCCCCGGTCCGTAGACCACCTGCGCGCTGGCCTTATAGCCCGGGATCTTTTTAACCACCACCGTAACTATACTGCCCTCCAGCACCTTCTCCTCCCGGGGGGTCACACTCTCCTGATAGGTCTCCAGGGTCACCCGCTTCGCGGCAGTATGGGTGGGATCCGGGTCAGGCACAAAGGCGGTGGCCTTGGTCACATTTCCAGGCTCCTCCTTACCGTTGACCACCGAGATGGACAGGCTCAGGGGGTGGGTCTTTCGCTCCACATAGGTCACCCTAACGATATAATCCCTGTCCGGCACATTGAAAAGGTACACATTCTGATAATCGGGATCCTGCGTCACGGCAACAGGCAGCGGGGTGCGATCTGCCGCGTCCAGTATCTCAATGCCGCCCAGCACGGTATACGCCGAGTTAGCCTCCAACACCACCGCCATCTGCCGTCCCACCCGGGTCTCCAGAGTATAGCCGGGCTTGCCCGTCTCAGGGGACGTGGGAGGCCTGGTGTCGTGGTTCTCCGAAGGATCATACCAATCGCACTTGGCCACCTCCGCCGCCGCGTCAGCGGCAGAGCGTAGCACAGGCTTGGACACAGTGGGATCTGTGTCCTTATCAGATAGATATTTCTCATAGTCCAGCAGATAGGCCTGGATCTGATCCGGCGTCAGGTTATAGTAGGAGAACAAACCCTTTGTGGGATCTTGGGGATCCGGCACCTCTACCACCCCTACGCCCGAGGGGGTCGCTGTCCCAGCGTCGGCAGCGGCCTGGATCTCCTCATCGGCCAGGGCCTTCACCTCCAGCAGACGGGTATAGAACTCCGTCATCTCGCTGTCGGCATAGTATTCGCCCCTGCTATTTTTCCGCAGTCCGTCATCCTTCCCACTCTGTCCGGTCAAGCCGGTCAGCTTCCGAAGGTCGTAGGCGTTCACCTTTCCGGCCAAGTCCGCCCCGCTGGCGGCCTGGTAGAGCTGGGCCATCATGCTATTCGGATCAGGGGCGGCTGTCGTTTCGCCCTCGGGAATACTCTCTGCCCAAGGCACAGGAATATTCCCATCTCCGCCCAGGCTACCACTGAGCTGAGCGGCCTGCTTCTCCACCTGCTCCAACACCCGGAAGGGCAGCTTCACCGCGCTGTGATCATCATCCGTCACATCTCCGGTAGTGCCCATATCGTTTTGGTACACCACCCCGCTGTAAGCGGGCATCCCCTCGTTTTTGTCATTGTATCCCGGCGTCCGCAGCTGGGCCACATTGGTATCCTTGGGCTCCACATTCTGGTGCCAGACCTCCAGCTTCGCCTCCACCCTTGTGGCAGGCAGGTAGGTCACCCGGACAATAATATCGCTCTGGGGCACGGAATCCAAAACCAGCTGACTATCAGTATAGGGCACCGTCACCGTATTGGTGGCGGAATTTATGGTGATCCCGTTCCCCGTCCAGCTGGAGGGCTGCAGATTCCCCTTGTTGGCCACACTGTAGATCTCCACCAGTGCATAGTAATCCTCGTGGAGGGATATATCCACCTTCAGCTCCGTCTTAATGTTGGTGGAGACAGCCTCCACGATCATTTTCTCCCCTGGCAGATTCAAAGCGTTATCGGTGGGGGAATCCTTGTCCACCGTCACCGTCTCCGCCGGAATGGGCTCCCCGCCGTCCGTAGGGGCGGGATTACCCGGATAATTAGCCACCAGGATCGTTCCATTTCCCTCTACGGCGGCGCCTTCTCCTGTGAGGACGGGATCCTCCCCGTCATGATCCTCGTCCAGGTACAGGTTGAACTCGGTGTTATCGGTGATCCCGAACATGACCTCCACCGTCACGTCTGCATTGGGCATCACAAAGGTATAGGTGCCCTTGTCATTTTTCCACACCTCGGTGTAGGACACAAAGGTTTTATCCTCGTCCGGCTTGTTGCTGTCCGCGGTCAGATATACCTTTACCGTCACCGAGTAGCCGGTCTGAAGGGTAACGTCCAGCTTCATTCCCGTTCCGGCGGGCAGGTTGGTGATACTTTGACCGTCGGCGTTGACGCTCACCGGCTTGGCCGAGGGATCCCCATCCACCGACAGTACCGCCTTGTTGTCTGTACTTCCGCCGTCATCCAAAACCAGAGTGGCGTCATACAGCTCATCCTGGATCCGTCTGGCGTCAAAGATGTTCAGATCCCCCTGGAAGTTGGTCATCAGCTTCAGCTCCCGCCCCGGGTTCCGGGTGGTGACCCGCTCCCAGGCGGCATAGGGAGACACGCCGTCCTCCCCACCGCCGATGCTGAACATACCCGCGTTCCGCACCAGCCGCAGACACAGCCGATCCTTGTACTGGGGATCAAAAGCCTTCAGCCGGAAGGGAATGACCAAAAGATACCTGGTGTCGTCACTCCCATTCCTGAGATCCCGGTTTGTCGCCGCCTCGTCCCGCTCAATGGCCACATAGGTCATCCGCCAGGAGTTCTGGTGGGTCTCATCCACATCCGGAGCCATGATGGTATTCATATTGGGCCCGGAAATGATCTCCTGGGTCACCACGTCGGTCTGGGGTCTCAGCCCGGTCTCCGCCGAAACGATGTGATAATTGTTCCACCTATACTCGGCATAATTGCTCAGGTTAGCGTCCTCAATCACCGACTGATAGGCCTGCTGGATCTCCGCCTCCGTATGCTCCCCGGTCAGACCGGTATAGGGCTCTATGAAGGTGTTGTTGTAGAAGAAGCCCAGCTCCAGGCTGTAAATGCCATCGCTGCCCTGCTTAAACAGATCCAGCTCATCCATCTTGTCGATGCCCACGCCGATCCAGAAGATGGTATCCTTTTCCACATTGGGGTCGTAATAGATGCTGTCGCCGCCGGCGTCTACCTCTCCCTGCTTATATCCTGTCCATGTGCGGGAGCCGCCGGAATTGGTCACAGCATTTTGATCCACAAGGCCCGGAGCCTTGATCTTCCCTCCTGTGGGTGCGCCGGTGGCGCTCTCGTCCGCGCCGGGCACATAATTCCGGTTGTCACCCAGGAAGTCCACATAGAGTCCCGGCTGACGGCTGGTCACGATATCATTGTAATCCTGGTCACCGGAGGGTGTGCTGCCGCCCTCCCCCTCCGCGATAGCGGCGGGGAGCAGGTTGGTAAACATCGAGAGTACCATCGCTATGCTCAGCAGCAAAGCTGTGAGTTTTTTCAGCCTGACTCTCACCAACTTATCTCAGCACTCCTTCTGGCTTTTTGTCTCTTTCTCTTACTTCTCCGGGGCTATTCCCCGGTTCACTGCCCGGAGGATGGAACCTCTTGCCCAGTGGTTTTCTCCCACATCCTTGGGGATCAAGGGCTCCTCCCCCACCAAGGGGAACTCCAGCATACGGGTCAGGAACACGGCGCTCTCCGCCCGGGTAATAGGCCGGGTGGGGGCAAAATACCCCTCTCCCACACCCAGAAGGATCCCAGGTACATCCCTCATAGCGTCGATCTCCCGGTAAGCCCAGGTGTCCTCCTCCCCGGTATCCAGGAAGGCGTGAGGCTCTCCGGTGGTATCAGGGATCTCCACCCCGGTCATTCGGGTGAGCAGAACGATGAATTCCGCCCGGGTGATGGTCTGCTCCCCGCCAAAACGTCCGTCGGGAAGGCCCACAAACACCCCCATGCTGCCCAGCAGCCTGGCCGCCGGGGCGTAGCTTTCCTCCCCCGTCAGATCCGGGAAGTCCGCCGGCCCCTTCCTTGTCCAGTTGGGATTCTCCAGATAGAACCGGGCCAGCAGCTGAGCCGCCTCCCCCCGGGTCATCTCCCACTGGGGATGGAAGAGCATGTCCTCCTCCCCCATGGGGAAGAAGGGCTCCTCCAGCCCCATGTTGAAAATACTGTTGGGGAACCTGTCCCGCCAGTCCTCATCCGATTTCACCGTCACGGTGATGGAATCGCTCAGCCCCTCCACCGAGGTGGCTGTGATCACAGCGATGCCTATCCCCACAAAGGTCACCTGGCCGTTTCGATCCACCCGGGCTACCGTCTCGTCCGAGCTGGACCAGCGAACTGTCCGGTTGGTGGCATTCTCCGGCTCAATGATCGCCCTCAGCTGGACAGGCTCTGCCCCAATCCGTACGGTCAGATCCTCCGAATCAATGCGGATCCCGGTCACCGGAACCAGACTGCCCCCTCCGGAGCTGGATCTCAGCTCCACATAGATGCGGGCCCTGCTGTCCTCGTTAACCCGAACCAAAGAGGTGATCTCGTTGCCCTGCTCGTCCTCCTGGGTGACCTCCACCAAAAGGGGCTCCTCCAGGGACAGTACATCCTGCTCCTCGGCAAACAGCGGCGCCGTCTGCCCCGGATCCCAGGCGTACTCCTGGTAACGGACAGGGGACATATTCCGTGCCACCGCGTCCAGCAGCTTCTTGCTCAGCCCCTGCTGTACATCGGTAAACCACACCGCCTCCAGGGTGGGGATCTGATAGGTATTCTTCCCATCCCCGGCGGCTCTGGACTGGCCCTCCGGTGCCTCCTCCGGCGGAACCGCAGGGGGCTCTGCCCCCTCCAGCTCCTTTACGGAGACCAGCTCCAGACTTTGGGCATAGGTTTTCACCGCAGGGGCGGAAGCCCGGCCGGCCCAATCCTCAGGCCACTTGCCGCTCTCCGCGGCCTCCGCCATCATTCCGCTCTCTGCCGCGGCGTCCTCTCTGGCCCCATCCAGGGCTTCTCCCATGGCAGTCAGGGCAGCTCCCGCCGCCGCTGTCATGGCCTCCTGGGCCTTGGCCAGCTGATCATCGTTGGCCGCGCTTTTCAAGGCCGCCTTGGCCGCCAGCACCGCCTGGATCATCTCCGGGGTATATCCCGCCGCCGAGCTGATGGCGGGAGACGCATTATAGTTGTGGGTCTCCGCCACCCGGACTACCGGCCAATAGATCTGGCCCCGGGACAGGGCCGTCCGGTCAGTCTTATAAAGCTCATAGCCCGGCCAGGGCTGACCGGAATCTCCGGGATAGGCCTCCCCATCCAGGAGGAACCGGGGATCCTCTCCAGCCCATGCGTAGACCTGGCCCTTGTTGTTCTCTTTGCTCTCGGAGTCCCCCCCCTGGGGGATATCCTTCTCCAGGGGCAGATACCCCTCCGGGTACTCTATGGTCACAGCCTCACCGCCGAAGTAGGTCTCATCCCACCACAGCTGGCCTCCTCTCGGGCCGGCCCACTGCTCGACTACAAGTGTGGTCTCCCCCTCCCGGGTCTCCGGCTCCTCCGGAAGCTCCGGCACCTTCTCAGTGGCGTCGTACTGAAGGGCATACTCAAAGTGAAGCTCATCCATATATTGGGGCTGCTCCCCTCCGGAAATGGCGGAGAGAGACTGGTCATAAACGATCCGCACCACATTGGTGTTGGGATCCACCTCCACCTTGGGCAGCACATCCAGCCCCATGGGGGCCCGATCCGCCTTGCGGATGGTGGCTCTGGGCAGACTGCCTCCCTGGTAGCCCGCGGCCTGCCCCACATTCTCCGGGGTCACTGCACTTGTCCGAAGGACATAGTTTGCCGCGTCTGCTCCCGCCAGGCGCAGGCCCTTGACCTGCACCTCCTTGGAGGTAATTCTGCCATATACGTCCCAATCTGTGGGCTCTCCGTCCTCATAGGCCACATTGGGATCCAGGAAGGAGAAGGTCATAGTATCCGGTGCCGGGGTCTCGTCGTGCTCATACCCCGCCCCGCCGGTGGCAAATTTGTAGCTTCCGCCATGCTCCTCAATGTACTCCGAGAAGCTCTTGTCCCCGGCGGCGGTCAGCTTCTCCCCCCACAGGGCCTCATGATCCGCTCCTGTCACCGGGTAAACCATGTCCGTCACATCCCGGTTGAAGGCGTCCACATAGCCCTGCTGCCGGTAGGCGTTTTCGATGGTGAGCGCCCCCGTTGCCCGGGTGCTCCCGTCATAGGTCTTGTCGCTGGCCAGAAGGCTGAACTCCACAGGCCGGGGATTCACCTTGATCTGTACCAGCTTCCCGTCCTTCTTGACCAGGATGGGCTCCGCCGCCTTATGCTCGCTGTCCCGCTGGGCGGTGACCACCAGATACTGTCCGTTGGCGGAGAACTCCCGCTTGGGATCCCCCACCGCCTTGGTCATAGAGTCATGGGTGGGGGCGATGGTCACATGATCCCCCGTTCCCGCCGTATAGTACCTGTTTCTCAGCTTAAACTCCGGCCTGGCCTCCGCCTCCAGCCTCTTATCCTCCGCCGTGATCTCCCGGTAGGGATAGTAGTTTACATAGAGGCCGTGGGAGGCGAAGTCCTCCGTCTGCCGGTAGGGGATGGTATCGTGCTTGATGTTGCTCTCGTCATTTCCCACCTGATAGCTGATGGTCACCGTCAGCCCTGTCAGATCCAGGGTCTCGCCATAGTCATACTCCGTCTTGAAGGGCGTCCCAGTGATCTCAATGTTGGTGATGCTTCGCAGCTCCACATCTCCCTTAGCCTCTCTCTGGTGAATGACCGCCACTCCGCCGGCCGTATCCAGCTCATAATTGCCGTATTCCCTGGTTCCCGGCAGAAAGGAGGCGTTCTGCACCGTCACCTGGAAGCTCTTCTCACTGCTGGCCTTCCAGTCCGCAGGATAGCCGATCTCCAGCTTCAGGGACATGCTGTCCCCACTCACCAGCGGCTCCCCAGTGATGGGCAGGGCGCCAGGCGCCCCGTCGGGCCGGTACTCTCCCGGAGCAAGCTTCAGGGTAAACTCCTTCAGTCCCTCCGCCTGGTCGATAAAGGCATTGGTGTAAACGATGTTGGCGTCAATGTCCGAATAGATGGTATATATGGGCTCCTTCAGGAATCTGTCGATCTGCACCCGCCGGGGGTAGATATAGAGGGTTCCCCGCTCAAACTCCAGCTGGTAATTCTCCAGCTCGCCCTTCCGTCCGGCGTCCACATAGATGTCATAGCCGCCCCGTCCGCCGTTTTTCACGTCGCTCTTCCGCTGGGCGTCAGTCTTGAAGGCCGGCGCCGTATAATCCAGCCCCAGTCCAGTCAAAGCAGTCCCATTCTGCCATCCGCTGGTGGCCCCCAGCTTCTCCTGATCCTGGGGGGCCAGCTCATTCACATTGAATTCAAAGGGGAAATCCCCCGGGTTGTCCTCTCCGTAGACCCGGTACTGATCCATGGGCCGCAGGGTCAACGTCTTGGGCCGCACCCTCAGCGCCTGCCCTGAGGGCAGGGAACAAATTTCCTCGTGGTTCTCCGCCCGTTTTCCCGCCACCACCAGATAGGCGCCGTCATGGGGATCGATGGACAGGGCCTCCCGGTAGGCAAGCCTCTGGCTCTCGTCGACACCTGTAGTCTCCCCTCCCGGCTGATAGTAGATGGCCAATCCCCGCTCATCAAAGGTGGTCACCGGCCTGCCGTCCTCGTACCGGCTCACCTTAAATTCCAGGGTGCCGCTGGTCACGTTTCCGGTGTAGTTATCATAGTCCTTGGCGTATTCAATATGGATCTGCAGTCCCAGGTTCTTGCTACCTCCGGCCTGGTCGGGGACATAGACGTCCCCGTAGATATAATCCAGCTTTCCGGTGGAGACGATCTCCATTCTCTCAATGGGCCGCAGGGTCACCGTACCCTCTCCCCGGCCTGTCCGGGTCAGGGTTCCATCCGGCCCCTCCTGGACAAGCTGAGGAATATAATAGTTCTTCCTGGCATTCACGTTGGGATCAATACAGCCGCCTACTGTCTCCAGCAGGGTGGGGGCCTCCAACGTGGCCGATGTGTTGTCCTTGAACACCAGCTCATAGTTGTTTGCGTCGGGGCCCGTCAGGGTGATCCGGCCCACCTGAACCGGATACTTCTTATCCCCGTTGGCGTCCGCCCCATCCATATTAAAGTGTCCCTTGGAGAAGCTGGTCCACTTCACATAGTCCGCCCCATCCTGGGAGGCCATGGTAGCCGTGTAGACAAAGGAGACCTGATCCCCTCCTACCAGGGCTTCCTCCGTGGCGTAGCCCTTCTCCACAACGATGGGACTTACCGCACCGTACCGGGGATAGTACTCCACCCCACCCTCCGCGGTCTTCTTCGGCAGGCTCAGGATCACGTCCTCCAGATCCAGGGTCAGCTTCTCCGTATAGATCCGCTTTGTGTCGGCGTATATTGTAGTCAGGTTCTGGGTGCGTTCCGTCTTCCGCAGGGCCTCCACCACGATGACCCGGCGGCTGATGCTGAAGGGACTGGCCCCCCAATCCTCCTGAACCACAGTGGTGCCCTTGCTGGTATAGCTGTAGTCTATCTTATACTCCTTGCTCCAGGCTCCCTGGATCAGCACCGCATTGGTGGTGGAGCCGGTATACTTAGAGTCCTTGTCCAGGGGCACCCGGGTCTCCACGTCGTCCACAGCGGTCAACGTAGGCTCGCGGTAATAGTCCTTGGCGTCCTTTCCATCCGGAACCAGGATCTGCTCCAGCTCCGCTCCATCCCGGGGTCCGCCGTCCACACTGCCCCCAAAGAGGTCGCGCATCCTCTCCTGGTGCTCCACAGACAGCTGCCTGGGATCGTAGGTAAACTTCAGCTCCCCATTCTCCTCCCCATAGAAGCGGCTTGCCTCCACCGCCGTCAGGGTCAGGTTCCGGGGAATGATCTTCAGGGGCTCGGGATAGTAGACCACGATCTCCGGCCTGCCCTCCTCATCCAGGGCTCCCGAGGACATGCACAGGTACCGGCCATTGTAGTCCATGGTAAAGGTCTGCTGCAGCTTGTAGTCAAGCGAGCCCTTTTTCCCGTCCTCCATCTCCTCCTTGGTGGCCCAGGTCACCGTGACCCCGTGCCGGAGGAGGGTAGTCTCCTCGTTATAGGGATAGTCTCCCTCCACATTATCCCTGTCGCCTTCCTTTACAATGTTGAACCAAAGCTCGGTTCCGCGAGCCAGCTGATCGCCGGTATGGTATTCCAGGGGCGGCACTCTTACAAAGGTAAACCGGATCACCTTTCTCCGGCGCACCGTTCCGACTACACCTGCCTCCTCCCCATTGATCACGGGCTCCTTCTGATCAAAGATGGTGTAGTTCTTGCTGTTCTTTCCGCCCACGATCCGCAGGCCGCTGATCTGGGCTGTCCGATCCTCCTCCGGCTCCGTCAGGGCATACCGTCCGCCGCCCTGGCCGCTTAGGGCCTTATCTGTCTCTGTCTGCAGCAGGTCAGCCTCATACTCCAGGATCAGGGAATCTCCCGGCATCAGCACTCCGTCCACATACCCGCTGTGATCCTTCAGGGGAAGGCCGCTGTAATGATCCTCCTTGTCGTCAGGCAGCGGATCCATCAGCTTCACGTCAAACCCCGCCGTGGAGAGGTTGTTGCTGTCCAGGGTGGTTTTTAGGCCGGGGATGGTACCCGCGGTCTGGTCGCTGTATATCTTGCCTACATTCTTCACCAGCAGCTTTTCCACCTGGAAGGGCCGGGGCAGGACGGTAAGGCCCTTTTCCCCATCCCCCATCTCCGGGGAGTAGATCATATTATAGTTGTTGCTCAGCGCCGCCACAGTGGCCTTGATGGGATAAGCTCCCTCTGAGATCTCCGTACCGGCCAGCACCGTCTGTCCATTGTCGTCCACAGCTGTAAACTTGGGCGCCCGGTACTTCTCGTCGGCCAGCAGGTCGGCAAGGCTCTCCCCCCGGCCATCATTCCGGATCGTCCCCCCGCTGGCCTCGGCCCGCGCCTGGTCAAGGCTCTGGATCTCGCTGGTGGTATACCGGAAGGTAAAGTCCGTACTGTTGCTCCCCCGGAACTCATCCTCGCCATAGTAGGAGCTCTGGCTGTCCGCCCAATAATGGAGGGGGGCCTGGACTACATCCAGCTGATAACGGTAGTTGGCTACAGTAAAGTAGTAGGTGCCCGCCGCCTCCGGGGTACCGTAGATCCGCCCCGAGGTGTTGTCGTAGTGCAGCCACTCCGGGTTATAGCGCATAATGCTCCGGGCGGGGATATTATGCTTGTAGACCAGGGAGCCGTCAGCCTGCTTCTCCCAGCCCAGCTGAGCCTGGAAGGGGGTGGAGTAGACCACATCCCCCGCGTTGCTGCTGACCCCCAGCTGGGGCTCGTTGCGAATATAGAAAACCTGGGAATTATCCTTGCCCAGGGGAACCTTGGGGCCGGCGTTGGCATATGTCACGCTCGTAGCCAGATTGGCGGTATTGCCGCCGAAGATATCCTCCACCAGGGGATTGTAGGCGGCCGTCGTCAGCTCGCCATCCTTCTGGAACAGCAGGGTGAAATCGCTCATGCCCGCCTGCATCTCCACTCCCTGGAACTCATCCTTCCCCACCGGATGCTGTACCAGGGTAAAGGGGACTGCCAGCAGCCACAGATCCCCGTTGCTGTCCAGCCGTGCCTTCCCTCCGTCCAGCATATTGTCATCCAGGGTGATGGAGAACACAAGCTCCCGCAGGTGACTTGTCCGTCCCTCGTCCATGGCCGCCTCCTCCAGGGGGGTGATAGCCTTGGAGTCATAGGTGGCAAAGCTGCGTCCGCTTTGAAGGGCGCGGGTAAAAACATAGGAATTATCCCGGCCCCACACCGTCTGGGATTTCCCGCTGGTGTTGTAGAGCCGGAGGGTGGCCTTCCACCGCTCCTCGGGCTTCTCCTTCCCGGGGATGGCGTCCCACTCATTCTGGGTCAGAACCTCCGCCGGATCCAGATAGCGTATGTCATAGATCAGGCTGAAGGTAAAGGTGTCTACGTCCCTCTTCGCCAGCAGCTCGCTGGCTGTACTGTTGGTCAGCTTTACGCCCACCCACATGGTGTCGAAAAGCTCCATCCTCTCCGTGCTGTTGGTTCCGGTGATCCAGGCTCCACCCTCCCGCCAGGGTCCCAGCGGGTTGCTGATGTAGCCGTCCTCATAGCCCTCCGCCACCGTGCGGCTGGCCTCCTTGCCCAGGTAGACCAGCTCCAGCCTGGGCCCCTCCGCTCCGGCGTCGGTGTGCAGGGTCTGCCGCTTGACCGCCTCCACCGTATTGGGCAAGGGGAGATAGTAGTAATCGCTCTTGCTGCTGCTCTCCGATATATTGGTCAGCTGGGCCCTGGGCAGGGCCTCCAGCATATCTACATCTGTCACCTTGGTGCTGTTTTCCACTCTCTTGTCCAGTGTGCCGTCATGATCCCCGTCGGCCACCCGGTAGGCGAAAAGATCCACCGTGGGGTCTGTTCCCAGAGGGGTACCACCCAGCTGAGCCGGAATCGCCACAGGGCTGGTCTGGGCGTCGGTCAAATACCGCCGCAGCACCTCCGCGTCGGCGGAGGTCACCGCCCCGTCCATGTCCACATCTCCGGGGATGGGCAGTACCACCAGCGTCCGGCGGAATTTCACCGCCCCCGTCCTTCCCCCGTCGGTGACCCAGGGGCTGTTCTCGTTCTCTGCGTTGGAGTCATAGGTCTTGTCCGCCACCGGATCATAGATCTCGTATTCCAGCGTATAGATCCCCGGCAAAATCTTCAGCCCCCGAAGATCGATCTGATCGTTGGCTCCCGACAGGATCTCCCCCGCCGTCGTATCCAGCAGCTGTCCTCCCTGATACCAACGGTCTACGCCCTTCATCAGGTTCGGGATCGTCAGCTCCTCCGCCATTTTCAGCTTCAGGATCCGCTGGACGACCCAAGGACTGTCCTTGCTGATCCGTACCGTCTGCCCCTCCGAATCCGTCAGGGCGATCCCGGGATCCTGGAAGGCAGAATTCTGATAGACCACGATTGCCTCCGGATCCAGATCCACGTTTGTGGCGCCGGAGGCCCAAGCACTGGGGGTGTAAGTATCCCGGAAAATGGAGCCCCCGTTGTTGACCTGGCTTCTGGGGTACTCGCCATAGAGGGTGGAGAAGCGGTAGTCAGCCAGGAATTTCTCTGTCGCCGCCGCCCTGTCGAACTCTGTCTCTCCCCCGGTATCCCGCTGGATCATACCCAGGGGAGTGTTGCCGGGAGACTGCTGGAGCGTGGGTTCTGTCAGCCGCTGTACGTGGAAGGTGTAGGTGGTGATCTTCCCCTTATCCTCCTCCGTCAGCTCCTCGCCGGCCAGCTGCTTTTCGTAGACGCTGGGTGGGGCTACGGTAATGGTGATATCGTTGTAGCGGTATCCCTCGTCACCCTCTCCCACCGAGGAGGGAAGCAGTGCGATACCTGTCACCGACCAGCGGGAATATGCAGGGTTGTCAGGACTGTTGTTGGGGATCTTTGTCGCCCCATCGTCTTTCCATCCTGCCTTTGGCAGCATCTCCGCCGAGAAACGGCTGTTGTCTCCCTCTGCCGCCGAGTAGTCTATGGACTGCTCCGAACCATATTTCCAGGTGATCTGCACTGGGCTGACCAGCCCGCTCTTATCCGTTTTCCCGTTGTAGTCATAGAAGATCTCGGCGGCATTGAACTCCAGATCCAAGCTGTCCACATCCGCCGGAACCCGCAGCCAATACTCCGTTCCGGCACCGGCAGCGGCACCCCTGTCGAAGTCTGTCTCCTTCTCCGCCAAAGCCGTTCCAAACAGGCCAAGGATATCACTGCTGTAAAGGGGAAGCCTCTCCCCGTTCACCGTCAGAGTTACTGCGCTTTCCAGCAACCCCCCTGTCCGTTCATCCTTCACTCTGTCTATATCTGCCGCCCTGGACTCATCGCTGCCTCTCCATTTCCCCACAAAGCTTACCGGGTTATTCCGATAGACAGCGCTGTCCTCAGCAGAGGTTCGATAGCCCCAGTCATAATAGCTTTGACCGCCATCCCAGGTATCTCCCAAGACGCTATTGGCTACACCATAGGCCCCTTCGGCGTCATAGCCCCAGTTCCCGGTCACATAGTCCATCAGTGATACGGGGATCATGTTATCCTCGTTGTCGTAGTCATAGAGCCAGCTCCGAATCTCCGCATCCGACGGATCCCTTCCCATCTTTATTCCGCAGCGGTAGAGATACCAGCCGTCAAAGACCTTATCGGGGATCCGCCCCAGGTTGGCCACAGAGGGGAAAACACAGTAGCTGATCGTCTCCCCGTTCTCCTTGTGGAGAAGCTCGTAGTCGTACAAATCGTTAAGTGCTCCGTCATTGTACTTTCTAAATCCGTAATCTGTGGGGTTCAGGCCAGAGATCTCCACCTCGCCGGATTCATCGTAGGGGTCGATCGAGGTCTCCACCTGGAACTCTTCCCCGTACTCTGTCAACGTGGCGTGATACTCGCCGCCGCCCTCAACCGCAACCCGCACAGGAACGCCAAAGCCGATGCTGTAGTTATATTTTTTCAGCACATTTGCCCGCTCAACAGGCAGGGCTACAGGTTCCACCGGCACTTCAACAGGCGGTTCCTCCGGCAGGGGCTCGGGGTTAGCCACAGGGGGAAGCTCCTCCGCCCCAGTGGTTTCATCGCCATCAGGGAGCTCCTCTGGGGGCTCTGAGGGCAGGGTGTTTTCCGGCTGGTCAGGGAGGAAGCCATCCCCCCCGTCGTCGGGGATATCGGCCGCGCTCTCCACCGGATCCTCCGAGGAAAGAATTGTCGCTTCCGGAGGCATGACTACGTCGCCAAACAAGGGGGGAATCCCCTCGTTCGACTCTTGGTTTGTCACATCCGTAACCTCTTCTGCCCCAGCGGATCCACAATTGTCTACAACCGGCTCCTCCCTCCCGTTTTCCGGGTCGGAAGCAAGGGAGAATTTTTCCGCCTCCGGAGGCAGCTCCGGGAGGAGGGTCTGATGAAGAGCTTCCTCGTCTATCTTTGTGGCCGAGTCTGTAGTCTCATCCTCAGCCTTGGCTATCACAGTTGGAACTTGTAACTTGTTGTTACCATTTGTAACCTCTATCGGAGGCGAAATGGAAACGTTTGTGGTCTCAGACTCCAATTTTGGAGCTTCCATTTTTTGGATGTCAGCTTCCGGTTTGGTTACAGACGTCACGTCTAATGTTTTGCTTCGGAAATTTTGAGGGATGATCAGCTGGGGGAATTTGTCCCCGGCGCCGGTCTCCCATTTTCTGTCGGCGGGCGTGGACAGTCCCATCCGTACCAAACGGGTCTGGGCTGTTTTTCCAATTTCCGCGGAGGCCGCGAATACGGGACTGGCCTGGGGAATTGTCACAGCCGTAGCCAGCGTCAGGGCGACAAGCCTGCGCACGCTCTGTTTATTCTTCATATCGCGACCTCCTTTCTTTTTGGATTTATGTAGCCGAAGATGCGTCACAGTATCCCTGTGGCGCATCCGGTATCACTTGTAGTCTACAGGCAGGTAGAAACGCTCGATCACCTTTCTCACCCGGATGGTGTTGGCATCGATGTTGTTGATATTACGGTCGTTGTTTACATCACAGGTTCGCAGCTTAAAGATAGCCCCGTCGGGATAGTAATCGGCCATGTAGCCCAGGGGGGCAGTGACACGGTCTTTTACCAGCTGCTCGTCTACATGGTCAGACACATGCTGCCAGGCATCGGCGTCGCCGGCGGGCATGTTGGAGTTTACGTCGCCCACCGGAGCCAGGATCACAAAGTCCCGGGTCACCTTCAGGGTGGGATCACGATCCGGGTCGCGATCTGCCGGATCACTATTATAATATTCGTCGTAGTCGAAGTCGGGGATGGTATAGGTGAGCTCATACCTTCCCGGACGCAGATACTCTCCGTCTGTGTTCTTCAGGTCAGACCATTCTGTTATCAGGATGCCCGCGGTATTCTCCCGGCTCAGGTGGATCTTCCGGGCGGCAAGCGCAGCCTGCTGCTCCTCGCTGAGGTTGGGATCATCGGGATCCACAGGCAGGGAGAAGCGCTCCAGTTGGGTGGCCCCGTCCTGATCCAGGGTATAGGCATCCAGGGAGATGATGGCCCGGGAGATGTCCGCCGGACGTCCGGAGGAATCCAGCACCGTCCGCAGGCCCGGATCCAGGAAGTCCTCCCCCAGAATGGCGAAGAAGGCATAGTTGTTCAGATCCAGATTTTCCTCTTCCTTATATATATTGGGATCGGGATACCAGGTACCTACGCCTGTAACATTATTATAGTAGTAGAGGAAACCCATATGGCTCTCCGGCTCATAGGCCGCGTCGGGAGCCACCCAGGCCTCGGTCCAATAGTGGAGGGAGGTCAGGTCATAGTTCAGCGCATTCTCCTTCGCCTTTGCGGGGACAAGATCCTCCGCCAGGCCGTTGAAGCTGTAACGGTTGGCTACAAACGCCTTTTTAGCGGCGGCTTTATCGGTGATATTTTCCGCATTCATGATCATTCCGTAGGGGGAGTTGCCGTAATTCAGCTCGGCCACCGGGTGCTGGGGAACCCGGTGGATCTCCACAAAGTAGAAGCGGCTCTCACTCTCAGCGGCGCTGGTATAGCTGATCCGCACCCGCACATAGTTAGACTCACCAGGCTTGGGAGAATCGAAGGCCCGGCTGGTGTGGACTGTGGGGGTGGCGGTATTACCGTTGTCGTCTCTGTAGATCTGCGCGTTGGGGCCTGTGAAGGGATCCTGATGATCCTCGGGGAAGAGGGTCATTTCCACCTCGATCCTTCCATCCCCCTGGGGCAGGTTCCCGCTGCCGTCCGTAGGATAGAGCGCTTGGCGGAGGGTAGCCTCTATCTGGGAATAGTCTGCCTCAAAGGGAATGACCACCAGATACTGATCCACATCGTCGGAATAGCCCTTCTTCACGGCAGTACCGCCCCGCATCAGGTAAAGGCCCTTTTCCTCCTCTGTAGGAATGTGGGCAGGGTCGCTGGGATCGGGCCGACAGTTCTCCGCATCCTGATATTCCTGGGCAGTAAAGCTCTTCTGCCAGACGGCATACTCAAAGGGCTTCCGGGACTCTAAGGGAGTGGGAGCCCCATCCTTATAAAGATCCTCCTGGTTATGGCTGGCATAGGCCTTCAAATTGGAAAGCCGAAGCTTGGAGGAGATAGGCTCGTAGAAGTCAATGGTCACTGTTACATCATAATCGGGCATGATAAGAGACCAGATCCGGATCTGGGATTTGTCGTCTATATTTATAGTAGTGCCGTCTGACAGGGTGATGGGCCCTGTATAGGGCCAGAGGGTCACCGGCGCCCCGGAGCTGTCTACAGCACTATACTGGCGCACCTCGTATTCGTCGGTGGGCGTAGCCATGACGTAGACAACCGTATTCATAGAAGCAGCGTTGGAGCCGGCGTTGATATTCATGTTCCCGCTGCCGGTGGGCACCTCGCCCACGATAACCTGGGCTGTCCCCATGTAGCCATCGGAGGGATTATACTCCACCCAGACCCGGTGGATCTTGTTTCCAGTGACGGTGAATCTGGCGTCAAAGTCCAGGAGGTAATCCTCCTCAGGCTTTGCGCCCACCCCCACAGTATGCCTTCTATCCGAGGTGATGAACAGCTTATCCAGGTACTCCAGCTCTCCGCCGTTGCCCTGGGCGCGCAGATCGTAGACATAAGAGAGGGTAAATGTAGTCATTTCTCCCGCAGGGAGGAAGGAGGCAGGGGGCTTCAGGAGGGTGAAGTGTCCGCCCTCGCTGCCGTAGTTACCGATATTGGGCAGGTCGGTCTCCAGATCAATGGCCAGTCCATTGATGTCCACATCGCCCACATTGAGGATGGTCAGAGTATACTCCTGACGAACTGTGTAGCCCTCCACCCGGGTGTCAAATGTGACCAGCTCCACATTCTGCCGCTGGGTCAGATCTGGGTTGGGATCGTAGGGGGTGACGCCGCCGGGCTCCCCGGTGTAGATCAGCTTGATCTTCTCCTTCAGCTGTTGGGGATCCTCCGGCTCCTTCTCAGTGCGAATGGTGGCCTGGTAGGTACGGGGAGCATGCGTGTCTACATCTATCCCCGGATTGCGCACCCGGCCGTAGGCCCCGTAGCGGGCATTATCCAGAAAATCATTGGGGCCGTAGCGGGTGATCCCATTTGCCTCCCCCGTTACAGACCAGGAGGGAGTGATGGTGAAGGTGTTCAGCTCTCCAAACTGGGAGCCGTTAATACCGCTGTAGAGGGTTTTTAGGCCGTAGCGCTCCTCATGGGGCACCTTGCCGATGACCTGACCGCTCTCATCCAGAACATCATCATACTGGGGCGCGCCTACAGCATCCACCGTCTCGTAGCTGCCGGCGGGCAGGGTAACGGTAGTGGGGATCCCCGCCCCCTCCCGGACAAAACGGTAGAGGTCGGCATTCACACCGATAAAATTGTAGATCTTATCCTCCAGGTGGATATTGGCCCTGGGGGGGACATAGACGGGAATAAAATCACTCCAGTAGTAGGAAGCAGGATCCTCGTTGATGGACACGGAGAACCATCCGCCCAGGTTGATGTAGCGCAACAGACGCTCCCGCTGGGAGGCATTGCCGCCCGCATCCGTCCGGCCGGGGTTGAAGAGCAGGTCAAAGATTGCACTCTCCGGGTTGCCGGGGGATGCCACATTTGTCCTCGTTTTGGTATAGTTACCGCTGTCTCCATTGGCGGGGTCAAACCAGTTCCCGGTGTCTACATCCCCCGCCTGACCAATGCCAATCTCAGTCCCGTCGGGCATTTTGATCCGGAATACAGACGTTTCCGGCAGACTGCCAGCTCCGCCGCCTTCGCTGTGCTTTCTCACCCGCAGGGTCAAATCAGGGAGAAGGAGCTCCGGGTTGGTTGTGAAGTTTGTCTCTGTAGACACGTAGGTGACCTCGTAGAGATCCTTGTCCTCCAGTTTCTTATCATCCTCGCTGTCCTCGTGATTCCAGACGATCCGGCGCTGAGCATCGTCCAGGGGATAGACCTCCTGGGGGACGGTAAGCCAGGGATATTTCTTTTGGATATCCGCTTTGGCAAAGCCGGCTACCGGGATATCGCCGTAGGCTTTGGCCATTTTAAAGGTGTAAAGGCCCGCCCGGTTGTTGCCCAGCAGGCTCCCATTCCCCTCTGTGGCCGTCCACATATCCTGGTCGTCGGAGGTGGGCCAGTGAAGGTATTCGCCGCTGGCCGCCCCGTCCTTCCACAGGTTTTTGATCTCGGTACCCGAGGCGGAGGAGGGCCAATAGACGGGAGCCACTTCGGGAGCCACCGTTTCGTCCCCGGGCTCATTGATATGGCTCCAGCCGGGGATCTGCATGGTGAGGGTGGCTCCCCCGGCGGGAAGGTCGGTGATGAGGTGAGCCTCCTCCGGAAGATCCAGGTCACCCCGGCTTTGAACGCCGGTAATGCTGTTCACCAGGGCATTGTTCAGCTGATAGACCCGGTACAGGTCGTCGGCGGCCACCTTCAGAAGGGTGATGGGGGTCACACGGAGATGCACCGACACCGGGAGGGGAAAGACCTTTTCCACTCCCGTGCCCTCATCCTTGTAGACATAGTGTTTCTGTATCTTGTAGTCACCATGGGTCGGGTCGTAGTTGTCGTCAGTGACGGCAGCTGTAGTATTCCAGTCGGTGACCTCACTTGTCGCCCAGGGTGCGGTAAACCGGCCCCAGGGGAAGATCACATTCTCCTGAGAGCCATCGGAGTATTTGACAAGAACGGCGGGACTGTATTTCTGCAGGGCGATATCCAGATCACTGACTACACCGTCAGTATAGGCCTGGTAGGCGTCAATGGTAAGCTCGGCCTCCGCGGCTTCCACACCGATGATGATCTTGGGGAAGTCAAAAGTAAAGCGGGATTCGGCGTAGGGCTTATAGGTAAAGGCAGAGCTTCCCATATTGGTTATATTTTTTGCCATATCTGAGTTATCCAAATATCCCTGGGTGTAGTTTGCTTCCCCTGCTTTGACCTCATAGGCAGCTACGATCGACCAACTTCCGCTTTGCCAGGAGGCAACCTTCAAATCCACATTGTTGATCAGATACTTCCCATTTTTGCCCTTGGGATCTTCCAGCGCTTCAATATAATCAAAATTCTCCTTGATCTCGGGCAGCTTATCCAGGTTTTCCTTCTCCACTCGGAAGCTCAGCGTGCCCAACACGATCTTATCCTCTGTATTAAATACATTCAAGCTTGTCTGCCCGGAACGTACCTCCGTCAAGCCAGAACCCGCTGAAGGTACTATATTTCGGTCAGCAACCAAACTGAGGCCCAACTTCCCTGTTGTACCGACTACAGTATTCAGGTTCCACTTTCCATCGCTCTTTTCAAAGGGATCCTTCGATACCGGAACTCCGTTTTCTGTCTCTATGTACAGGTTGGGATCAAACTGAAAAGCCGGGAACGCTTCCTCCCCGTTTTTCAGCGGCGCATTGCTATCCTGCCTGGAGGGGGTCAGGTATTCCGTATTATAGTTCAGCTCAAAACGGGCGCCCACAGGCAGAGCCTTGGAGGTTCCAATATTCTTAATGCTGACTTCCACCAGCATCTGGACGTTGCCGTCCTCCCGCATCTCCATCTTTACCCCCTCGAAGGCCAGGGTGGGGGTTTTGCTGTCTATACTCAGAGCGAACAGAAGCAGGGGAACCGCGAGGGACAACATAACGGCCCCGTGGATCAGCTGCCTTTTCTGGATCTGCCACTTTTTCATCGGTCTCCCCTCCTCTCTCTTTTTGAATTATATTCCAAAAATGGAAGTTTTTTCTAATTTTAAAGCGTATGGGCACACTTATAATCATACATTTACATAATACCTCACAATTCCTCCCATGTCAACATTCTTTTCCTGAATTCCCAATGCTTTCTACTTTCTGGAGGAAACATAAGATTTTGATGACAAAATATAGAAAAGGACCGCACGGAAATATCCGTGCGGTCCTTTTTCGTTCCCCTGCTCAGTTGTCGCCTGTGTACTTTTGCAGATAGGTCTCGTACTTGGAGTAGGGGTTGTTGCAGTAGCATCCGGGATCGGCGGTCATGCCCCAGTGCACCAGGATGTGAACCAGGTCGCCGTCGTTGAGGTAGCCGTTGCCGTCGAAGTCCAGGATCCGCGGGTCGAAGCCGATGGCATTGGCCAGGACATCCATCACTTCATCGGAATCCAGATCCCCATCCATCCCGGCCACAGCCATGAGCAGCTTATCCATCTCGCTGGTCACGGCCATCTGGTCATCCAGGTCGGGCTCGGCAGGCTCCTCAGGCCTTGCGGGCTTCTCGGCCTCCACAGGCTTGGAGGGCTTGCTGCCGGAGTTCCCAGAACTGGGCCGTCCGGAGGCGCTGCCGGAGCTTCCGGAGCTGTTGCCGGAGTTGGAGGCGCCGCTGTTGGAGCCGGACTCTGTCTCACTGTCGGCATCGCTGTCCGCCGGGCTGTTGTCCGAGGGCTCCGTGGCGGAGTCGTCGGGCCCGGAGGTGTGGCTGTCATCGGCGGCCTCATCGGAGGAATCGCCATCAGCGGAGATATCGCTGTCCGCCGGGCTCTCGTCCGAGGCATTGCCGGCATCCTCATCATCCTGGGAGACATCGCTGGCATCCACGCCGCTGTCCGCGGTGGAGGAGGTCTCCGTGGCGGGCTCGCTGTCCCGGCTGGTATACCGGTTCAGGTCTGCGGTGACGTGAACCACGCTTGTCACCTTTTCGGCGGCGGGCTCCATATCGCTGATCTCCGGAGCCTGGTTGCCGGCGGTGGTCTGCTCCGCATCGTCAGCGCTCTGGTTGGCATCCTCTGCCGGGGCGCGGAGCTCGTCGCTGCTGGCGGCGTTGTCCGTATCGTCGGCGTCTGTGGCCTGGTCGCCAGTGTTTCCGCTGTCCGTCACGTCGGAGCCGGTGGTCTCGCTGTCGGTATCCGCGTTGTCCGTGACATCGGAGCCGGTGTTCTCGTCGCTGGGATCCACATCCTCCGTCTCGCCGGAGCCGGTGGTCTCACCGTTGGTGTCCACGTCGTCCGTGACGTCGGAGCCGGTACCCTCGTCGCCGGGAGCCACGTCCTCCGTCTCGCCGGAGTCGATGGATCCGTCGCCGGGCTCCTCCGGGGTGGGATCAGGCAGCTCGGGTTCGGGCTGCTCGGGCTCCACCGCGGGGGCCTCCTCCACTGTAAGGACGGCCACCTGGTAGACCACATCCACCTGCTCGGGATCCAGGTTTTTGTCGGTGTACCGCAGTACCGCGTACAGGTAGTAGGTTCCGGCCTCGGTGAGGATGAAGCTGCCGTCAGCGTTGAAGTCGATGGCGGTCAGATCATCCCGGTCAAAGAGCAGGGCCTCGCTGCCCAGGTAGAACTCGGGCTGGCTGAAGTTGCTGCTGTCCAGGGCCTCGCCCTTGTAGAGGAGCTCCACCTGCTCCAGATCCGTCCTGGTCAGGGCATCGCCCTGGCGGAAGGTCTGGTCGCCGTAGCCCGTGTGGGTCATGCGCATGAGAACCAGCTGGCTGGCCATCTCGCGGTAGATACCGTTCATGGCGGTTTTGTATTCATCGTAGACGGACATGTCCTTCTCGTCGATGACACCGTCGTGGTTCAGGTCGCCGGGCTGGATGATCACCGTGCCGAAGTTGAACTCGGCCTCATCCCAGGTGCGGTAGATCAGGATGTTGTCGATGACGGTATCCAGATAACCGGGCTTCTCGATAAGCAGTAGGTAGGCGCCCTCCTGGCCGATCTGCTCGGGGCTGATGCGGATCCGGCCAGCCTTGTCGGTGTAGCCCGTGTGAACCTCGGTCAACAGCTTCTGGCCGTTGAAGCTCCCGGTCTTCATGGCATCCAGCCGCTGGGTGTAGTTACTGTCGGCAAACCAGCTCTCACCGCCGAATACCTTTGCCGCCGTCTCCTCCACGGTCTTGAGCCGCCAGTCGCTGCTCTTGCGGTAGAGCGTGTAGTGTACGCCGCTGTGATCCGGGCCATCGGGGCCGGCCAGATCCGCGGTGTAGACATCCGCCTTGATATGGGTCTGGAGGATCGGATCCACGTCGGCGGGCCGCCTGCGGTAGACATGCAGGTAGTAGGTACCCACGGCTCCGGTCTTATCGTTGATGATGGTGAACTGGAACACCTGGTCGCCGTCCTTGGACGGGTCGAGGCGGAACCGGGCGTTGGTGATCCGGCCGCGGCCGTCGTTGGGCCCGGGCACATAGTTGGGATTGTTCACGTAACCGGGCTGTCCAGCAGGAACGCTGCTGACGGTCTGGGGATCATCGGCACCGTACTCGGAGATCTCGATGTGGTAGTCGTTGTTCTCCCCATCATCGGAGGTTCCGATGGCCTCGGCACTCAGGAAGATATAGGTCTGGAGGGTATCCACCATGGCACCGTAGTCTGCGTACTGCTTGCTCAGGTCGGAGACGTAGATGTCGTGGGCGCCGTAATCCACGCGCTGGTCGGCAGGCTTGCTGCGGTCGCTGTTCTCGTAGTTCTCCAGCTGATGCTCCAGATCCACCATGTCCTTGATGAGCCAGATCTGCTCCAGCTTATCATCGCCGTAGCTGTCGGTCTTATCCTCCACCCAGATGTTCTGGAAGGCCACGGTGTTCACCCGGTTGATCCGAATGACGTAGGTGGTAGCGTCGGCCTCGTAGGCCGGGTCGCCCCGATCCACACCGGGCGGGTGGACGGTAACGAAGATGTAGCTCACCCGTTCGCCGGTGTTCAGCGGCACGTCGAAGTAGTGATCCAGCTGAGAGTCCATATCATACTTCACGTTGTTGTACATCACGGTGGCGTTCCGGGTATCGCCGGTGGCCATGACGTCCAGGGTCACGTGCTTGGCAGACATGGGCAGGGTCACGGTGTAGAGCTTTACATCCTCCCGGAAGCGGAGGTTGGGCGCCGGGTTGGTGTCGGTATCCTTCAGGATGCCGTCGTAGACCTTCACGTTTCCATCCTCGTCGGTGTAGAGGCTGCCCCAGGTGCCGTTGGCGCTCTCCATGGGATCGCCCACCGGGTAGCGGCGTACGCCGGACTGAACCAGAACGCCCTCGTTGGCCTCGCGGTTGATGTTGTTCTTGGTATCCACCGCGGCCTGGTGGGCCTCGTCGGCGGTGATGCCGTGGAACAGCTTCAGGTTCAGGGTATTGACGCTGTCCTTCCGGTTCTCCCGAACCACCCAGATCTTGTACTCGCAGGAGTTGGTCTGGTTGCTGACCCGGACGGTCAGGAGGGTCTTGAAGTCCTCGTCGGCGTAGTACTCCTCGCCGAAGTCCAGGCGCTGGGGCACCTTATTGTACAGGTCGTGGGTCAGCCGGTTGCCGTAGTAGTAGCTCTCCGGATAGACGTCCCTGACGTTGGTGCTGAACACCTGGGCGGTCTTGCCCTCGTCCATCTCCACCTGGATCCAGGCCTGGTTGATCCGGTGATCCAGGATCAGCAGGTAGTAGGGATACTGGCTGTTGAAGTTGGGGCTGTTGGGCAGACCGTTATCGGTGCGGGTACCCGGCGGCAGCAGATCGCCATTCTCGTCGGTAAGAATGTCCTTGTAGTTCGGCCCGGTAAGGATCGCACCGATCTGGATCAGGGTCTGCTGGTTCTTCAGAGGATCGTCCGCCTCCGGCTCGGGCTGGAAGGCCGTCATGTCGATCAGCGGCACAGTGGGAATGGGCACGTCGCTGCGCTCCATGTGGACGGTGTAGTCGCCCTTGCGGTAGATGGTGATGGACTCCAGTCTGGGATCGCCGGCCGGGAACTCCTGCTCGGGATCCAGACCCGCGGCCAGGACGAAGTTACCATCCGCATCGATGAAGTCGCCGGTCTTGACGCCCTTGTCCGGATCGTCGGCAGTGGCGCTGCGGTAGCCGTGCTTGTAGGTCAGGCTGGCCACCACGTTGAAGGAGGGCAGATCCCAGGGCAGGAACTCAATGGTGGGATCGTCGTCGTAGAGGTTCTGTCCGCCGTCCAGGGTGTGGGTCTCGTTATCCGCCTGGTCGGGCAGAGTTTCCTGCTGGAAGCGGCCACGGTAGATCTCATGGCCCCAGTCGGTAGCGCCTGTGTCATAGTCGTACATGGTGTAGGTGTACTTCTTGGCCCAGGTCTCCACGTAGCCCTCCTCGCCGGGCCACTTCTTGTTGGCATCCATGACCAGGAGCTCGTCGGTATGGTTCACCGTGTCGCCCCGCTCATAGGTCACCACGTAGCCCTCCTCGTCGGGATGCAGGGTCACGGTCGCGCCGGTCTCCTCGTCCACGTAGGTGTAGTCGATGAGCTTGCCGTACTGAGCCTCCAGGGTCAGCTTGCCGTCCCGCCAGTCGGTGAACTCCATGTCGAAGTACTCCGCCTTGGCCAGGGTGCCGAACCGCTGCTCCCGCTTGTAGACCAGGCCGTAGTAGTCCCGCTTCAGAGTCTCGAACTTCTCGGACATCTGGCCTTCAATGAGCTGCAGGTCGGTGAGGACGGGAGTGGCGGTGGGATAGACGGTCAGGTAGTACTCGTTGACCAGCTCATAGCCACTCTCGGCGTAGTGGATCACCCGGAAGCGCAGAGTCATGGTCTGACGGACGCCGTCCACCACCGGGAACTCGAAGTACTTGTAGCTGGCGGCCCTTCTGCTCAGGGTGTAGCGGTTGCCGGCCTCGTCATAGACCTCCAGGTATGTGTTCTCGGAGGTGAGCGGGTACTTGTCGTAGGTGGAGGGATCATCGCTCATGAGGGCGATCTCCTCCTCCAGCTCCGCCATGGTGATCCCGCTGTCCAGAGCCATGGCCCGGGCGGCCTTCTTTTCGGGCAGCACCGAGGCGAACACGGTGAATCCGTCGCCCTTGGCGGTGGCCCGGTAGTAGAACACATCGCCCCGGAACATGGTGGTGAAGGTGCCGGAATTCACGTTGCCGCCGTTCTCATCCAGAATGATCTGGCCCAGCTGCGGCCCGGTGAGAGGCTTGTCGGTGTACTTCAGGGTACCGTCCTCGTTGCGGAGGGGCAGTCCGTTCTCGTCCACCTCGGGCTGCTTGGGAGACTCGGGATCGATGAGGTAGAGCACGTAGCTCACATTTTGGAGGTAGAAGTTCTTTCCATCGCCTCTGGGCAGATCCACCCGGATATCCAGCCGCTCCTCGTAGGAGGTCACGGGCAGAGTCACCCGGAACCAGGCGTTGCCCTGATCGTCCACATCCACCACAGGTCTGCCGCTGGGATCCAGCATCGGCTGGCCGTTGGTTCCCATCACCAGGTCGGGGCTGGCTCTGTGGCCATTGACCCGGACGGTGGTGGTCACCAGGTTCAGCGGGGAGTTTGCGGGAATGATATCCCACACCGGCGCCAGGATGGAGACATCGATGGTACCGTCATCCTTGGGACTTACGGTGGTGGTGTAGTTGGCCATCCAGGGCATACCGTCCTTCCAGCTGGTCTTGCCCTCCACCCGCACCTCTTTGAGGATGTCGATGGGATAGTAGCCCGCGGCGTTGTTCCGGCCCCGGATGATGAGCACCGTGTAATGCTTTACGGTTCCGGTGGCAGGATCGGTGACGGTGATCACGGCCTTGGTATCCTCTTCCCCTCTGGGCTTCAGCGTCACATTCCAGCCGCCGTCGGCATCGGGCGCGATCCCGTCATTCAGGGTCAGGACGTTATCGGGATGGACGGTCTGGGCCTTCAGGTACACAGACCGGGCATCATCGGCCACGTACAGGTAGTAGTTGTACACATTGTACTGGAAGCGATCCACATAGGGGTTGGCGGGATCGTTGCTGTCGGTGAACAGTCTGTCGGTGGTGAAGCTCAGATCCTCCACCGTCCCGTCGGCCTTGGTCTGGTTGGCGGTGAGCGCCAGCAGCTCGGCGGCGCCCTGGCCCTTCAGCTCCATCTCGGTGCCGTCCCGGCTCTCCCGGTGGATGATCAGAGAGTAGACACCGATGTAGTAGGGATAGCCGCCCTGGAGGGCATCCCGCACATCGTACAGGAACACCTTGGCCTCTGTATCGCCCACCTCGAGCTGGTAGGTGTCCTGGGCCTTGCCCTGAGCGTCGGTATCCACACTGTAGTGGTCGCCGTAGACAAGCCGTGCCTTGCTGGTGCCGGGCAGGGCCTCGATGTTCACGGTGACCTCATCCACATCGTAAGGCACGGTGACGTGGTAGTTGTAGATGCCGCCGTGGAACACGCTGGTCATGGTACCCTCGCTGACGCCCAGGTATTCCAGCTCGGGCGGACGGTACTGGTCGGGCAGCCGGACGATATTGAGGATGGTGCGCACTCTGGTCTCTGTCCGGTTGCCGTCGGCGTCCATACCGTAGGCCATAATCTCCACATTGTTCTCATTACCCACGTTCAGCGGGATGGCCAGCTTCCGCCAGCCTTCCAGGATCTCACCGTGCTTGTTGGCCGCATCGGTAACATCGTCCACATTGATGCTGGCGATCCGCAGCTCGGCGGCGTGCTGGGCCTGGGCCCAGACGTAAACGTGGTCGGTCTCATAGGGCACCACCACATTATAGTAGTGGATATTGCGGTTGAAGTCGGGGATGAGGATGGCGTCAGCCTCCATCTCCTCCTCCATACCGGGCACCCGCTCGTTCACCCGTAGGCCTGTGATCTCCGGAGTGGGCTGGGTGGGCTCCTCGGTATGCTCCTTGTCGCCCCGGTTGATGATCACGGTGTAGTACCGCTCAATGCCCTTGGCACTGGTGAGGAGCACCTCCACAGTGTTATCGCCCACCATCAGATCCTGCACTGTATACTCCGTGCCGGAGGCCACGCTTCTGCCGTTGATGTACAGACCGTAGGCCTGCATCTCGTAGGTATCCACATAGCCGGCCTGGCCGGGCTCCACAGTCACCTGATTGCCGTCGCCGTCGATATAGGTGTACGGCACCAGCTTGCGGCCTTCGCTGTCATAGTGGCCGGCAGGTCTGTTGTTCGGATCGGGGTAGATCACCGGGTAGCTTACATCGGCGGAGAGATTTACCTCTGTGGTCTCGTAGGGCAGATTCACATAGTAGAAGTTGCCGTGAGGATCAAACACAGGGGTGGTCTCGTGGATCTCGCCGTTTACGGTGCTGCTGAGGATCCGCAGGGCGGTGCCCTCGGCGTAGACAGGCGTGAAGGAGGTATCGCTGGTACGGTCGCGCCAGATGGTGATCCGGTATTCCTTCTTGGTCACATGGCCGTCCGCATAGCTGCCGTCGGCCCGGCGCTCCCTGGCGGTGACCTCCACGGTGAAGAGCAGATCGGTCTCGCCCATGGGCAGGTCATAGATGCTGTAGTCCCAGGTGTGGGGGACAGGATCCATATGCAGGGTCTGCCAGCCCTCCACGGTCTTGACTCCGGTGCGCGGGTTGATCGTGGTGCGCTGCACCTTCACCTCAGCCCGATCCTCCTCCTCCGGCCGCAGGGTGGGCCGGAAGGTCAGGGTGTCGTTGAGGGCAAAGACATACCGTCCATCCTCGTCCTTCACCGGATCGCCATTCTCATCCAGCACCAGCTGGCTGGAGTACATGGGATAGCTCAGGAAATAGTTCACCAGCTCGCTGTTCCAGACAGGCGTCATGTGACCGCCGGTGGTGTGATCCATCCAGATAATGTCGGCTGTGTCATCCCGTCCCTCATCGTGGAACACGCTGTCCTCCACATAGTCGTGGACGCTATCGGCGCTGTCGTTGTAGCTGTCGGTGGGATAGGCCACATACAGCTCCACCTCGTAGGCCCGCTTGAAGGTCTCCTTCTCGCCCTTGGCATTCACACGGGAAGCCTTGGTGGTAATGGTGACCCGATTGGTGCCCGGATGGAGAATGAGATCCTCCATCTCGGTCAGCTCGCTTCCATCCAGGAGGGACTCGCCGCCCACGGAGCGGATCCGCAGGTCGGTGGCCATACCGTCCAGCCGCTTGGCCCGGGCGATGATCTGCGCCAGAGTGGTGCCCTCCTCCACGGCCACGAAGTAGTCGTGGGTGTCCTCCCGGTACAGCGGCACCGTGGGATCGCTGACAGCCAGGTTCTGGAGCCTGGTGTCCACCTGTCCGCTCAGATCGTTCCGGTAGAGGGCCAGGGAGGCATAGAACCGGTTGCCGCTCTGATCCTGGAGCCGGAGCACATACCAGTTGTCGTTGTCGGTCAGGTTCAGCTGGTACTTCTCGAACTCATTCCAGGTGATGGGCGTCCACTCGTGGCGGCCGGAATAGGGGTTGTAGGTGCTCATGTTGGTGATAGACAGGCTGTAGCCCGCCTGGAGCACATAGGGCAGGACTGCCAGGGACAGATAGTTGGTGTTTATGTCCACATTGGCGTAGTAGTTCCGGTCGCTGGGATGGTCGGAGGTAGAACGGGTCAGCTCCTGGGTACCGTTGAGCTTGAAGTCGGTGAAGGGGCTGAACTTGTTCCGCTCCTCCAGGGTGGTCGCCTGGGTGGCGGTGAACTCACCCTCGTTATTGCGGGAGAAGATCACATAGTAGAAGGTGCTGCCGTACTTATCCTGGACGTCGGTCCGGTAGACCTCGATCTCCAGACGGTACTCATCGCCGGGCCGCAGCTCGGGCACCGGGATGGTGCCTCCGGGCATGTCGAGCACCTGCTCGCTCACCGCCAGACTGTCGTTGTGGTAAGCCTTGTACTTCACACCGTAGATGAGCTTGCCGTGGCTGTACTGCTCATAAACGATGGGGTTCACGTCCAGGCTGCCCCGCACCAGGTTGGGCACGCTGAAGTAGTAGCTGGTCAGGTCGGGATCGAACACGGGGGACATGTCATAGTAGATCCCGCCGTTGACCACCTGGATATCCTTCAGCTTAGCTGCGTTGTCGTCCACCTTCCGACGGATGACCACGGTGTACTTCCGGTGAGCCATTCCATCCTCAGAGGTCACCAGGATGGTCATGGTGTTGATGCCTGTCTTCAGAGGCACGTTGCGCAGCTCGTTGCGGTAGGTCACATCGGTGCCGTCGGCCAACTCCTTGGTGACGATGTTGCCGTTCTCCTTATAGGTCACGATAACACTGTCGCCATTCTTGGTAACGGAAATCAGATCCTCCCGCTCAATGGTGGTCTTTTCGGTGTCTCCCTTGATGACGAAGTCCGCCTTGGCGTCCAGGTCGCTGGGCTGGAGGACAGTGCCGTCAGGCAAGGTCACCTTGGCTGTAGCGCCGTCGCAGGGCATAATGTCGGTGAAGTCGATCTTGTCCACCGGGCTTTCCACTACGATGGAGTACAGGGTCTTGAACTTCTCGAACTCGGGCGTGAGGGTGGCGGGAATAATGCTGCCCTCGTTGTCGGGATCGATATGCTCACCCTCCAGGTTCACCAGGTAAGCGTCGCTGCTGTACTTGTAGATGTGCAGCTTGTAGAGGATCCCATCGTCGGCGCTGGACACGTTCCGGTTGTAGCTGACCCGGATGTCCACCTCCATGTAGTTCTTACCGGGGGCCTGGACATAGTCCATCATGGGATGAGGCATGGTGAAGGAGTTGCGTCCCACCTCGCCGGTGCCATTCCAGTCGCTGGCAAACCAGTCGGTCTGGCCTCCGATGCGGATCATCTGCTCGTTCTTGGAGTTGTCCCGCATGGTGTGCACCCGGAGGAGCACCTGGTCGGTTTTCGCGGGCACGCCAACCACGAAGGCCTTCTGGCCCACGCCGTCGGCCCACATCTCCGTTTCGTCCCATCTGGCGGTACGCGGGTTCTGAGGATCGGACTCGGTACGCAGGAAGTAGCCATCCTCGCTGTCCACCTGGATCCCGATCAGGTCGCTGTCCACCTCGTAGAGGTACAGGGTGTAGATCCGGTACTGCTCCACGGTGGTGGTCATGGTCCAGGTCTCTCCATCATCGTTGGCCTTGTAGGTCACGATGGTGTGCTGAACGACTCCCTTGTTATCATCCCGGTTGCCCTGCACCAGGCTGGCATCGTAGTTGGCATTCCAGGACTCGCTGTCCTTGCCGGCCTCGTTCACGATGGTCTCGGTGACCAGGATGGCCTGCACCTTGATCTGCACCTCGGTGCGTCCCTCCAGGTCGCCCACCACCTGGACATTGGCCAGGGAGGCAATGTTGCCCGTGCTGGGGGTGGGCTTCTGGTCGCTCACACTTCCATCCAGGGTGTTCTGGATGAAGGTGGTGGCGTAGCTCTCCACAGCCTGAGCAGTGACAGTGGGTCTGCCGTTATGCTTGACATAGCTGTAGTAGTAGCCCTCCCGGACATCCAGAATCGAATTGATGCCATCTACCTGTACCCAAGCCAGGGACAGGTCGGCCGCCTTCCGGTTGATCCGGATCAGGTAATCCTGGATATTGCCCTTTTCAGCGGTGACCCGAATCACAAAGTCGTTGATGCCCACATCCAGATCCACCAGCTGGGTCAGGCTGGGCCCGGTGCTGCCCACCAGTACGTACTGGCCCTTCACCAGCTTATAGAGGGTGATCATGGTGCCGTGATCCTCGTGGTTATGGGTCACATGGGCATAGATGGTGGCCTGGGCCATGGAGTTGGGAACCTCGTAGATCTTGACCTTGGCGAAGTCCTCTGTACCATCCTCCAGCGTCTGGTTGGGCTCATAGCCCACCACGCCCATGTCAAACAGGGTGGCGTCATCGGAGGGGATGTGATACTCCAGGGTGTAGGTCAGCTCATAGCCGGTGGAGGGCACTGTCAGGGTCACGGGGATGCCCACGTAATCGGTGCCGGTCTCCACCTCCAGAACCCGGGTGGCCTCCCGCTCGTAGGAGATGGCTGCCCTGTCGTTCACGGTATAGCCGCTGTCGCCCACCAGGTTTCCAAACTCGTCGTAAGCGATCAGCTTGCCGTCGGCGTCAGGCTTCAGCAGGTTGCCGAACTGGTCGTAGTAGATCCGATCCAGAGCATCTGCCGCCTTGGTGCCGGACAGATCAAGGTAGGCCTTGATCTCCGGGGTCTCCTTCCCGATGTGGAGCATCACCGTCTCGTCCCGCATGGCCTGCTCGGTGAATCGCTGGGCCTCCTCGGCGATCAGGTTGACATAATGCTGTCCATCCTCGTTGTCCGCCGGGTTCAGGTAGGAGTTGTCGATGAAACGCTCATCGGTCTTCAGGCTGGCGCTGAGCTGGTCGTAGCGGCCATCCACAATGTAGTCCGCCATTCTGGGCGCCCAGGTGATATCAGCGTTGACCTTCTCCGGGAACAGGTTGATCAGCAGGTTGGTGATGAAGGTATCCCAGTAAGATCTACGCACCTCGGGGTAATAGTCGCTGTAGTACTTGCCCAGCACTTCCTTGATGTCATTGTAGGACTCGGTGGCGTCAGCGTAGACCCGCAGGTAGCCGGGCCGGTCATCACTGATGGGCTCGTAATCGAAGCGGTAATCGAACAGCTTGGGCCAGAAGCTGGGCCGCAGGGGCAGGCCGATACCCAGGTCGGGATCGTAGCACTCGGCCGGGTTGGCCTCCAGCTGCACATCATAGGCCTCCAGGTTGTTCAGGTACACCTCGATGTCCATGTAGTTGATGATCAGGGTGTAGTTCCGGATGGGATGCGTCCCGCCCACGGGCACCACAGAGACATAGAAGTAGTTCAGGCCGTCATTCAGACTCTGGGCCGTGAAGTGGAGCAGGTGGCGCATATCCACGCTGCCGTCCTTCTGACGAACCTCCTGGCCGTTGACGATCTTCTTCTCCATCTTACCCTCGGGAGTACGGTAGTAGACAATGTACTCCTCCCGATCCAGGCTCACCAGAGATCCAGCCTCGGCCGCCTGAATATCGATGGTAGCGGTACGGGTCTTGTTGTAGACAGTCGCCCGGGCCTCCAGGCCGCCGTCGGCGCCCCGGTTGAGGGCCAGGTCGTGACCATCCACCCGGATGAAGTCCAGCCACTGATCCAGGGCATTCTTCCGAAGCACGGCGTTGAAGGTGTGGCGGCTTCCGCCGTCCAGCTCAACCATGATGGGAACTCTGGTCTCCGCACCGGAGAGAACCACCATGGGGTTGGTCGTGAAGATCTCGTCCGTACCAATGACCCCTGTCTCCACCACGCGGCTGCCGTTGGGCTGGGTGGTGGTGACCTCCACCAGCTTCTCGGCCTTGTTAAGCATGGAGAAGATACCCTCGCTGCGGTTGCCGATGTTCTCTTTGCCAATGTAGAGCTTGAAGCTGGAGTTGTTCTCCCGCAGCTTGTTCTCCAGGTTGGCAAAGGTAGCGCCCAGGATCACGGAGGTGCGGGTCACGGGGAACACGACCTCCTGATAGATGACCCGGTCATGGAGCTTCTCCTCGTAATCCTTGGTGCCGGGCACCAGGCGGTAGAGGATGCCATCGGTCTCCTTCAGGTTTTCGATGAGGATCAGGTTGCCATTCTCGTCGGTGAGCGGGTTGCCATCCTCGTCCTTGCCGGGCATCCAGTGCTTGCCCTGATAGAACAGGGACTCGGTACCCGCCAGGCTGTCCACATCATCCACTATCTTGACATAGCGGTACTCGCCGTTCTCATCCCGGTGCATGTAGGACTCCTCCTGGACGCGGACGATCAGGTCGCTGAAGTCTGCGGCGGAGTTGAAGATGGTCAGGGTATAGTCGGTGTAAAACTCCTCATCTTTGGCAGACACCCGGATCTTCAGATCGAAGCTGGTGACCTCCTTGCGCACCACCACCTCGCCGGTGAGGATATGGCTGTTGGTAGGCTTATCCTTACTGGTGATGAGGGTGCTGGACTCGTCGATGGGGATCACCACATCCCTGCCGCTGGCGTCCTTCACCGTCTGGAGCGCCCAGTCCACCTGCTGGTTATTCACATCGGTGCCATTGGCCACGTACTGGTAGGCCAGGTAGTCGCCGCCGGGCATATCCAGCAGCTGGATGTTGGCCGCGGTACTGGTGGCCCGGAGATAGAACGGGATCCGGACATACTCCTCGCTGTCACCGTACAGAGTGGAAATGTAGGAGGCGTAGGAGCGCAGACCGGTAACGGAGGCGGGCCGGTTGGCGTGAACTGTGCTGCCATCCTTCCCCACGTTGACCTCGATCAGGCTTATATCGGCGGGAGAGTTATCCAGTATGATCTCGTACTCCCGCTCCTCGCCGTTGATGGCTACTACCTTGAACCAGCGGGTGGTCACAGACTGGTTAGAGGTAAAGATCCTATCTCCACTATCCGTCCAATACTCGTGGAGGTGGGGCTCGTACATCCGGTATTCCTTTGTCTCCTCATCGAAATAGTACAGAGTAGACTGGGGATCCACTGTCCGCAGATGCAGGAATGTACTGTTGGTGTTGTCAGGCAGACGCACCCGGTAGACGCCGGGCTCGCCCTCCACGTCATAGGTCATGACGCCCGTAGCAGTACTGCCGATGGGATGTCCATGGGCATCTTTGTGGTCGTAAGCCTCCACCAGCTGCAGATCCGTGTTGCCGGAGTTGCGCATCATCTTCAGCTTGTAGATCCGGAACTGGCTGTTGTCCGGCGTGGTCACCTTGAAGTAGAAGTAGCTGTGAACGCCGGTCTCCAGAGTCACCAGGGTGTTACTCTTGCCCACGTCGTTGATCCGCAGATCCAGCTTGCTCTCCTCAGAGTAGATGCTGACCAGACTGGTGGGAGAACCGGCCACACCAGCGATCTGGGCCAGCTGGGTGGTGATGTCCACCATGGAGACGTAGTTGGTCACGCTCACATTTCCGGTGGCCCGGGGATCGATCCACTCCAGACCGTTCTCCACGGTCATGAAGTTCACGTCCGGCTTGGCCAGAGTCATCTTCTCCAGGGTAGTCATGTCCTTGCCAGTGTAGATGGTCAGGGACAGATCGTCCAGCTCGTCAGTCATGGTAAGCTGGAGCACCACCACTCCCACCTCGTCGGGCAGGAGCTTGTTGCCGCCCGCCTCGTACCAGTCGTCGGAGCCCACGAAGATGGGATAGAAGATGGTATCGCCCAGATCCATGTTCCGGCGGATGATGTTCACATAGCGATCCACCGCCAGGGACATGTCGTCAATGTTCTTCACGAAGGAGAAGTTGGCGTCCACATCCACGTTCATTCCCTCGGTTTCAGCGGTGGCAATAATGTCACCCTGCTCGGTACCCACGGGGATATTGAGCCGGAGCACCTGCACCTGATCCGGGGAGGAGATGGCGTAGAGCTGATCGGCCAAGGCGCCGGAGGTGCGGTAGAACAGGAGCTTTCCAGCGTGAGGTGTACCCTCGGCAGCCAGCTCCATCCGCAGACTGCTGGGCCCGCTGGCAAGGAGATCATCCGCCAACAGGGTGGCATCCACCTCGCCGTCGCCAGTGGCGGCGGCAGCCTTCAGATCCTCCACGAACTGGCCGGCCAGCATCAGCTTACCGTCCTGCAGCTCCAGCCGGGCATCAGCGTCAACCACCGGGGTGGCTACCCGGCCGTTAAAGAGGAGCTGATCCTCCTTCACACGGAGGTTGTTCTCCCTGCGAACCAGGTTGACCTCGTAGTACCTGGGAGTGAGATCCCGCAGGACATTGGAGACCTTGATCAGGTAGGGCCAGCTATCCCGCTCGATGGGGAACTTCAGATCCTCCACCGTCAGCTCGCCTCTGTGCTTACCCTCCTCCACCACCGGGATGTCGTACTCGCCAGTGACGGGGTTGTAGGCGTACATGTCGATATAGGCGCTGGACTGAGTGGTCTTAAAGCGCATGTCGACCTCAACGGTAGAGGCAGCCAGAGGCACATCCACCACCGCTTCCAGCTCTCCGCTGGGCTCCCAATGCTTGTTGGGACCATACTCATCGGCCAGGACTTCCAGCTTATCCAGGCTGCGGTCATCGGAGATCTTGGCCACGTTCAGGTTGTAGCGGCGACCGGGATTTCGTGTACCCTCGCCCGCCAGGAACTCACTCTGAGAACGAACGTACACACCCAATGTGGTCATACTCGTGCCGGGTACGGTCAGGGTGGTCGCCAGCATTCCCTGGGCATACGCGTTGGGAGTCTCGCCTTCCTCGGCAATACCCACACCGGAGTAACGGAACTCTGTTCGTGCTGCCACATAGATGGAGGTAGTGCTCATACCCACTTCCGCCCGATAAGTGGTGGGGATATAGTCCAGATCGTAAAGCGGGTTGCCCTCGTCATCTGTGAGCATATTCCCCTCATCATCGTAACGGTAGATCTTCTGATACACAGGGCTACCATTATAGGCCGGGTTGGGTCGGCCATCAGGCAGAGTTGCAGCGATATTGTTATCGCCAGCCACTGTAGCAAAGGTCTCGGGAATGGGACGACCCTCTTCGTCTCTCTCCACGTTGGGATCGTTCCGGTCAATGGTGGTGCCGCCGCCAATGAGACGATACTCCGCATAGGCGTTGACAGGCAGGGTGGTATGGTCGCCGGAGCCATTGGCGTAAACCCAAAGGGCAGCGGTCTCCTCACCCTCCGCGTCCAGCTCCCGATCCAGGTTGCGGTTCTCGGTGTCGCTGTTGCGCAGCTCCAGCACGTAGTAGCCCACGTTGCCGTCAGCCGCCTCCACCTGGAAGTAGACAGACTCCACCGCCATAGTCTCAGGGAACTCGGGATACTCCCGGCTTTCTTGGAAGGCAGCGATGTAGGACTCCATGATGTGCTGGGGATTGTTTACCATCTCATCCACCAGCGTACCGTTGTTCTTGGTATAGTCGAAGATGTGACGGTCGGGCTCATCCACATCTTCCCGCAGGATCTGGTTCTTGTTGTTCCTGCTGTCCACATTGTTGATACCCATAACGCTGTCCTCAGAGCGGGCCTCAATGACTACCTTTGTCTTAGTCATGGTGGAAGGAGGTCTGGTGCCGCTTTCGGTAACTACGCTCTCCTTGGAAACGAAACCGTAGTACACCGTCCGGAACTCGATCTCTCTGTAGCCGGAAATGTTTCCATCAGCATCCAGGATCGCATCTCTGTAGAAGTTATCCAGTTCATCCTGATACTTCTTCTCCAGAACGGCGTCACCCGCATCATGGGCAGCATCCCGCTTCGCCTCGATATCCTTGCGATAGTACTTCACCACATGGGGCTGGTGATCCTCACCCAGAAGCATAGCCTTCTCGGTTCCCTGGATCGGATACTCACGTCCACCGGTAGCAACTATGATCTTCTCCACTTCAATATCACCGGAACGGATGTCCAGGGTGAAGGTGTAGAGGTTGCTGCTCTTGCCATCCTCGGCGATGACCTTTACCTGCATGGTGGCGCTGCTGCCGTTGTCCACATAGCCCTCAATGGGCAGCAGGATCTTACCGGTCTGGCCCACGTAGCTCGCACCATAGTCGGCGCCGTTGTACTGAGGCTGGATAGTGGCCGCCCGGATCCCCAGGGCGTTGGGCACGGTATAGAGATCCACGGGTACCAGATACCGACCATCGCTGTCCCTCTGAATGGACTCCCGGCTCACCAGGAAGCGGTAGGAGAACAGATCCGCATCCAGAACCTGGTCGAAGTACCGGCCGTCCACCTTGGAGGCGATCTCGTCATCGTCATCCTCCAGGATCATGTCCAGCTCAGCCACGGAAGACTTGCGGTAGACATCGACGATGTAGATGTTCTTCTCGCCGGACTCGGCGACAGCCTCTACCACCACGTGGAAGCTGGGCTCCTTCTCAAAGTCGGCGTGGGTGGTCACGGCGCTGACGTCGGTGTGGTTGTTACCGTCCAGAACGGCGGTATTGCCAGCGGCTCCGTAGGTGTAGGTCAGGGTGTCGCCGAACTGGGTCTTGCCGTCGGCCTTGAAGTACCGGATGGTCACGGTCTGGAGCGGATTGGCCTTGTTGACCTGCTCCGGCCACAGGTTGAACCAGTAGTCCTCTCCCTTGATGATATCGTACTGGTAAGTATAGACGGTGTTGTTATTCTCATCGGTGGAGATCTCCGGCTTCTCCATCTTCACCATCTGGTCATTTCCAGCGGGGGCGGTAGCGGTCTGCTCCTGCGCCAGAACCCACAGATCCAGTTCGTTGCCGTTCCGGTTCTTCCGGGTGACCACCAGATTATGGCCCATGTAGTTGCGGACGGTGGTACCGTCGGACTCCACCCGGCCCACCATGGCCTTGAGCATGGTGACGGAGTCGGCCTCGGGAGAAACATCCACGTGGTTGGCTCCGGCCTTGGCCGGATCGGTGACAAACAGGCCCTCGTAACCGGCCACATTGCTGGCCTTCATCCACTCAGTCCAGGCCAGTCCCTGGTAGATTTCGCCATCGGCGGCGCCAACAGTATCCAGATAGATCCGATACTGCTCGTAGCTCTTTACCACCGTATAATCCACATAGGTCACGCTGGAGTAATCCAAATCGTAGTTGGAGCTGGCCTGACGATACCGCGCCAGCAGCTCGTCATAGATCTTCCACAGGCCGAACTCGTCGTTCTCCCGATTCACGGGCTGGGCCACACCGTTCACTACCACGAAGGGCTCCACAGGCATCTTCAGATAGCCCAGCTTCACCCGGGTGCTCTCCTCCACCACAGTGGGCTTCACCGCCACGAACTCGTCAGCGGTAGCCACGGCCTGGATCCGGCCGGTGAACTCGCCGGAGGTCTGGCGCTCCAGCTCCACATTCTGGCCCAGGATATTCTCGTAGTACCAGGCCTGGATCAGGCTCAGATCCACCGTCTTGATCACCAGGGGCCAATCCTTGGCCTTGGAGGGATCGTAGTCATTGACGCTGGGCTGGACGGTGATGGTCACATTGGTGTCCTCGGACTTGCCGTCACCGTTGGCATCTGTCAAGTTCTTATCCTTCACAGACACCTCGTGCCGGACATAGTCGCCGTCCTCCACCTTCACGTTGGCGTAAAGCTCCTCAGTGATGGCGGTGATGTCCTCCACAGTGAGGACGGTGTCGGGCACGGTAACCTCGTAGTGGCCCTCGCCGGGATCGGTGTCGTCAGTGGGCTCCCGATCCCAGACCCACTCGGCCTCGGCTGCCACCTGCTCCCCGTCGGGCAGGGTGTAGGTAACGGTGACGCTTTCCAGCCGGTCGTTGGCGCTCCAGGGCACCAGCTTGATATATTCGGTGTTGTAGAGGAAGTCGGATACCTCAGGCGGCTGGTAGAGCTCCACGCCGCGGATGCTCACCTTGGCGTAGAGGTTGCCCTGGCTGTCCTTGCTGTCCAGCAGGCTTCCCTGGAAGGCGATGTTCTCGTAGGTATACTTCTCGATGGCGTCGCTTTCGGTCAGATCCTCGCCCAGCAGGCCGATGAGACCCAGGGCGTTCTTGGCCAGCAGGGCGGCCCGAAGATCCACCTGACCATAGTTGGGGGAATCCTCATCCAGAACGCTGGGATCCACCAGAGCCAGGATCACCCGGTCGGCGCCCTCGGCGGGCAGGGTGTTCAGCCGCTCCTCCTTGGTCAGCTCCTCGAAGGCGGCCATATCCAGCCACTCCTCGGTGCCGGAGAACTTGGTCATGCCGTTTGCGGCAGCACCATCCAGGATCTTGGCCACCCGCTCCATGGCGTACTCATAGCTCCAGAGCTTGCCGTTGCTGGCCTTCACCGTAATGACCACAGTGGCGTCCACCACGTAGCTGCCGTCCTCGTTCTTGGGCAGGGTCAGCTCTACCTCGGCGGTGTTGCCGGCGTTGGTGAAGTCGATCTTGGCGGCATCGTAGTCCTCGGTCTTGATCCGGATATCGATCTTGGCACTGGGGCTGTTGGCCCCGGCCTTGACAGTGAATACACCCACAGCCTCGGGTAGGGTGTTGCCTCTGGGCTTGCCGGTCTCGTCCAGAAGGCTGTCCTCCCGGTAGAGCAGGTCGCTATCGCCCTCATGGATCAGCTCATTCCAGCTGTAGATGGGATCCTGCTTCAGGCGCACATCGTTATCCTGACGGTAGATATCCAGCAGGAACACCCGCTTCAGAGCCACAGAGGTGTGCACCGGCGTGCCGTTGTCGCTGGAGCCGTCGGCACCGTAAGGCGTAGCGGCCACAGTGATCTCCAGCCGGATATAAGCCTGCTGGCCGGGAGCCATGTGGGCAGTCCACTCGTCGTCCTTGCCGATGGCGGACACGGCGGGATCGGCGATCTTCACCTTGACCTGAGCGCCGCTTTGTCCGGCGGCATTCACAATGGCCTCAATGACATCCAGATAGGTCAGAGTGCCGTCGTTCTCCTCCTGGATCTGGTAGTTGGGCACATAGCCGATATAGTGGGTATAGCTTTCGCTTCCCACGGTCAGCCGGTCGGTGCGCTCCTCGGTAAGGATCTCACTGTCCGTAACCTTTCCGCCGGCATTGTCTGTGGTGGCCTGGTCATCCCGGGTCACAGTCAGAGCGCCCAGAGTCAGATCCACCTTGTGGATAGTCAGGGTGTAAACCTCCCGATAGGCGGGATCGCCGGAGGAGGCGGCCACATAGATGTAGACCTGGTCGCCGTCCTTCACCTCATCCGGCTTCAGAGTTGCCGTATGACGGCTCAGGGTCAGGCCGGAAACATCATTGATGTCGATGGGCTCGGTGGACACGCCGATCTGAGCGCCAGCGGAGATGGTGGTAAAGGTCAGCTCCCCGTCGGTCATGTCGGCAGGCACGTAAAGCACAAACTCATTGGTCGCGAAGCTGCCGTCGCCCTTCTTGGCCAGCACACCGTACTGCTTGGACTGCCTCTCGTCGCTGGTGTAATCCATGACGATGCTCTCCAGCTCCACGGCATTGGTGCGGCGGTAGATGTGCTCCAGATACTCGGCGGTATATTCCACCGTCTGGCTGTTCACCATGCTGCCGTTCGCGTTCTGGAACAGGCCGTCCACGGTGACACTGTTCTTCACCCGGATAAGGACGGTCATCATGTCCTCGTTTACAGCCAGCAGACGGACATCATAGTAGGTGTCACTGCCGGTGGTGCCGTTCTGATTCCAGTTGTCGCCGTCGTCATAGCTGGCGAAGATCTTTGCCTCATTGTTATTGGCCTTATAGTCCAGCTTCAGCCGCAGGTCGCCCAGGCTGCTGCCGTCCTCGGCACCCACCAGCTTCTCGTAGTAGCGGAACAGTTCATCGCCGATGGTCTCGTACCGCATTTCAACGGGCACGCCATCATCGGTGGTAGCGGCCACACCGTCGTCCACCAGAACCTTCTCCAGGCCCAGGTCGGCAAAGTAGATATCCACCGGATATTCCCGGCTGGTGGTGCCATCGCTGGAGATCACGAAGAACCGGACTGTCCGATCCTCCACGGTCATGGTCGTGGGATCCAGCTCCAGAGTCATATCCAGAGCGTAGCTGCCCTTCTCATAGACCGCACCGTCGGCGGTTGTGCCAGTGGTGCCCCAGACGTCGGCCATAGGCCGCTTGGCAATACCGGTGATGGTGGCCTTCCGGGCAGTACTGGGTAGAACGGTGACATAGCGGCTGTTCAGGTCATCCCAGAACACCTTCACCTTCTCCACAGGCTGGTCGGGATCCTCAGGCTTCACAGGATACTCCACACCCAGGTCGTCCACGTAGGTCACCACGACCTCCTTCAGGCCAACCTCCGCGTCACCCTGATAGATACGCAGATAGACGGTCTGGTCGGTGTCGTCCTCGTCCCAGCCAGTCACCTTGACCTTGATGGCCATATCGGTGTACCAGTTTTCCTCCTCGCCCTTGTAGGGCTGCAGCTGCACGTCCTCGACGTGCCAGATATTGCTCATGGTCTTGTCGGGATCGGCCACCTCGTCCACGCTGAGCTGGATGACCCCGGCGTTGACCAGAGCCCGGAGGCTGGTGGCGGTGATCTCCACATCGGCAAAGGTCTCATGTTTGGCTACGGCCTCGTAGAACTCGTACTCCACACCGTTTACGGTGATGGGATTCTTGTTCTTCACAGCCGCCACACCGTCCACCAGAATGGACTTCACATTGGCGTCCTGCCGATAGAGAACCACATCGTAGTCCTGCTCAGTGCCGTTTACGGCCTTGACCCACAAGGCCACATGGGTCTCCTCGCCCCTCAGGAGCACGTCCTCAATGGTACAGGTCTTGCGCTCGGCCTCCGCCATGTACTCGGGGAAGCGGACGTAGCTCAGGTCGCTGGGCCCAACCACGGTCAGATCCACATCGTCCACATAGGAGGGCAGGTAGGCCACATACCGGTTGGTATTCTCCTCCAGCTTGGCCAGCATGGACTGGACGTTGCCGGCCTGATCCAGATAGTAGACCGTCACGGTCTGGGGGCGGGTCTCTCCGCTGTTGCGGTAGATCCGCAGATACTTGGTACTGGTCATAAAACCGGTTCTGTTGGCGATGTCGGCATAGTTACCCACGATGATCTCAAAGTCGCTGCGGTTACCCTTAGCCAGCTTCACCGAGGACAGGTTCACCTTGGAGTCATCGTCAAAGGTGGGCACCTTGGCGCTGCCGTTGGCTTCGGAGATGGTCACATGGGCGCCGTTGGGCTTGGGCTGGTTGTTGTGAGCCTCCAGATCCAGCTTCACATAGGCATCGCTCTCATCATCAGTGATGCTCTCCACTACAGCGAAGTAGATCTGCTGCACCTTGCCATCCACGACCTCGGTAAAGTAGCCCTCAGTCTCGCTGCCGGTCACGATGGTGGATTTCCCGTTCACATCCACCTGCTGCAGCTCCAGATCCATCAGCACGAACTGCATGGTGTAGGTCTTGCTGTTCTTGCCGGAGGAGGAGGCCACTGTCACGGTGGAGGCCAGATCCTCATCCACGCTGTCGTAGAGCTTGCTGTTCTGACCCCAGGCGATCTCACCACTGTCAATGCTGACCTGGGCGGCCAGCCGGTCGGCAATAGCCGTCAAGGTTCCTTCCTTCACAGCTTCCGCGTCGGCGGTGGAGATCAGGAACTGGTAGGTGTCGGTTCCGTCGAGCCGCACGCCTTCCACCTGAATATCCTGGCCCTGGTACTGGTAGGACAGGGTAACCTTCTTCAGATCCACCACATCGTCCGTCCGGTAGATCTCCAGATAGGAGGTCTTGTACTGGCCAGCCTCGCCGTCCTCGGCCCGAACCTTGATCTCAAACCGGGTCAGCTCCTCGGCCAGCTCGGCGTACCGCAGGGTGACCCTGCTGCTGTCGCCTACTACCGGATCGGCGGCAGTGCCGTTGGGCTGGCTGACGCTCACCATGGCCGCGTCATCCCTTGCACGGATGGTCACATTGGCCGTGGTGTTCCTCTCCTCGATCATGATCCGATAGATGTCGTTGCCCTTCTCGTCCTGGCCCACCAGGATCACATCCAGGTTGGGCAGGCTGTCGTCCAGATCGTCGTAGAACTCATCGACGTCCTTGTTGTTGTCAGTGCCCTGCACCCGGATGGCCCGGAGGGCATCGTCCTTGTTCTCTCGGACAAGGTGGACAATGTACTCCTGGGTGTACTTGCCGGTGGATACCTCCACGGGGATGTAGACCTCCTTGAAGCTTACATCCTTATACTCTCCGTTCAGCTCATCCTCCCGGGTCAGCCAGGTCAGCTCATCCAGGTCGAAGGAGAAGTAGCCGTTTCCAACATAGCTAAGGTTGCTGCCGGTGCCTGTAGAGGCGGTGACCCCCTCAGAGTTGGCGGTAAAGACAGCCTGGGAATTGTCCATAAACCGGGTCCGGATACCGGAGCCGTAGCTGCTCTCATAGTGCTCTCCCACCGTGTATCCCAGGAACACGCCGTTGGCCATGTTGGTGGGCTGGATAGTGAGCTCGGCCCACCGGGCTCCCTCGCCTACGCTCATGGAGTAGACCGTGAAGGGGTTGCCCGCCTTATCATAGACCACCTCGGGCTTCAGGCTCTGGAACTCGCCGTTGCCCTCGTAGTTGGGGTTGGCCACACCGGCGGAGCCGGAGCCAAACTTGAACTCTCTGGGTGCGGAGGTTCCCACAGCGATCTGAACGCTGTCCAGACCCACTGCGAAGTTGTCAGGCTGAGCCACCAGGGCATAGGACTGGCCGTTGCTTTCATCCAGATCCTCAGGCAGCACCGTGATCGCCAGCCGGTTCACCTGGCCGGCGGTCAGGGTCACATTCCCCTGCCAGACGCCAGCCTCGGTGGAGGTGTTGGTCAGCTCTGTGGCACCCTGAAGCACCCGGATCACACCGTTGTTGGTGGCCCGAATGGTCAGGTTCTTGGCACCCGAGGTAAATCCGTTCACATGGAACACACCGTTCTCCTCGGTGAGCAGCTGGCCATCCAGAGCTACAGACTCCACGGCTACAGTGGTCCAGGACTGCCGGATCACCAGCGTGTACTCGCTCCGGGCGCTACCGTCGGAGGATATCACTGTAAAGGCAATATCCTTGCCATCCAGGTTGCGGGCCACTTCCAGTCTGCCCACGCCGCTGGCGCTGCCGTCAGCCATCTGGATAGTCGCATAGGGATCCTTGCTGACCAGGCAGAGCTTGGCGGAGATCAGGTTCTTATCCACCGTGAGCTCATACCGGGTCTGGGCATCCTGAAGCTCTGCCTTCTTCTCTGTGATCAGGCCCTTGTTCAGAGCCAGCTCGGACAGGCCGGTCTCCTTGCTGGTCTTGGTAATGACCAGCGGATACTCGGTGTGAGCGCCGCTCTCGTGGTTATTGTACACCACAAGCTTATAGAGATTCTCTGTACCGAAGCCGGCCAGGCTCCACTTATAGCTCCAGCTCACACCGGCGCTCTCAGTCCTGCTGGTGTAGTTGATCTCTCTTCCGCTGGCGTCGTAAAGCGCCACACTGTGCCTGGAGGAGAGGGTCTCCACCGTCAGCTCGCCGTCGTTGACACTGCTGTCCACGGTAAAGTGCATCCGGCCCAGCTCGTCATACTGGACGCTGCTTGTTCCCAGCACCACCGAGCCGGGGACATACCGCCCGTCATCCATCACGATGTTCAGGATGGCAGTGGAAGCCTGGGCCTGGGTGTAGGGATAGGTATAGACCGTTACAGGGATCCGCACGCTGTTGTTCACCAGATTCAGATCCACAGCCATATCCCGGCTCACAGGCAGGATCTCCTCCCGCTGCTTGCCGTTGACGGTACGCACCACGGTGTCGGTAAACACCTTCTCGCCGTCGGTGCCGATCTGCACCATGGCCAACTTACTGTTGGGAGTCACCTGGATCCGCACCTGTCCGGCGTTTTTGGTCACGGTGTAGTAGTACTCCCCATTTTTCTTGCTGGGGGCTTCCCCATTCACCGTCAGACTGTCGATGCTGACGCTGTTGCGAACCAGATAGAGGGTATAATCCTTCTCCACCCGCTTATCCTTGGACACCACGGTGAAGTCCTCCCGGCTCAGGGCCGCGCTGGCGGCAAACACGCCGCTGACAGGCATGGTCAGCTCCACGCCGTCTACCGTATGCTTCAGGGTCTGCTGGTTGTTGTGGACGCCGATAGTGTAGGACACGCTGTTGACCGTGGAGGGCACCTGCACCATCCAGGCCTCGCCCCGGCTGCCGCCCATATCCACCAGCTGGGCCTCGAAGCTGCCCACGTTGGTGTCGATGCGGATGCCACTGATATCGGCGTCGCTGTCGGTGTAGTAGTCCAGGGTCACCCGGTAGGCCTGCTTGTGGGTAGCCCGGACCAGAGCAGCCTTTAGCTTCTGCTCGTAGTCGTCGCTTCCCGCCGTCAGCTCCAGATCCCTGGAGTCCTTGGCAGAGAGGACATTGATATAGTAGTTGTTCTCCCCCAACTGGGTGATGGGCACGCTTTCAAACACGCCGCCGCCCCGCTTGACCGCCACAATGTTATCCTCACTGTCAGTGAGCACCACGGTGGTCAAAGCGTTATAGGGCACCACAGTCAGATCCACGGCCTGGCGGCTGGTCAGCTCCTTGTAGTAGCGGGCCTGGGCGCCTATTCCAGTGTAGGACAGGGTCTCGTTGTTCATGCCCTCACCGCTGATATACACGCCGTTCAGGGCAGTGCTGATCTCGTCCATGTAGATCCGCAGGGTATACTGCTGCTGCCGTACGCCGGAGGAGGACACGGTGTAGAAGTACACCTCCGTGGGCTGCGCCATATCCACCCGGCGGCCGTTAATGTTCAGCTTGCCAACACCCTCAGCGCTGATGTTGTCGGCGGGATGTCCGTGCACCAGCGGATTGCCGGGATCATTGGCAACCTCAATGATGGTGGTGTAGGCGTTGTCGGCGTTGATCTCCACATCCACCGACAGGATCCCGTTGACCAGCTTGGGGATGGGATTGTCAGACTGGGTATCGATGGCCACCTCATAGATGGTGGGATCGTCAGGACGGGCCACAGCCTCGATCAGGTGGTCGTGATCCTCGGGATCCAGCACAATGATCTTACCCATCATGGTCTCGTGAGTAGAGCGGAAGATGGCCATGAGGTATTCCTTCTGAGCGTTGGGCGTCAGCACCCGGCCCTGGTCGTCCACATAGTAGAACTCGGTATCCCGCACCAGGAAGGGTACGTAAACGTTCTCCCCCTCCTTCACCGTGTCGGGAATATCATAATCCCGCTGATAGTGGTCGCTCCAGCTGCCCTGGGGATTCATAACGCCGTTGAAGCCCACCACCTTGGCGTTGGGAGCCACATCCAGATCCACCAGAATGTTCACCTGCATGGAGTTCTCCGGCATGTTCAGGTTGAAGGTATCCTCACTGCGCAGGCTGTCATATCTCCGGCTGCTGCCCGAGATGAGGTAGAGCTCCTTCACCTCCACGTTGGCATCCTGCCGCTCCAGGCGCAGGTAGTAGTAGCCAGCCGGGGACGGTGTGCCGTCCTGAGCCTCGGTCTTCACCCGGAAGTAGAGATACTTGTCAGCCTCGTGGCCGGTGACGGTCACAGTGGCCGGGCCGTAGGTCACGCCCTCCTTCTTGTCATAGACGATGGGCTCCAGCACCTCGCCCTCGCCCACAAAGCCGCCGTCATACTGGCGCACCTCCACCACCTTGGTGTACTCACTGACGGGCAGGATCCGCAGATCAAAGTCTCCGTAGGGCGCAAGACCCTCATAGTGCTCCGTCGTAGTACCCTCGGCGCTATCGTGGAAGATGTGGTACTCGTTCACCTTATCGGGCGCCACCACAAAGCCGATCCGGGTGTCGCTGTCCTTATCCTTGATCTCCAGCAGATACCGCTTGGTCACCTGCTGATCCTGAGAGACTACCTCGATATCGTAGAAGCCCCGGATCAGGGTGCCGCCGGTAGAGCCGGGGAGCAGGTTTCGGTTCCAGTTGCCGTAAGTGGCGTTTCCGTTCTCATCGAACTCCACCCGGCGGTAGTGGTGACTGGCGCCGGTATCCTGCAGAACGGTCTGCCCGTTCTCATCGGTCACAAAGATATCGGCTCTCATCTGGCCGGCGGCATTCTCGTCGCCAGTCCACAGACCGGTATCGGGGTTCCACACCCGGGCGTCCAGATACAGCACGTACTTGCCGGCATAAAGGTCGGAGTCATAATCGGTGCTGTCGCTCTCATCCTTGGCGTAGTAGTACTCGTCGGTGACCGCCTTATTATTGTTGCTCACCAGGATGGGAGCCAGGTTGCTCTGGCGGATCAGCCGGATCCGGTATCCGTAGCCGTCGTCCAAGCCGTTGTAGATGGTGCCGTCCTGGGCCTTGACCTGGGCAGACATCTCCACGCTGGCGCCCACACTGCCCTGACCGTTGATGATACCGGTGGTGATACCGGTCAGATCAGCGGTAAAGACCGCGCCGCTCCGCTTGGCCAGCTCCCACACCGCATTCCACTGGGCGATCTGGCCGGCGTCGCTGGTGTTGGTGGTGTACTCCTTCAGGGTGGGATAATTGTCCACATGCAGCTGCTCGGAGGAAATGGGATCCTTGGGATCCTTGTCCAGATTCCACAGATCCAGCATCAGCTGGGTATAGGGATCCACGGCCTCCAGAGTGATGGTGGCTTCGGTGGTCTCCAGCCCGATGGGGGCGGTGAAGCGACCGTTGGCATAGGTGGCCTCCACTCTCTTGGGTTCTCCATCCACCTCATAGGTCACATAGACCTTCAGCCCGGTGTCGCTGCTCATCCGCAGCAGGTGCAACGGGTAATCCTTGTAGAGGTTGTTGACCCCCTTCTGGGTGGAAATGACCCGGATAATGTAGTCAGTCTGGGCCGCGTTGGCGAAGTTGGTCAGCAGCTTGTCATTTAGGGTGATCTGCGAAGTGGGCGGAATGGCGTCAGGATCCGTGCTGCTGAACTCAGGCTGGCCGGTCAGGTTGTCAGGCCGGCGGATCTCAAAGCGGACATTCACGTTCTTCACCGGCTTGGCGATCAGCTGATGGGCAACAGCGTTCTCCTTGTAATCAAACGTGCTGTATGCGCCATCCTTGAACTCCAGGATCTCGGAGGTCTCAGGCACGCCGTTCTTGCTTCCTCTGGTGTAGCTGACCTGGATGTCCAGATCCATGTTGGCGGGAACTACATTCACAGGATAGACCTGGATGTGCTTGGCGTACTCCTTGTTCAGCTTGGCCTCCAGCTGCTCAGGCGTCAGCTTATCCTCCTCGGCCTTGGCCTCCTCCTCAGCCAGGATCTGGGCAATACGCAGCTGGCCATACTCAGACAGGACAGAGGCGTACACCCGGAAAGCCATGCTGCCGTCGGGCATCTCCTCCAGCGCCTCGGCGCTGAAGCCCATCTGCAGGTGGTAAGCGTTGGTCACCTCGTTCACCTTATTGAAGGTGGGGATCTTCCGATCCGGGTCGGTGTACTCCACCTTGCTCTCCACCGCCAGACCGGCGGCCAGATTGGTGGGCGTCAGGTCGAAGGTGGTAGTGGCGTAGCCCTCCACCACGGGGATATAGGTCTCCACCCAGGCGGAGTCCGTGGCAGTGGCGGGATGCACCAGGGCGTCGTGCTTAAAGTCCTCCGCCTCGTTGGTCACCACAGTCTTAAGGGTATTGTCCGTAGAGATACGGTTGATCTTCAGCACCGCATGGATCCGCTCCAGCTTATCCTTGCCGGGTACGTACATGTCGATGGGTACACTGTCCAGACCATCGATGCTGACGCCCTTTCTGGTGCGGGCTCCGGTGTCGGTATCCACGGTATAGTTATCGTTGATATAATCCAGCTGAGTGGTGGGATCGGCCAGCAGGGCCTCATCGGTCTCCCCGATGAGAATGAACTCCACGGCGGCCAACTCCGGCGTCACCGTCAGATCCAGGCTGGTCACATTGTCAGGCACCGAGATCGTCCAGGTCTGGACAGTCTCATCCTCTACCCTGGCGGCGGGCTGATCGACGAAGGTATCAACGCCAGCCACCTTGTTGACTGTATAGTGCCACTCATAGTCGGCCAGAATGGACTCAATGTTCAGGTCGTTGAAGCTCCAGCGCATAAGCAGCAGACGCAGAACCTCGGTCTTGCCGTCCTCGGCCAGGGTGTAGAAGGGAATATAGATCCCCGTCTCCAGAGCCTTACGCAGCTCCGTATCCTCCTTGGCCAGGGTCAGCTCGCCCAGGATCTCCTCAATGGGATCCCTGGAGCCTTCCTTCACATTGTTCTTCCAGGTCTCCCCATCCTCGCTGGGATGGTTGCCCTCCTTGCCATAGGTCTCGCCGTTGATATTGCTGCCCACGGGGAACCAGACAGGCTGGCCATTTTCATTCCTGGGCATCCACACGGAGGTATAGGGAGTAATGGCGTTGATCCGGAAGGGCACCGTGACAGCGTCCCGGGCCACCCAGGTGCTGTAGAACTCCCGCTCCACCGGCGGAGTGACAGACTCATCGGTGAGCTTCTCCGCAGGCAGAACGTTCTCAGGCACCAGGGCAGTGTTTACGGTACGCACTTCCACACCAGTGTCGCTGGACTGGTAGACGATCCGCAGCAGGTAGATCTCCTCGTTGCCGGCCTCGTCCTCCACCCGGATGTACACCGGCTGGCCCTCTTCGGTCTCCAGCCACTCGGGCACCAGGGCTACCTTCTTCTTGGCCACATGGATCTCCGGATCGTCGGTGTTATCCCGGGTGAAGTTGCCCTGGCCGTTCAGGCTGGGCGCCCGCATACTGGTGCGGCTGGTCAGGATCGGCTTGCCGTTGGCGCCGGCCACAGCCCGGAGGTAGACAAACCCGTCTCCCACCGTGCTGCGAGGCACCGCCAGGTAGAACTGCCGCTCCAGCTTGCCCTCAGCATTCTCCACCAGCTTCTCCCGGACGATCAGATTCTCCTTCTCATAGCTCTCGCTGCCGAACTCCTTGACCTCCAGCAGGCCGGTGCCCTTCTCGGCAAACTCCAGCACCACCGCATACTCGTGGGAGATGGCGGTCAGACCGTTGCTCTCCAGCTTGGTTTTCAGGTAGTGGACGGACTTTCCGGCAGCCTCGTCGGCCAGGGTCACATCCAGCACCACATGGCGCTGAGCGTCCGCCTTCCGGTATCCGGTATAATCCGCACCGGTGGTCTCGTTCACGTTCTTCTCGCCCACCCAGGTCAGGGCGTTCTCCGTGGTCAGTTGCAGCTTCACAGCGTTCCCCGCGTCGGGATAGCGGATACGAATGATGAAAGTGGGCAGCTTCTCGATCAGGGCCTTGATCTCCTCATCCTCGCCGTCATAAGCAGTAGAGCCCTGCTCATAGAACCGGAAGTCCTGTTCTTTGACGGTGGGCTTGCCATCAGCGCCCAGAACGGGATTGCCCTCGCCGTCCAGCATGGGGATCTCCACGGGCCGCACGGTGGCGCCGGCGGTCACAGTGGCCTCCACGATCTTGGCTGTCAGCTTGCGGATCGCCAGCGGGTAGACAGTGGCGCCGTACTCGCCGGGATTCTTGGGCACGGAGACGATGTAGAACATGGTATCCATGCTGACGCTGGAATCCTCCAGCGGAATGTTGGTTCCGGTCACCGGGGTATTCAGGATCTGTCCGTCGCCATCGTAGCGCTTGGACGCGCCCCGGCCATCCAGCTGGGTGCCGCCGTTGATGCCAGCGGCCACAGCCTCGGCCTCAGCCTTGTTCCGATAGACCCCGTAGATAGTGGTGGTAGTCAGCAGCGGGCTCACGTCAATGTACTTGGCGTGTTCCATCTCCTCCTTGGTGATGGCCACATAGTACTGGCCGTCCACCAGGTCATACTCCGCCTTCAGTCTGTAGGTGCCTTCCTCATCGGCCAGCAGACCTGTGTCGGAAATGGGCCGCTCGTCAAAGCCCACGATGATATCCCCAAGCCGGCTGTCGGCGTCGGCGTGATACAGACGGACAGTCTCGCTGATGATATCCACAATGGTGTTGTCCTTCTGGTGTCCCACGCTGAAGCCCACATCGTTCCAGCCATCCTTATTGATGGGCCGCATGTTCTCCACACTGGTGTCGGGATGCTTCTCCAGGAACTTTTCAGTGTAGAAGTAGAATAGCTCTGTGCTCTGGTTGGGCTTAAACTGGTTCTTGGTGTTGACGGAGTTATCCACCTGAACCATGCTTCCCTCCCTGGGCGCCACCACGGTGATGGTAGCCTTGAGTTCATCCTCGGGAGCGCCGGAAACAGTGCCCACATACCGGTACACAGGCTCCCCGGTACCGTCGTCCACCCGGGTCAGGGGCAGGGGGTTAAGGAAGTCGTTGTCCAGATAGACATAGTGCTCATCGTGGGTCACCACAATGTTCAGCTGATAGACATGCTCCACATAATCACTATGGTCGGCGCTGGTGTAGACCCGCACCATCACATCCAGCACATCGTCCACGGCGAAGCCGGTACGGTAGCTGGGATAGTAACCGTTATCCCAGCTGGCACTGCCCAGAACATCCTTGGGGAAGTTCAGGTTGTGGTTATCCTTGTTGCCGCCAAAGCTCACGTAGGCCATCTCAGCCATGGCGGAATTGGCCACCAGCCTGTTGATGATCCGGTCGGTCTTATCCAGCTCCTCGGCGGGCAGCACCAGCAGATACTGGTCGTTGCTCACTAAGAAGGCTTTGTAATTGGTAGCATCAGCTCCCTTGCCGATCGTAGCCTCAATGCTGTCCAGCCGGGTGGCAAAGGTCTCCCGGTAGATATCCAGGGTGTAGTCGCTGCTCTTGGTGGTGACCACATTCCCTTCCAGCACCTGAGAGGTGACCTTGATGGGAGTATGGATCTCGAAGGTTCCACCCTGGACAGAGGTCTTTTGAGTGTCGAAGTAGGCCTGGTGGATCTTGGCATAGACCTTTTGGGCGTCAGCCTCGGTTTTCTCCACCAGCGGCGTCACAGCCAGAACCGCGCTGGCTACCCGCGGGACATAGTCCTCCTTGGTGCCGTTCTGGCCCAGACCGTTGCTGAGGTTGGTGCCAGCCATCTTATCCACCTTGCGCAGAACTTCCACGATCTGCCGGCCCAGCTCAGCGTCCACACTCGCTCCGGTCGCCAGCTTGCTCAGCTCCTTGTCGACCTCGTTCAGTTCGGAAAGAGCGCGCTTCGCGGCACTGTGGGCAGCGCCCGCAGCCTTGGCTTCCGCGATATGGTCGGCATTTACCGTCTTGCCGTCCACGCCGATGGTGCTGCCCTTCTCCTCAGTCTGGCCGTAAACGTACAGGGTATTGACACCCACCACACCCTCGGGCAGAACCTCACCGGCAAGCTCAGCATCGGTCTGATCGGGGATAATATGATAATACTTGTAACCAAATGTAGCGTCATTTTCCACCGTTTCGGCGGGATATTGCATGGTTTCCCGGGAACCGGGCTGAGTGAATACGGCGGAGCCGGGCTTCACGTAGGAGGTCTCCAGGTCAGGCATGGTCTCATGGGCGCCGTAGCTGCCGTCGCCGGTGCTGCTGTCACCCACCCAGACCTGCTCCATAGCAGTATCGGTAGGCCGCTGCACCATCACCAGCTTCATCCAGGTGGACATGGAGTAGTCATAGACCACGCCGCCCTCTTCAGACTTGCCGCCCACATTGTTGAAGAACCGCAGGTAGGCGCTGGTCAGCTCCTCCACCGGCACGCCGGTAAAGCGCCAGTAGGTGGTATCCAGGATGTTGGTCTCCTCAGTCTCGCCCATGACGGTGTCGATGAAGGTCAGGCCGCCCTCGGGCAGGGTCAGGTCGCCCTGCTCGGGATCCCTGGGATCGGTGGCATCAGGGACATTCACCGGGTCACCGAACTTAGTCATGGTAGTCCACGTGGCGTTCTGGTCAGTCCAGGTCTCGCCCTGGCCCTCCACGTAGCCGTTGCCACGGTCGATCCACAGATCCACCTCGTCCGTGTTGACACGCATGACGATCCGGACGGTGACGGTGCCGTGCTCATCGGGAGTTACATAGGCCACGAAGGCGTTCTCCAGCAGCTGCCGCTTCTCCCACTCAGCATCGCCGGGAGCGGCGTCCACAGGCAGGGTCTGCTTATCCGCCGGCAGAGTCTTATCCTTGTCCACAGCCTTCTGCATCAGGTCACCGGGGATCTTGCCCAGGACGGGGATCGCCTCCTGGTCGTCGCTGTTGTTCATGAAGTAGAACTCTTCCTCACTCAGGTAGCCCTTGGCCACCATATCGGAGAGGCTGCCGGCGACGGCCTGGTTCTCCGCCTCGGTGTGATCCACGAAGATCTTCTCGGCACGGACAGAGTCACGGCTCACCACCCGGAGGTTGGTGGTCATAGCGTAGCCGCTTTCAATATCGGTGGCCTGAACCACAGCGGTACCGATCCGCTTGGCTGTCAGGACATTTTGGATCAGGTCATTGACAAGCTTGGGATTCACCTCGCCGATCTGGTTCTTGGAGGGGTTACCGTCCTCATCGGTGAGGCCGCCGCCATTCTCGTTTCGCTCCTGATTGACCTCCCACTTGTATTTCAGGGCGGCAGCCATAGAGCCGTTGGCGATATGGAACTTCTCAGCGCCTACAGTCATGATCTGCTGGCCACCCACAGGCAGCACCATATCCTGCGGGTGCAGGCCGGGGGCCTCACCCATGACCATCCGGGGCAGATAGGTATCGGCAGCATTAGCTTTTTCAGTCTCATAGCGGTCATTGATGCCGATCTGACCCCAGTCATTGTGGCCATATGCGTACAGGGTGCCGATATTGGCGTTGGTATCAGTCACCGTCACATCCTCGCCTCTTAGGCCGGCCACGGTCACCTCTTCACCGGCCACAAAGCCGTTCTGGTTCTCAATGGGCCGGATGGAAGCCACTGTGCTGAAGGAGCCGCCGCCGGCAATAGCCTGAGCCTTCATGGGGATCCGGTCGCCGTTCTCGTCCTCGGCAAACTCCACCTGATAGCTGCCGTCCTTCTCCACGGCCTCGGTCTCCCAGACCTGGAGCAGACCCTCATGGGAATCGGCGTCGCCCTGGCCCAGACGGCCCTGGCTGTTGTCGCCCCATGTCCAGACGGTCTGATCAGCGTCCAGCAGCAGGCTGTGGGTCGCGCCGGCGGACAGGGTGACAGCGTAGCTGGCATCCTGAGCAGTTAGGCCTTCGTACCCAGGCACGTAGACCAGCGGGTTCTTTTCTTCCTTCTTGGAGCTGTCGGTGCCGGACAACTGGTTGTTGATGTTGCTGCCCCACTCCACTACGCCGCCGTTGGTCAGCAGGGCCAGGGAGTGAGACTTACCGTCCACTACCCGGACGATCTGGGTGGCATCGGGCATTCCGGTCTCCACAGTGCCATCCTCCAGAGTACGCTCCAGAGTGCTGGTATCCAGCCGGACGATAACGGGGCTGAGGTAGTTGGCACGGTCGCTGAGGCTGTTAATCTGGCCATTGCTGTTCAGGCCCCAGGCCCACATGGTACCGTCATAGCGAACCACACGGACGGTGTCGCCCTTGGCCCCCTCGGCCAGGTCAATGACCTTGCTCATGCCGGTCACCAGCTGCGGGGTACCGGTTCTCTCGCTGACGGGAGCGTTGATACCCAGCTGGCCCTGAGAGTTGTCGCCCCAGGTGTAGACACGGCCACTCTTGGTCAGGACAGCGGAGTGGTTGACGCCTGCCACCATCTTGACAATGAAGGAATCCTCGCCGGAGGCGGTGGTGCTCAGGGTCACGGGGGTGGGCTCGCTGAGCCGGTCAGGCTCCACCTGATCGCCGGAGTAGCCCCAGGTCAGGCGCAGACCCAGCTGGTTGTTGGTGTTGTCGCCCCAGGCATACAGCCGGCCCTTGTTGGTCAGAGCCAGGGCGTGACGCTCGCCGGCAGAGATGTTGACAATGTACTCCCCAACATCCAGGCCGGAGAAGTTGATCTGAACGGGAAGCATGGAGTAGGAATTCTCCGGATCCACAGTGCGGCCCAGCTGGCCGTACTCATTGGAGCCCCAGCCCCAGACGGTACCGTCGCTGCGCAGGGCCAGGGTGTAGCTCTGGCCGGAGGAGATGACGGGGGCCACAATGTTCTTGGAGGCCTCGTTGTTCACGGGGATCACATTGATGTAGTAGACCACGGTCTGGCCATAGGTGGTCAGAACAATCTGGGTGAAGCCGTAGCTGGAGCCGTGAACCACAAACAGGTTCTCTTCGATCTGACCGTCCAGATCCAGCTCCTTCTCCGGCACGTAGGTGCTCCGCTGGCCGGTGGTGTACTCCTTGCCCTCCTCCAGGATGATGCTCTCGTTCCGGTAGCCCACATTGGGGTTCACATTCCGGAACTTGATGGGATAGTTGTTCCAGAACTCGGTATAGAGGTTGAAGCGCTTGCTCAGCACGAAGTCCACGACCACATCCTCGCCCACCTGGACAAGAACCTGGTGTTTGCTGCTGGGCTGGCCCTTTTCGCCCACGATGATGGGAGTATCGCCCAGGGTATCGTTCTGGCGGAGGATCAGGCTGCTGCCGCCCTGGTAACGGCCCTTGGTGTAATCGCCGATACCGTAGACCTGGCCGGTGGCGTCGGAGATGGCGCCGTAGCCGCTGCCTGCGCTGATGGAGCGGATCACCACATCGGCATCCATCAGATACCGCTCGTTGGCCTGAGGCTCCAGAATGGACAGGTTGGTGGTGGAGTTACCCAGACCCAGCTGGCCATCCCGGTTGTTGCCCCAGGAGTAAAGTACACCGTTATACTCCAACGCCAGGTTATGATCGCCGCCGGCGGACACATCCATGATGGTAGAGGGGATCTTGGGCAGGATATCGGCCGTGGCCGTCCAGGTCTGCTCCCCTGTCAGCTCCCGGCCAAGACGGCCATCCTCGTTGGAGCCCCAGGAGGTAACCATTCTGCCGTAGCCCACCGCCAGGGAGTGGCTGTTGCCGGCACTGGCCTTTATCGTAGCTCCGGTGTTGGCCACAAAGATGGGAATGGGTGTGCTGCCGCCCTCCGGGATATCGTCGGTGAGGACGCCCAGCTTGCCCTTCTCGTTGCTGCCCACGGCGTAGACGTTGCCATCAAACATGGTGAACAGGGTGTGATCCTTGCCCGCGGAAACGCTGTTGACATTGTTCATCGCCAGCTTGACGGGAGTCTCCACCTTGTCGCTGTACTCGTGGAGGCCCAGCTGGCCCTTATCGTTCCGGCCCCAGCCGTACACGGTGCCGTCGCTGGCCAGAGCCAGGGAATAGCCGTCGCCGGCGGAGACCGCCACGATCTTCTTCCCTCTCAGGGAAGGTGTGGTGGCCACATCCAGAACCTTGACAAAGTAACGCAGACTGTCGGCGCCGCCGGGAAGCTGGACGCCCAGCTGGCCATAGTTGTTCCGGCCGGCTGCCCAGACGTTACCCTCGCTGTCCACCAGCAGGGAGTGATCCATGCCGGCGGAGACATCCACGAAGATAGCCTTGGAGCGTTTGCGGATGGTCTCGTTATCGGAGCTGAGAACCTCCATGTACTCCCGGACATAGGTGCCCGCAGCCTCATCCCACACGTAAGTATGGATCTCGGCGGGATCGTCCATACCGGCCACGCTGCCGTTCAGATCGCCGTTGTCGATACCCAGCTGGCCGTACTCATTGAGACCGTAGGACCAGACGCTGCCATCGGCCCGCAGGTTCAGGGTGTGGCCGCCGCCGGTGGATACCTTGGCCATCACCAGCTCGTCAGCGGGCTTCTCCTGGGTCACGGCCTTGCCGTCCACATACTCGGCCTTCCAGACCTGGTCTGCAGGATCCTGCTTATAGATGATCTTGTTGGCCTCAGGCCCATCATTCTCTACGATCACAAGGGGCACGTAGCGGTACTTCCGGGAAACCTTGGGCTCGTGCACCCGCAGAGCGTTGCGTCCGGAGACATCCTCCCGGACATCCAGCCGCACGATGGTATTCTCCTGGTCGTCGATCACCTCGTCGTGGACGTTGATGGAGGCGTTGGGCTCCTGGGTGCTCTTGTCCCGGCGGCCCACATAGTAGCCGGTCAGGTCGTCAACACCGTCCACAGAGAACACCACGTCGGCGGTGGTGGCGGAGATGCTGTACCAGTACTCGTCCCCGATAACGTTCAGATTCTCGTCCACCGCACCCTTCACCACAGCATTGGGTACCCGGTTGTTCTGAGGATCAAACAGAGCGTACTGGTAGCTGTTCCGGGCAATAATGGTGATCCTGTCCTTGGCAGCCTTCCGCAGGAAGGTGTCATTCTCCAGACGGGCCACATAGTAGCCGGTCAGGTCAGACACTCCGGGCAGGGTGAAGGTGATCTCCTCGCCGCCGTAGCTCTCCTCGGTGAACCAGCCGTCACCGTTATCCACAAGGTGGTTACCCGTCACCTGAGCGGCTGTCATCCGCTCGTTGGCGGCGTTGAACAGGCCATATTTGTACCCGTTCTTCGCCTCCACGGCGATGGTGGAATCGGTGGAGTGGGCGGTAGCCTTCTCCTTACGGAGGATGGTATAGCCATCCAAGTTGGCCTCATTGGAGATGGAGAAGAGCATCTGGGCGTTATCTTTCAGGTAGAACCAGCCAGTGGCGCTGCCGGAGACGGTGCTGTTATTCTCCAGAGTTACTACCGCGCCGTCCACGGTGACATTACCCATCTCATCCATCTGCATCCCAGGCACCACGGCCTCGTCGGGGGTCACAAGAGCGTAGTCGTACCCAGCGGCAGTGATCACACGGATACTGTCGTTATCCTGAATGCGATATGTGGCAGCCTCGTTGCTGATAGTGTTGTTATTCAGGGCCAGGTTGTAGGTGTAGTCGAAATCGGCGTCATTATTGACGAACATGCAGAACACGTCAAAGTCGGTGTCCAGGAAGTAGGTCTTGCCCTCCACCAGGGTCAGCTCGCCGGCAGAGACCACCCGCTTGTCGTCATAGTCGAAGATGTATTCTCCGTTGTACCTACGGTTGGTGATAGTATTGTCCACCACAAAGCCGGTCTCGGGCTTGGGCCCGTTATCCTTGGCAGGATCCCAGGGACGGTACCTCACACGGCCGGGCTGAGCGGACATCGGCCCAACATACTTGTAGGAGCCCAGGTGGTAGAGCCCGTCACCCTCAGAGGTGGTGTAGTTGGAGGCGATGGTCACCCTCAGGGCGCTGTCACCCACCAGGGTGGGATTGAGGGTGTTGCTCTTGGTGCCGTTGGCCAGCTGGTCGCTGCCGTTGGCGCCGGCGGCCCAGAGCATACCGTAGTCGTCCATGTAGGCCACCTGGCGGAAGCCGGCAAAGACATCCAGATAGTTATCCTTGCCGCCCACACCCACGGAGGGCACCTTCTTGGGCAGCTCATACTGGTTCTCCAGCTTGGCGTCGCCGTTGCCCAGCAGCCCCAGCTGTCCAGCGTCATTGAGGCCCCAGGCGTAGGCAGTGCCATCGGCGGCCCGGGCGTAGGAACTATACAGGTTGGCCGCCAGATCGGTGATCCGGTTGCCCTCGCTTCCGCTGAGGTAATTGCCGCCGTTCTGCTCGCCGGACAGCACCCGGGTGGGAACAGTGAGGCTGTCCTTGGTATTGCCGGTGCCCAGCTGGCCATAGAGGTTGGTACCCATAGACCACACGCCGCCGTTCACGTCAAGGGCCAGCAGATGGCTGACGCCGGAGGCGATCTGGCTGATGCCCAGCTCCTCGATCTCCTCGGTCTCCTCGTTGCGCTGGACGAAGCCGGTGACCTTCCAGGGCACGGAATCCAGCTTCCAGACTTCGCCGCCCGCCAGCACGTAGCCGCCGGCAATCTGGCTGATGGTGCCCATAGCGCTGGTGTCGATCTTCACAGGCATGGAGCTGGAGTCGGAGTAGCCGTGGCCCACACCCTGGAGGAACTGGCCCTCAGGCATGGTGCCCACCACATAGGCGGTAACCAGATAGCTTCTGGTCTGGGCATCATAGGTATTCTTCACGTCCAGGGTGAAGCCGCTGGCGTTCTTGCCGTCGATCTCCACAAAGGCCTGAGACTCCTGGCCCTCCTCGTCCCTGACGGTGGTCTCCACCAGCATCAGGGTGGGCTCCTTTACGATCTCCCCAGCGTCCAGACGCACGCCCAGCTGCTGGTAGCCGTTGGCGCCCCAGGCGTAAACCAGGCCGTTGAGGGTCACGGCATAGGAGGTTCCGTTGCCCGCCGCGATATACTGCACGGGATCCCGGTCGTCCCAATACTCCTTGTCGTTGATAAAGTCGGCGTTACGGTCGCTGTTGTTGTACCAATCCTTGTAGCTGACGATATCCTCGCCGTTGTTATTCTTGATACCATAGTACTGGAAGTAGTTCTTGCCGCTGTTCAGATAGTCCTTGTCGGCAATGATCTGCTCCACCATGTGGGGGAACACGATCTGGCCCATGCTGTCATAGGTCTTGCGGCCCAGCTGGCCACGGTTATTGCTGCCCCAGCTCCACACGGAGCCATCGCTGCGCAGGGCCAGGGTATGATCCTCACCGAAGGCTACCATGGGGTTGGCCTTGGAGGAGCCGTCGGCCCGCACCTGAACATTGACGTAGGCCGCTGCACTGAGACCGGGCACCCGGACGCGGATCATGGTCTGGCCCAGACGGTTGCCGGTGATATAGTAGTCGCCATCATCCGCTCTGCGCATGGGTCTCTGGATCCCGCCCTCGCTGTTGTACCAGGCGTGATCCTCGTACCCGGCGTGCTCCGCCATAAAGCTGACAATGTACTCGTTCAGGATGACCTTCTCCTGCTCCTCCCGGAGCTGCTCACGGAAGGCCTCCGCCGCGGTCTCGTCGTCGGGATCAATGGTGCCGGCAAGCACGGCCTCCTCAAACAGCCGGGTCACCTCGTTCCGGATCTTATCCTGGCGGTCAGCCTCAGCAGCGGTAGCCAGGGTCATGTCAAAGCTGGGATGGGGCAGCTGATCCCCGCCCACACCCTGGGTCAGGCTCAGTACTTCCTCATTGACGCTGGAGGCCATCCACTCGCCGCGCTCGGCAGTGGTTGTGCCATCCTTGCTCTTCAGCAGCAGGTTGATGCCCGCCTCATAGGCCACCTTCAGCTCCACGTCCCCGGCCACGCCAGTCTCCTTGGCATCCCGGCTGATGTTGATGGTCTGGCCCTTGATGATGGTCAGGTTGTTGGGCACCACGGTGACCTTCTGCTGGCCCACCATGACCATGGTGTTGGTGTTGACGGTGGACACGTTACCCAGCTGGCCGTAGCTGTTGTTGCCGGAGGTCCACATATAGCCGTCCTTCTTCAGGGAGATGATATGCTTCTCACCGCCGAATACGGACAGTACACTGGCGTCTGTGCCGGACTGGTCATTGTCGTAGATCACCTTGGTGGGATAGGTCACAGTAGAGCTGTTTTCGCCCAGAGCCAGCTGACCGTCGGAGTTGTGTCCGAAGGTGTAAAGCTCATAGAGGTCATAGGCCGCCACCTTTTCGGTGCGCTTCCACTCGGTGGTCTTTTCCACGGTCAGCTTCTTACCAGTGAGGTTACCCGCCTCATCCTTCTCGTCGACCTGGAAGGTCTCCACCTTGGTGTAGGTCTCGGTGACGCTCTTCTCCTCCTTATTGGAAACCTTCTTATAGACATACTGGGCCGGATCAGCCTTGAATATCTCCTCCAGCTTCTTCCAGTCGTCCTCGGTGGCGATGGAGGAAACGAAGGGATTGGGCTTCTCCCCATCCTCGTCATACCCGTACCTGTCGGTCAGCTTTCCTTCCACTCTCCAGGTCTCGGTCTTGAGGCGGGTCACCTCGGTCTCGGTGAAGGCCTCCCGGACATAGATGTGGGTGGTACTGGTGTTGTCATTGTTGGGGGTGGGAGTGTTCTGAGTGTAGGTAAGGAGCATATTCTTGGGATCTTCCGCAAAATTGGGGCCTTCACTCTCCTCAGCCGTATAGTAGCGCTCAAAGCGATCGGTCATGGCATCCCAGGCCCGCTGGGTAATGGCGCTGGAGCCCTCGGCAACCACAGTGCCGTCCTCATCCTTTGTGGTGACCCAATTATGGTAATAGCGGTAAGCTACCTTCTCGCCCTCGTTCCGGGTGACCGCGCCACTGAAGGCATTGCCGGTACCGACGGCGGTAACGTTGCTCATCTGCTCAAACTGCTGAACCTTACCGGCGGAGCTCTCCACAGGCCGAACCACCATGGTCAGCTTTGTGGAGCTTTGGCTGGTGCCGCCCTGGAGGCCAGACTGGCCAAAGTGGTTGTCACCCAGCGCCCACAGCTTGCCGTCCTTATCAATGGCAAGCAGATGGCCTGTATCGGCGTGATCCTCCACACCTTCATTCTCGTAGGTGTATTCATCGGAGTGGCCAGAAATGGCCACAATGTTCCGGTTTATGGCCTCGCCAGTGGAAACCTTAGGATTCGGCGTCAAACCACCCAGCTTCACCACATCGGGACTGATGCTGCTGATGGGCAGTTCCCAAATGGTAGCGCTGCCCTTCAGGACGTAGCCGTGGGCCACCTCCAGGCTCCGCTTAAGCAGGGACAGCGGAGTGGGAACCGGGCCATAGCCCTCGGTAGGCTGGAGATTATTATTTTTATCCTTCATAAAGTTCTCGCCGGCACCGAAGGCGTACAGCGTGCCCTTGGAATCCACCATGTAACTGCTGGTATCCAGAGCATAGATACCTACGATCTTGATGCCCTTTTCGCCCAGGCCCAGGGTGGTGATCTCCGTAGGCCGATTGAGGAAGCGGCCGACCTCTTCCTCGCCCAGACCCAGCTGGCCCTCGGCGTTGTCGCCCCAAGCCCAAACGCTGCCGGTGTTATCCAGGGCCAGCGCATGGCGGGCTCCGGCCGCCACCTTAGTGATGTAGCGGTCGTTATACCCGTAAGCGCCAAAGTTGAAGTTTACTGTGGTAGGCGCGATATTGTAGGCCGCGGAGCTGCTCTGGCCCAACTGTCCAAACTGGTTATTACCCCAAGAGAGCACGTCGCCGTTGATATTCACCGCCAGGGTGAAATCATCCCCGGCCGCCACCTGCGGCAGGGCCCGGAAGGGCTGCTTTACCACCATGCCGGGCTTGGTCTGGATGGTGCCATCCTCGTTCACGATGGGCTTACCATCGGGGCCAAGCACCGGAACCTCGCCCATGCCCATGTGATCCCGGCCCAGAACTTCCACAATGGCAACGCCGCTCATGGACTGATCCACATTGTCGTTGTCGGTATCCTTGTAGTAGGCAATGATTCGGGTGGTACCGAAATCGTTGTCGCCGGTGGGCGGCTCGATCTTTACATCCCGGTAGCTGACGATCTCCAGGTGGAGGGAATCCTGGCTGTAAGTCACGTCCTTCCAACGCATTCCTGCGTCGTCGGCCTTTTCATCGGTGTTGGTGTGATAGATATCAGCCAGGGAGACAATGCTGTCGTCCAGCACGCTGTAGCGCAGCTTGACCGTCTTTTCCTCATCCACTTCCTTGTCCACGCTGAAGGAATACATGTACTTACCTATCAGGGCCTTACGGCGATCCTCCCGCTCGTCCACAAGGATATCCTCGCCGACCTTGACCTGGAAGTTATAGTTGGGGGTCTCCATCCTGGTGGTCTGCCCATTGGAGGTGACAAAGTCCACCTCGTACATGGCGATATGCTCCTCGTCCACCTTGGTGGGTACGACCTCACTGACCTGGGCCTCCCACAGGAAGTGGGCCTCCTGATCCTTCTTGGAGGGCTCCTCGGTTGTATGAGTCTCATGCTCAAAATTACCCAGCTGGCCATACTCGTTGTTACCCCAGGTATAGACGATACCCTTGGTATCAAAGGCCGCGGAGTGGTTACCGCCAGCGGCCAGAGCCTGGAACTGGGCTCCGTCAGGCAGGATGCTGGCATTATCACGGATGAAGATCTCGATCTTTCTGGCCCGGGTGGTATCGGGGTAGCTGGTAAAGCCGGCCTTGTTGTAGCTGTTGCTGCCCCAGGCCCAGGTGTAGAAGTTCCGGCTGGACAGGGTCTCCAGTCCGGCGGTATAGTCGTACTCCTCCTCCATGGTAACAGCCATGGCCTGAACCGTACCACCCACATAGCCGCCGAAGGTCACATTGATCACGTGCTCCAGGGAGCCTCCCTGGGTATCGGAGGACTGAAGCTTCACGGGAGCCGCCGCATAGTCGTGGTTCTTCAGAGTAGCGCCGGTATAGATCTTGCCGTTCCGGCTCACATACCGGTTCTGGGTCCACTCCTCAGCACCCACCTGGTGACTGCTGTTGTCGCCCCACAGGTAGGCCTCCTTGCCCTCGGTGACAATGGCAAAGTTGTAGCCCCGGCCCAGGATCTGGTTGATCCGGGTCACAGTCTCGGTCGCCACGGGCTGGCCGGCGGCATCTACGCTCTCCGCACTGCTGAGAACCTGGAGCAGGGTGCTGCTCCGGATCAGGCCATAGCCCTCCAGCCCGGTCTCGCCGCCCTCGTAAATGGTGCCGGTACCCAACTGGCCATACTGGTTGGAGCCCACAGTCCACACACTGCCATCCACCAGCAGTACGGCGGTGGCGCCCTCGGTGGCAGCCAGATCCAGCACGCCGGTGAGAGGCAGGCCGCTGAAGCCGGTCATAGCCATGGGCACGTAGTCGCCCGTCTTGGTCACAGCCTCCCGAATGGCGGCAGGGCCGTCAGAGTAGCTGTAATTGCTGTAGATATCCTCGCCTCTGGCCAGCTGTCCGTACTGGTTGGCGCCCCAGGCAAAGACCCGTCCCTCGCTGTCCAGAGCCAGGGAATGGTTGGAGCCGGCTACCACGCTGATAAATCTGGGCTTGACCCCATTGGCGTCCCGGATATCCAGACGGATGGGATAGTCGGTGTTCTTCACCTGGGTGGGATTGAGACCCAGCTGACCATAGGTGTTATCGCCCCAGGCATACACGTTGCCGTCAAAGTCCACGGCCAGGCTGTGGCTATCGCCGTTGGCGATCTTGGTGATCCGCTGGAAGCTACGCAGGGTGGTGGAGGTGGGGCTCTCCAGATAATAGCTGAGCTGGACGGGCACGGTGATCAGGGACTGCTTGGAGCCCACCCCCAATTTGCCCACGCCAGTGGTAACCCCGGTGTAGTCACCGAAGCTCTCATTGGTCTCCTTGGTACCTTCCAGGTTCACTTCCCGGTAGGTATTGTCGCCCCACGCCCAGACAGTACCGTTCTTCTTCAGGGCGGTGGAGGTATCCCGGCCCAGGGTCAGCTGGGGATAGGTGACGCCGTCGGTCACGATCACCCGGGCAAAGACGATCTGGCCGGTGACGGTGTTCTCTACCAGAACTCGGGTCTCACCCTCACGAATGGCGGTCAGGATGGCAGTGGAGCTATTGCCCTCACTCGGTGTGACACGGACGATGGAGGTGTCCAAGCTCTTCCACTGGTAGAGGCCATCTATAATGCCGTCTGCGTAGACCATCAGGTAACCCTTACTGTCATCTCTGACGGCGATATTCTGGGTGTTCAGACCGCCGCGGCTGATATCCAGGTAATAGGTGCTTTGACCCAGATAGATCTTACCGCTGCCCACCACGGTGGGTACGGTATTGCTGGTGGTAGTCTGGTTGCCCAGCTGGCCGTAGCGGTTATTGCCCCAGGCGTAGGTATAGCCCGTAGTCCTGTGGGCCAGCACATGGCGGTAATCCATGTTGCCGGACACGGTGGACAGGCGTACCACCTGGCCCATGTACTCAGTACCAAACTCCTTGCGGTACATCAGGCTGGGTTCAGCCTGGAGCCCGGTGGACTCCCGGTTGCCCAGAACGCCGCCGGTGCGGGACTCCTTGCCGTTGTCGCCCCACATGTACACATAGCCCTCTTCCGTCACAGCCGAGGTGAAAGCCATAGCGCCAAACACACTGGCCACGTTGGAGGAAATGCTGTCGTCTGTGTAGGCCTCCTCCGCCACCCAGCGGGTCAGGCTGCTGGTGCTGGCGGTCAAGGTATTCAGATAGCTCCGCAGGGTATCGCCCACACGGGACAGGTTGAGGTTCTCCCCGTTCAGCGCGGCAGACAGATCCTCATAGGCCGCCTTGCCCGTCTCGTAGAGCTTCTGGAGCTCGCTCTTGCTGTCCAGTCTGTCCTCAAACAGGAAGCTTCTGATGGCCTGGGGCCGGGACAGAGCCACATAATCCTTCTGATCGGCATCAACCTTCGGCCCGGGAACCTCCTGCTCGTGGACGGCATTGGGACAACGGCCGCCCGGCAGAAGCTGGCTGAACAGATAGTGTCCGTTGCAGCTGTTGCAGACATAATCCCTGGAATCCGAATTATACTCAGGCAGAGGCCGGTGGATAGTGTTGGGGCAGCGGTGCCCGGCCAGAAGTTCAGTGCCGATATAGGTGTTGCCGCAGCTATAGCAGGTGTAGTAATCCATCCGGATGTAGCTGTAATCCACGTTAGCGATCTCCGCCATGTCCACCAGCTTGCTCCAGGCGCTGTTCTCCTGGTCATGCGTATCGGCGTCGGGAGCCTTGGGATCATAGCCCAGCTGAGTCGTTCTGATTTTAACCTCTTCCTTGGCGCTCTTCAGGATGTTACCGATATCATCCACATTCTCTTCCGCCAGCGTCACATGGGCTACGATGGTAGCGTAATCCTGAAGCTCCAGTCCCTTGAGGATCTTCTGGAACTTGGCATACTGTGCGTTGGGCTTGCTTCCATCCTCAGCCTCAAAGTCGGGGTGCTGGATATTCCACAGCAGCTGATCAAAGGCGTCCTTGTACTCAGAGCTACTTACCTTCTCCTGGGCTTCCTCCATCTGTTGACGCTTTGTGGCGGCCTGCCCGCTGAGGGCGGTGGATTTTTCTTCGGCTGCTTCATAAGCCTCTTTTGCCTTCTGAGCAGCAGTGATTGCATCCGAATTGGCTTTTGCAGCCTCATCGAGCTCCCATTGGGCCACATCGGTCTCAGTTTGCAACTTATCAAAAGCTGCCTGGGCCGCCTCAGCAGCCTTTGTCGCGGATGTCCACGATGCCTTGGCCATATTGGTGACGGACAGCGCCTTGTTATACTCATCCAGGATGTTATAGTAATCCTTGGCGGCGGCCTGATAGGCCAACAGCACACCCTGATAGGGCGTGAAGGCCGGGTCATTCTCAACGGTGGCCTGGAGCTCCTGCCACAGGAGATAGGTCTCCTGATAGCTTTGGGCAGCACTCTCCGCCGTTTTCAGGCTCTCCTGAGCCAGCCACAGGTTCTCCTCGGCATCCATAACGGCCTGGCCGGCCCGGTTCAGGGCCACCATCACCCAGTCGGGGTTGGTGATCACGTAGTCGATGAAAGCATCCAGCCCGTCATCGGTAGTCAGATCCCAGCCGTTAAGGTTGGTCAGATCCATCCCGTTGACCGGGGTTCCGGCGCTTGCCTTCTCGTACAGCCAATTCTTGATGTCATCATCGGTAGGCTCCGCCGAGCCGGAGCTCTTAAGCGCCTGCTTGGCAGTGTTATAAACGCCCTGGAGCCCCATCCAGACGGAGTCAAAGCGGTTGCCATACTTGGACAGGATCTCGTAGGCTTCCTCCATGACCTCCTGCAGACGAATCTGCTCCTGCTCATTGAAGTAGAAGTACTCGGTGGGCTGGTTCACTACCACACCGCTGTCGCCGGTGGCGGGAGTCTCCTCGGTACCCAGCAGAGTCCCCAGCAGGCCGTGGTTGTCGGTGCCCAGCATATACAGATGCTTCTCCAGAAGCTCTGCCGGGCCGTTGGCCTCCTCCGGGGTTCCGGTGTAGTTCCGGTACTCCAAGGCCATGAAGATGGCCTGCTCGTCACCCAGACCCACGCTGGCCGCGGCGTCCTGGTAAGCGGTCTGGGTATTGTTCAGCATGGGCAGCGGGAATACAGAGGTAGTAACTCCAGGCTCCGCCTGAGTCATGATCTCTTCATTCTTGCCCCAGCCGTTGATATGGGTATTGCGGTCGCCGGCCACCCAGATCTCGGTGCCCTCGGTAAGGATGATCATGTTGTGACCGCTGATATAGACCTCCTGGACATGGTTCAGTCCAGGCACCTTCTGGGGATAGCCGTAGTTCAGCTTGCCTCTCCGGGCACCCAGGCGGTCAAACTCATTACCGCCCCAGACATACAGCTCGCCCTTCTCAGTAAGGGCCGCCGCGGAGTTGCCGAAGGCAAAGACCTTAATGACCTTGCCGGTACGCTCGTCGCCCAGGTACCCGGTACCGTCCGCACCCCGGACGCGCTGAGGCGTGGGATAGGAACCGATGCTGGAGGTATCGATGTTGAGACCCAGGCTGCCGCTGATATTCTGGCCCCAGGCCCAGACATAACCATCCTGGCTGGCAGCCAGGGCAAAGGTGTCGCCCGCCGCCACAGAAACGATCCGATCCATGGGCCCGCTGCCCGACTGAACAGGCTTGAATACGTCATACTGCTTGGTACGCAGCTGGTTCTGGCCCACCTGGCCATACTGGTTGCTGCCCCAGGCGTAGGCGTAGCCCTCAGCAGTGACCACCAGGCTGAAGTCGGTACCGGTGGCCAGGCCGGGAACGTTGAACTGATAGGTCAGCTCTCCGGTCTCGGGATCCATGTAGCCCTTGTCCGCCTCGCCATAAGCCGTCCGGAAGGGGATCACCTCCACCTCCAGGATAGTCTTGAGCCTGGTGTTTTTCTCATAGACCACCACATTGGCGGCGCCCACACCGTGATAGATCAGCTCACCCTTATCGGTCACGGAGAGGACGCTCTCGTTGGTGGAGGCAAAGACATACTCGGCATTCTCGTTGAGATCCACAGGCAGCTCATTGTAGACGTTGAACCAATAGATCACCGGGCGCAGCTTCCAGCCAGAGCGGATATCAGTATCCGCTCCTTCCGGCTTATTATACACATAGATCAACCGGTTGTTCTTCACACCCTGGAGGGCATTATTCAGGGTCATCCGTAGGCCGTTGACATAGTTGGGCGTAGTCTCGTTGCTCCGTCCCGTCAGCGGATCAGTACCGATGATCCGGTTGCCCATCTGGCCAAAGTCATTGGCACCCCAGGTGTAAACGGAGCCATCGTAGGTAATGGCAGAGCTGAGACCTGTCATAGTCCGGCTCTCGCCCAGCACTCCCGGGTTATAGGTGCTGTTCTTGACAGCCACATCGTTATAGCCGTTCATGTTCAGGTTCATGCCCACGGAGGTATCCGCCTGAACCACACCGGTGATGTAGGCATTCCGCATATCGTCAGTGACCTTGTCGCTGTCACTGGCGGGATCATCGAAGGGCACTCCGGCGGTATCGCCGGCCTTCACGGTCAGGAACTGGTCAGAGTCAAAGGTGGTGCCCACGCCCAGCTGGCCGGCGTTGTTAGAGCCCACCGTCCACAGCGTTCCCAGAACACCGAAGCCAGCGGCATCGGGATCTGTCAGCGCCTGGGCAGAACCGTCGTTGACCAGCGCCACGGTGGTCCAGCCACCGGTGACGGTCTGGATATTCTGGGCGGACATGCTGCTGCTCTTGGTAAACTTGGCCTGGCTTACCTTGTCGCCAGTGCCCAGCTGACCGGAGCTGTTGTCGCCGGCAGTCCACACATCGTTGTTCTTGGTGAGGAGCATGAAGTTGCCCCGGCCGGCGTCAGTGGTAACGATCCGGTCTCCGGCCCCGGTCAGATCCTTCAGTCCGCTGTCCTCATTGGTGCTCAGGTTGGTGACTGCACCAGACTCTACATTCATGGCCCAACGCATCAGGTTGCCCATTTCATCCAGGGCGTAGCTGTTGTCCTGGGCGGAGGCGGCAATATCCACAATGGAGGACACGGGAGCACGGCCCGGCTTCAGTCGGTCGGCCCGGGTACTGTCGCCCACCAGAGTCAGCTCGCCATTGCCCCAGACGAACAGGTCGCCGGTATTGGACAGAGCCATGGCGTAGCTGCTGTCATTGTAGACTGCGGCGGCCATATCCACGATGACCAGCGGGGCCTCGGGATCAGCGCTGTTGCGCATCTCGCGGAAGTCGTTCATGGCCACAGGGCTGGGATAGCAATTCTCCCGGATGCCGGGGCCTGTGACGCTCACCAGTCCATTGCCAATCTGGCCCGCATCATTGCGGCCCCAGGTGTAGAGAGTACCGTCACTGTCAATGGCCATGGCGAAGTCCATGCCGGCCACCACCTTGGTGATCCGGATCCCCTCGCTTTGATAGATGGGTGTATACAGGGCCAGAGTGTTCCGGTCGATGGTGCTCTTGGCGTTGGTCACCCGGCGGTTGTAGCCCGCCATAGTGTACTCCTTGGCATACAGCTCATCGTTCCACACCCCGTTGGGGGCCTGAGCAGGCCGCTTGTAGCCCACGATCTTGGAGAAGGTCACCTGGGTGGGTGCGCTTTCAGCCCCGCCCACGGTGCCGTAGCCGGTGCCCAGCTGCCCCCAGGTGTTGCGGCCCCAGCTCCACACGGTACCGTCAGCCTTCAGGGCCAGGGTGTAGTCGTCGCCCACCGCCACCATGGCGCTGGCCCCGGTGGTGTAATTCACTTCCAGACGGTAGGCTCCGTCGGAATCCAGATCATCGTCGTGGATGGTCTCATCCCAGACATATCCGCCAGTCAGATAGGGCTTGCGGACGGTGACGTGGAACTGTAGCTCCCGCTTGGTGGCACCGTCGTTGACGGTCACCAGGATATCGGTCTGGCCATAACCTACGGCGGTGAGGATCCCCTGGTCATTCACCGCGGCTACCTGCTCGTTCAGGCTCTCATAGGTCACAATGAGGCCAGCTTGGGCGGCCTTGCGCAGATCATAGAACCGGAACTGCTTATCGGGATCATTTTTGAGCAGGTTGAAGCTCCGGGAGGCCGTATAGTTGGCCGCCAGGTCAAATTCATAGCCCATCTTCATGCTGGCCTCGTCCACAAAGCCGCGATCCTTATCGCTCTTCAGAACCAGCTCCACGGAGGACAGGTTGCTCTCCACCGTCAGCAGAATACCGGTGGCCATAGGATTGAAGGTGTAGGGCTCGGACAGGTTCTGGTTGCCCACCTGGCCTCTGTTATTGAAGCCGAAGGCCCACACGCCGCCCTGATCGTCCACATAAGCGGTGTGGTTGGTGCCGGCAGTGACAGAGGTCACCCGCTTGTCGGGTGCGGCAAAGGCAGGATTCTTGGTGATATCACCACCGCCCAGCATTCCCCGGCCAAGCTCGCCGTAATAGTTGTTGCCGCCGCTGAGGATCAGCCGGCCCCTGTCGTCCACAGAATAGGCCGCCCCGTTTCCGCCAGTGAGCATGACCCGGCCCCGGTATTCGGCCCGGTTCACGTTCATGGTCAGGTCAGTGACCTGAGCGGGCAGGGTAAGGATGGTCTCGTTGGTCGGGAAGAGGTTATTCACCTGACCCCAGACATAGAGGTTACCGGTCACATCCTCACCGGTTCTGTAGTTGGTCACCTTCACGTACCGGCCGTCGCCCGCCTGCTGCATCTGGAATACGGAGGCCAGGCCGCTGTTCTTGCCTCCGCCGATGGCCATGGCCCGGTAGTTCATCAGAGCGGTGCCTCTGGTACCCACACTGCTGCCGTTGCCGATGCCGTAGTAGCGGTTGTCGCCCATGTTGATCACGCTGCCGTTACCCACCAGGATATGGCCGGTGCCGGACTCGCCGCCGGCCACCGCAGCCACCACGCCGTTGGCGATGTGGACACTGACAGGCTCCCGGTATTGCTTGGTGATGGTGGAGATGCTCAGCTCGCCATAGGTGTTGTCACCCACGCCAAAGAGATTGTCGGTAAGCATCTTAGGCTCAGTATAGGCCTCAGTGACGTTACCCTCCTCGTCCTTGATCTCCGTATAGTGATAGTAGTAGGTGGTCTGGAGCATGTAGGCATAGCCATGGTCATTGTCCACGCCGCCCACAGCGATATCCACGATCTCCTGCATGTAGGCGTTCTCGCCCCGGTAGCTGACGCTGCCCTGGAGACCTCTGATCACCTGGGTGGCGTACGGTACCCGGGTATAGTAGGTGTACTCAGTACCCAGGCCCAGCTGGCCGCAGTCGTTGCGGCCCCAGCTCCACACCGTACCATCGTTCTTCAGCGCATAAACGAAGTTTCCGGTGGCGGCGATCTTCCGCACGTTGTTCAGATACTCGTAGCGGATGACCTTGCCGCTGTCGTCCCGCACCTGAGCGATGACCTGCTGAGGAGCGGCCTTGGTTCCGTAGATGGTACCGATACCCAGCTCGCCATAGGCGTTATCGCCCCAAGTCCACACAGTGCCGTCACCGGCCAGAGCCACGGTGAAGCTGGTGCCGGAGGCCAGCATGGGATAGGACACGCTGGTACCATAGTTCTCCCGGAACTTGGTCTCATTTCTCTGGCTGTTACCGCCATTCTCCACATAGGAGTCATACATGCCCTGGTAAAGGCCGCCACTCTGCTCGGTGCCAGGCACGTAATCTGCACCCAAAGCATCGTTCAGATGCTGCAGGTTGCTGTTGGGCTGGCCGATTACATCCACCTTATCGGAGTAGTACAGGCCGTACTTCTCGCCCAACTCCTTGGCTACATCGCTGGGGGCAGTCACCTCGTCGGCAGGACGGACTTCCACCTTGAAGGAGCCCACGATAAGGGAATCGTTGGCCACAGAGATGAGAACGTAAGTGGTACCAGCCTTCAAGCCGGTAATGGTGGCACGCTTATCCCACTGACGGTACTTCAGGCCCTTGGCCTGGCTCTCCTCCTCGCTCAGGGTGGCATACTCCACCTTGACATACTCGTTCAGGCTGGTCTTATACTCCTCATTCTGCAGCGTCACGTTCCAGTCGGAGTCCTCGGAGGCGTCCCAGGTGAACCAGGCCAGCTCCTGCTTGGAGGTATCGTCGCCCACGTTGCTGAACACGTTAAAGGCGGAGATCTTGGGCTCCACATTAAACTGGAAGCGCTCGCCCTCCCGGATGGACACGCTGTAGTCCTCCAGGATGAAGTAACTGGTACCAACACGGACGGGCACGTCGGTGGAGGTGGCAGTTCCGTCACCGATCCGGCCATTTCCGTTCTTGCCGTAAGCCCACAGGGAGCCATTGCTCTTCATGATGATGGAGTGGCGATCCATGGCGTTTACAGAGTTCTGCACCCCAATGACCCCACCGATGGGCGCGCCAGCAATACCGGAGGCGCCGGCGGAGACACGGTCGGCCTGGCCCCACTGGCTGAGCCGGATCAGGTTGCCCTCCTCATCCCGGATAGGCTCATGGGTCTCCTCATCCCGAAGGATCGCAGGACGCATCTTGCTCTCGCTGCCCTCCTCAATGGGATTGCCCTCCAGATCAAAGGCGTCCAGGGCCACGCTGAAGTCCAGCGGGCTGCCGTCCTTGTTCACGTTGTCGCCCTGACCCAGAGCAGGACCGTACAGCTCGCCCACGGCGCCGTCGAACTCGCCGCTCTTCTCCATGTGCTCAAACTTGCCCACAGACCACAGATAGTAATCGTTGTAGGACACCTGGAGGTACTCGGAAATGTCCGCCGCCACAGGGAAGCCCAGGGTCAGAGGCTTGTATCTGGGCGTATAGCCCTCAAACAACTGCTTGCCGCTCTCCAGGTCAGCCAGGGACATGTAGTCACGGCCCACCTCGCCCTCAGGCCGGTAGCCCACCAGCTCATTGCTGTCCTGGTTATACACAGGTACATAGCCCTTGACCGTCACAGTGCCGGCCTTGATATCCTCCATGGTGAGGATAATGCTCTTATCCTCATCATCCACATAGCTCTCCACGATCCAGCCATACTGGTAATCCTTGGACAGCTCCTTGTAGGTAGTGGGCATCTCGTAGTTATAGAGAGCCTGCTCCACCTTGGTCACCTCGGTGGCCAGGGCAGGCACTACCTGCTCCGTCTCCACGGGATAGGGAGTCTCCTCAGTGGTCTTATCTATCATAGAGCTGTTGGTCCAGTAGAGGGGATAGCCGAACTCATCCACAGCCTGAACCATCTCGGTGGTCATGATATACTTACCGTCGGCGTCCACCAGCTGCTCGCCTACCTCGATGATCAGATCCCGCTCACCGTTGGCGAAGCGAGTGTCGTACTCCCCGTCATTGGTGCCGCCCCAGGTCTTGACCTGGCCACCGGAGGTGATGGCCACCGCATTATATACACCGCCCCAAACCTCTATGGCCCGGCCGTTCAGGATGGCACGGTCAGGGGTCTCCTCGGTGGCGTATCCACCGTAGGCCTTGTGCTCCTCATCATTTTGACCCCAGCTGATAACCTGGCCGTCCTTGCGCAGTAGGCGCATGTTGGCGGCAATCTTATCACCGGACAGGGTCATGGGGCCCTTCAATTCGGGCATGCGGTCGCTGGCGGTAAGCTCCTGAGGCAGCCGGATATTACCGCTATTATTCAGATCGTCGGGATTCACTACCCCGTGATAGTTAGTGCCCCAGCCAAACAGCCTGCCCCGCTTATCCAGCGCGTAGGAGTATGCTCTCACACTCTTTCCGGTGTGGTCCACCAGACCGGAGGCCACGATATCCACGATGGAGGAGCTATACAGATCAGCTCCCAACGCGTCATTCTCAGAGGCAATTCCCTTCACCAGGACGGCGGTATAGCTCACTCCTGCGCTGTTGCCCTGTCCCAGGGCGCCGGTGGAGTTATCGCCCCAGGCGTAGACCAGGCCCTCCTCGGTCATGGCCAGGGAATGGTTGCCGCCCACGGCAATCTTGACAACGCCGGTAAGGGGGATCGTGGTATTGACTTCCTTGCCGTCAACGATCTCGGTCACCACCCGCTGAACCTCAATGGGGGTGGTCGCCTGGGTGGTGTCTCTGGACACGCCCAGCTGGCCGTAAGCGTTACTGCCCCAAGCCCACACGGAGCCGTCGGCCTTCAGAGCCACAGTGTGGTTAGCTCCCACCGCGATCATGGGGAAGGCCACCGTGCGCTCCTCGCTAACGTCAGGTCTGGGGGATACGCCGATCTTCATGAAGCCCTGGTTGCCCCGGCGGTCGGTGACAATGATGAAGGTAAAGCCAGACTGCTCCTGAGCCTTGATGAGACCCCGCTCGTTCACGGTGGCCACATCCGGGTTGGTGCTGAAGAAGTCCAGATCCTCCAGCCTGGGCGTGTAGTACAACGGGCCATAGGCGCTGAAGCCCAGGTGGGCCACGATATCAGCCGCCATGATCTGTAGCTCATCGCCGTAGACCAGGCTGGTCATCAGACGGCCCTCCGGTGTCTCCAGGGTATCATAGTGCATGGTGGAGGTGGAGCCGTACTTGAAGGCCACTACGATCTGGGTCGTGTCGTCAGGCATGACGAACTGGGCCGTATTGTGGCCGTTGCGGACAGGTACGATGTAGGGGATGGTTCTTGATTTCTGATCCTCTCCCTCACCCTCGCTGATCTCAACACCCTTTTTGGTAGCGGCATTGACAGTGACCAGGGAGTAGAAGGTACCCTCGGTATTGGTGGTGGAGGCATCAATAGTGATCACATCGCCGGCCTTGGCCCGGAACATGATGGGATTCTCCGGATCGCCCACTACCTGAGCACCGCCAAGCTCAAAGGGCTGGCCGTTGATGGACATCTTTACATTGTTGATGGCCGGAGCGGTAAGGCTGCCGTCATTGTAGTTATCCACCACCATAACCGTTCCGGTGTAGGATCTGGGCGTATCATAACTGGTGCTGACCTTGACCTCCACATCCCGCTCGGGCAGGATGAAGGAGGCATAGACCTTACCGTCCTTCTCATAGTAGGACGGATTGTTCTCAGGATCCACCTGGATCATACCCTCGTAGAAGTGCAGGGGATACTCTCCCACCTCGGGATCCACCAAAGACACGCCGCTGATGATGTAGGAACCGCCACCCGAGTGCTCCTTGGGCGTGATCTCCACACTGATGAGAGAACCCGCCATCTCGCCCATCTCATTGTAGGGCTGCTTGCTGTCTCCCTCGCCCAAGAATACGCTGACATCATATCTTCTGGAATCGGAATTGGCGGTCACCTTAAAGGGATTGAAGCCCTTACCCTGCGCACCCACCATGGTGAACAGAATGTTAACATCCTCACTGGGCATGACGAAGGAACCGGTATAATAATCCGGGAACTCCTCCCCACTCTCCAGTGTTTTCATCACCGGCGTCAGGGTCAGTTCACTTGTAGTTCCATCCAGATAGACCAACATGACCGAGCCGCACAGGGCGTCAGAGGCATTCTGCAGGCGGATATACACAGTCTCTCCCGCCTGAGTCCGAACCATATTGGTGGCATCCTCCACATTCCCGTCCGCCAGATACAGCAGCGCATGGGAGGCATTCAGGGTATCAAGCTCCTCGCTGCCCATATAACCGTTGCTGCTGATCAGGGCGGTGGCCAGACGCTCGGGCGCGTTCTTATTGTTGTTGAGCAGCACGCTGCTGATATCCAGGTAGGCTCCGCCGCCGTCCATGGAGACCATGACGGGCATCAGTCGATCGATATAGGTGCCATCGCCTACCTGACCCTTTTCATTGTTGCCCCAGGCATACACAGTACCGTGACTGTTATCATAAGCGCCCACGGTGCCGCCGTTGTCAGAGACAGCAATATACATGATGTTATCAATGGGAAGCAGATAGTCGTCCACATTGGCCTCACCAGCCCGGACAGGCATGGCTATCCTGGAGTTGGGCTGCAGGCCACCCCGCTGGTTGATGCCCAGCTGACCATGGTTGTTGTTACCGGAAGCCCGCAGGGTCTTGATGGTATCCTTTCCGCCTGTATCCTTTGCGTACAGAGCATAGCCGGAGGTACCCACCGCCGTCATGACCACCACACTGGACACATCGTAGGGCTCCTCATTGATATCCTCTACGGTGTAAGTGAAATTAAAGGTGGTATCCCGGGTAGGCTCATAGATCTTTGTGGGATAGCGGATCTCGGTGGTGGTATCCACAGAGGGCTCTACCACATCTTCGAAGGTGCAGGTGCCATCGCCAATAGTGTTATCGCAGTGGAGGGTCACCACGCCATCCTCCACAGTGAGCTGGCTGCTGCCCTCGTTGTACACATGGTGGCAGTTGGGGCACTCGTAGGTGGTCTTGGTGGAGGTGATCTCCTCCTCCTTAACGCCCAGCTGACCAATGCTGTTGTCACCCCAGACGATAACCTGACCGTTTACATCAATGGCCATGACACTGTCAGCGCCAGCGGACAGACTTACCACATTGGACTGGACATCGCCCTCGGCATAGCTGGGCCCACGGGCAAAGTCATTGTCCGTGCCAAACTGGCCGTTGTCCACGCCGTTATTACGGCCCACATTCCGGCCCCAGGCCACCACATCGCCGCTCCGGGTCACAGCATAGGTGGTAGCGGTGCCGGCCTCGATATCATAGAACTCAGACTGACCGGGGATCCACACAGGCACCGGCACAAGGGTGTTGCCGCTGGTATAGCCCGGATGCAGACGTCCGTTGGAGAAGGAGCCCATACCAAAGATCTTGCCATACTCAGTGACAAAGAGGGTATAATCCTTACCCGCCGTCACATCCACGATCTTGCCGTAGGTCTCCACATCCCAAGGCATATAGACCGGGGTATAGAGGTAACGCTTACCGCTCTGGTTGCTGTTCTCACCCAGACCCAGCTGGCCCCGGCGGTTGCTACCCCAGCCCATAAGCCGGCCATCCTGGGTCACGGCTACACCAAAGTCTGCGCCGACGGCGATCTTGGTAACGACCGCCTCCGCCAGATATTGGGTCTCGTCTGTTACGCCCATTCCCTCGCCAAGGATCTGCTCGGGAGAGATGTAAGTCTCAGCATAGGAACTGCCGTTACCCAGCCGTCCGTCGCCATTCATGGCAAAGTTCGCGCTGTTGGAGCCCCAGGTCCAAACGGTACCGTTATCCCGAAGGGCGACAGTAAAGTTCTCACCGATGGCGATCTGAGGATAGGTCACGTTCATGGGCGGCTGAGGATCATCGCCGTCCTCAGGCTGCGGGGTGACCTGAACCTTGAAGAAAGCGCTGTATTCCTCCTGGGTCTCAGGATCCACGTACTTGGCCACAATGTAGGTGATACCAAACTTACCCACGGTGACCAGGCCAAAGTCAGGATTCTCCATTTCCTCCATCACGCCATCGCCGTCGGCGTCGGTCTCCAGCAGGAACCTGCCGTCCACCATGGCCACTGTCTCATCCAGGGAGTAAAGCTCCACATCCTTGGCATCCACAGGCTTAACAACGTTGGCGTTGATCAGGTTAAAGCTGCGCCAGGTGCGGGTGCCGAAATGGTTGGTGTCGATCCGGATCTCATCGCCCGGGTTCATCAGATACTCATACTTGGTGGGCTGAGAGATCTTTTCAGTTACGCCTCCGTCAACGGCATCGGGCTCCGTCTCCTTCTCAATGATCTCATTGAGGTAGAGGGTGCGGATCGCCTTGTCGATGCCCACCTTGGCGCCCCGGCTCACATAATTGTCAGTGCCCACCATCTTGTTGACATCGCCGGTCTGGCCCATGCTGTTGGAGCCCCAGACATACACATGGCCATCGTCCAGCAGCGCTACAGAATGCATAGCACCGGCAGCCACTGCCAAGACCCGGTTGCCAATGCCATCCCCGGTAATGTCAGTGGTGCCATCCAGGGCGTAGGCCGTTCCATCCTTCATTACAGAGGGGGTGACCATGCCGACCTGAACGTCACTTACGCTGCCGATACCCAGCTGGCCGTTGTTGTTCCGGCCCCAGCCGTACACAGCGCCGTTCTCACCCAGAACGATCATGTGGCTGTCGCTCACATCCACCTGCTCGGCGTACACAGGCACCTGCACCTGAATGGGTGTGGAGCTCTTGGCCTGACGGTTGGGCTGAATGTCCAGCTGGCCATAGCTGTTGTCGCCCCAGACCCACACAGTACCATCCTTGCGGATCGCAGCAGAGCTGTTGCCGCCCGCAGCGATGGACACCACGTTATTGACGCTGCTCCGGGTGGGTACCAGCTTCATAGTATCGGCGGCGGCTCCATTCGAGTCGCGGCCGTTGCCCAGCTGCCCAGAGTTGTTGCTGCCCCAGGCATACACGCTGCCCCACTGATCCAGGGCCAGTACATGGTTCTCACCAGCTGCCGCGTGGACAATGTTGGTCAGATAGATGTAGTTGCTGCCATAGGTCTCGGTCACTCCAGCGGTGGCGGGATCCAGCACGGTACCATCGTTGGGGTTTAGATAACCCCGGAACACACGGTAAGGCTCCACAGCCTTTTCCAGCTCTTCTCCGGTACGGCTAATGCCCAGCACCCCGTTGGCATTACTGCCCCAGGTGTAGACATAGCCCTTTTCATCCACCGCTACCGAGGTGGCGCCGCCTGCGGCGATATCCACGATATCAGTAAGGTAGGTGTTGTTCTCGTACTCCTCGGTCAAAGTCTGCTGACCGGCCTTGATCTGGACAGGCACCGCCTGGTAGGCCACATCCTCCAGGCCCACCTGACTGTAGTTATTCCGACCCCAGGCATACACGCTGCCGTCCCGGCCAAGGGCCATGGCGTGCTCCTTGCCCACCGCGATCCGGACAATATTCTGCATATAATCGCCAAAGCGGACATCGGTCTTTTCATAGGCGGCCAGAACCTGCATGGGCTGGCTGGCATAGGACATACCGGCGTTGGGCTCGTTACCAGCCACACCGTTGCCCAGCTGGCCGTACTCGTTGGCGCCCCAGGCCCAGACGGTACCGTTGGACAGCAGGGCCACGGTAAAGTTGCCGTTGCTGCGCACCATGGGCGTGGTCTGGATGCTGGAGTCCTCCAGCCCCTTCTGGGTGGCCACTTCCTTATCGTCCACATGGCGGTACTCCAGATCGATCCGGCCCCGCTCCTGACCATCCCGGTCAGAGATGATGATCTGGCCGGCCTCATACCGCTGACGGCGATCACCGTCAAGGGCATCCTCGGGCTGGGTCACTACCCAGTGGTCGCTGGTAACAAACTGGCTGGCATTGTTTTCGGACAGGACAATGTTCTCCAGTCGTCTGGTGTTGTCAGAACGGCTCTGGAACAGGTTCAGATAGAAGTTATCCACCTCATAGACTGCGCTGCGCTTTATGACGAAGATCTGATCCTCGCCCAGCGCCACCCGGTCGGGCAGCGGATTCTTCGCGTCAAAGAGGGTGGTCTCCTGAATGACCTCGTTCATGTCGGGCACACGGATAATGGCCCTCGCCCGGGCGCGGCGTGCCAAGGGGGCTTCCTCGGCCTCAGCCTCGGTCTCCTCCTCCAGGGTCACACCCTCCTCTGCCAGAGCGGCCACATAGGCCTCCGCCTCCAGCTCATCCAGAGTGCCGGTCATGATCTTGTCAAAGCCATAGTTGTTGAGCAGAGCAGTCAGCTCCGCGGGATCCATCTCCGCATATTCGGGCTGGAGCTGGATAATGGCGGCGTAGGCCATCTCCAGGGCCTGGTTGGCGCCCACAGCCACAGGAACCCGGCTGGCCGTACCGGGCGTGCCGGTACCCAGAATGTTGGCATAGGATGCCCCGGCATTCTCATTACCCCAGCCATAGATGCCGCCGGAGGCGATCATACCAAGCACCACAGTGCTGTTGGCGGCTATGGTGGACTTGCTCAGATCCCCTTCAGTCACACCGTCCACCGACCTGGGCACTGCAAAACCGCTCATGGTGCTCAGCTCAGTGGCATATTTCTTGCCCTCCAGGGTACCGTCGCCCATCTGACCGTTGGCATTGTTGCCCCAGGTGAAGAGGCGGCCGGCGGCGGTGACCGCCGCGGACACATTGTGTCCCGCATAGATGGACATAACAGGATCGTTGGTGCCCAGCTGCTGCCGGTCGGCCCGGAGCACCGCTGTCCAAGCGGAAGTACTGCCGGTACCGGTGCCCAACTGACCATGGTCGTTGCTGCCCATAGCCCAGACCTTACCATCCTTATCCAGGGCTAGGATATGGTTGGCACCGCCGGACAGAACCACCGCACCAGCGCCCACCACAGTGCCATTTACCGCACCCTCAGCAGTGGTGTAGTAGAGCTCATTACCCATATAGCCGGCATCCACCACGCCGCTGGCAAGCAGGCCGTTGTTCAGATTCCGCAGCTCACCATTTCCGTAGAGAACTGCAGAGGCGGAGGTTCCGGCAAAGACCTTTGTGACCCCTCTGCCGCTGACTGCGTTCACCTGGGTAGCCACACGGCCATAGCCGCTGCCCCAGGCCCAGACAGTCCCATTGTTATCCACAGCCAAGGCGTGGTCATTTCCGGCGGCCACATAGATAATATTGCGCAGCACGCCGGTGTTCCGGTTATTGTCACTGCCGATAACCTGCACGGGCACGGTTTGATAGCCGTCGGGAGTGTTGATGCCCAGCTGACCATTATCGTTGCTGCCCCAAGTCCAGACAGTGCCGTCACCCCGCAGGGCCAGGGCAAAGTCATCCCCCATCACCAGCATGGGCTGGGTGAAGGTGTAGACCTCCATGGGAGCGTTCACCAGCTCCTCAGGGTCGATCACCAGGGTGAAGTGGGCAGTAGCGCCGGTGTTGGTCTCGGTCACGGTGATCACAGTGGTGCCCACAGCGGCGTCGTACTCCGCCACCAGGGGCCGCAGCAGGAAGGACTGCTTTCCGTCGGCGTCCTTCTGCTCCACCACATCCACGATGGGATAGGACACAGTGACCGTCAGATTCAGACCGTCAGTGACAAAGTGGCTGTCCAGCCCAAACACATTGAGCAGTTCGCCGTCCGCCACCTGCAGCTTGATATCGGAGAGAAGCATCTGCTTATTGTAGGGCAGATGGTAGGCTCCATCTAGGCCGAGATTCATGGCCTCGCCCACGTCATTCTCCACCTTGGGATCCAGCTTAGTCTTACCGGTCACGGTCAGCACGCCGGTGCTGGCCCCCTGGGCCTTATGGACGATCATGGGAATGCTGACCTCGCTCTGGACGCCGTCGCCGCCGCCCAGCTGGCCCCAATCGTTGTGGCCGCTGGTCAACACATAGCCGTCGTTGCGGATCATCACCGCGTGCTCCCCACCCACAGAGATCTGCCGCATTCCGGTCAGATACCCCTTGGGCGCGCCGGTGGGCAGACCGGTGGTCTGCTCCCGCAGCTCCGGAATGATGTAATCATCCGAATAAGCGTAGTCACCGCCATCGGGATCCCCGGTATAATTGTCATAGTAGTTTACATTGGCATAGAGCTTCGTGATCTCAGAGCCGTCGGCCAACTGGCCAAAGGAGTTCTGACCAAAGGTGTAGACCTGGCCGTCCTCCGAGTAGGCATAGGAGGCGTACTTGCCCGCTGCCACACCGATGATGTTGTGGAGGATCTCCGGCGTATGCTCCCCATCCCGGATGGTCTTTACCGCCTTGGGATAGAAGGAATTCTCCTGAGTTCCGTTGCCCAGAGAACCCCAGTAGTTATAGCCGAAGGCGTAAACCTCACCGTGATCGGTGCTGTTGGTGCCGCCGTTGTCCACCAGGATCAGGGTGTGGGTATAGCCGGCGGCAATATCCACCACGGTATGATCGTGGCTGAATACCTTGATGTTGGTGCCGGCAGGCAGATCGCTGGCGCTGTAGTTCACAAGCTCCCTGGGCTGGTAGTTGGGGAAGTCAACGGGCCCAATGCCCCGTTGGCCGTAGGTGTTATCGCCCCAGGTGTAGACCTGCCCGCTGGCGGTAAGGGCCACCGAGTGCCGCCCGCCGGCGGCAATGGCCACCACCTCATCCAGAGAGTAGGGCGCCACGATATTCTCATTCTGAGCCGGAGTGGTGCCAAAGCCGAACACCGGCGTAGGCTCAAACCGGTTGCCGCCGGTAACTCCCAGCTGGCCAAAGCTGTTGTCGCCAAAGGCCCAGACCTGACCCTGATCGTCCAGCGCCAGGGTAAAGTCCTCCGCCGCCGAGATCCTGGCGATCCGGATCGGCTCGTAACGGTTGATCTCGGTGTGTCCCGTAGTGGTATCCACCGCCGGGAAGGTCACCAAAGTGGGTGTGCTCACGCCAGTCACGCCGGTACCCAGACCGGCCTGACCAGAATAGTTGGCGCCCCAGGCCCACAGACGGCCTGTGCTGTCCGCCGCCAGAGCATGGTTGCTGCCGGCGGTAATGGCCACGATGGTCACATTCTCTCCGCCAAAGCTCACCAGTCCGGCGATATTGCCCGCCACAGCGGTGATATCCCGGCCCAGAACTCCGTTCTCATTGGAGCCCCAGGTGTACACCTGGCCGGTAGCGGTAAGGGCCATGGTAAAGTCAGCCCCTGCCACCACCTGAGGAGCAATGGTATTCTGGGTCGCGTCGCCCAGGTTGATGGTCAGGTCAAAGACCCCCATCTCATGATACAGGCCGTTTCCGCTGACCTGGGTCTTATCCCGCAGGATCACCTTCACGGTACCGCTGACATTCTCCTTGGCAGTGACAGCGCCGGTGTCAGGATCCACAGAAGCCAGCAGGCCCCTTTCGTCCTCAATCTCCACGCTATACCGGGCCGGATCAAAGTCGAAATAAGTCCTGGTCTTGTACCACAGCAGGTTGTAGTATCTGGGAATACCGGTGACGATCTTCTTGATGTTCAGAGTCTCCCCGGCATTCATCACAATGTGGGGCATTTCCACAGAGTGGTCAACCTGATCAATATTCACCGGCTTTTCCACACCGTCAACACCAGTGACGGTGTACTCCACCGGCAGCAGGCCGGAGGCCATGGTGTCGCCCACCCGGATATAGATGTCGGAATCCCGTTCGGTGGTAGCCGCCATGCCGTCCTTGTTGCCCAGCTGGCCATAGTCGCCCTTACCCTTGATGAACATATCACCATTACGCAGGACGACAATGTCCTGATTCACCGAGGAGGCCGCAGCAAACACATCGCTGATCACATCCTCGGGGCCATCGGTGGTGTCCCGGGTGCTGAGATAGATCTCTCCGTTGGGCTTTACAGTGGTGGGAGAGGAGGTCGCCACCGGCTTCCACTGATAGTACTTGCCGCTGAGGGTGATAATGTTGGCTGTTCCCGCGTAGGCGGTCACGTGATAAATCTGGTCGGTCTCCACATTTCCGTCTTGATCCACCAGCTCCACCTTAGCAGCGGCCCGGACGTTCTTATTGTCCATCCGGCCCCAGCCCCACAACACGCCGTCCTGGTCAATGGCCAGGCTGTAGCTGCCGTCGGCGATGATATCCACAATATCGGTCAGCGGAGTGCCATCCTCTTTCATGACCTGGGCAGGCTCCTCCACTGCCGCCAGCTTGTTGCCGCCGATTCCTACCTGGCCCTTGTCGTTGCTGCCAAAGGCCCAGACAGTACCGTCGGTTTTCAGCAACAGGGTATGGTCGGTACCTGTGGCCACGTCCATCACATGCTCTGTCCGGATCCGGGTGGCGTACTTGTACACCTCCATCCGCGTCTTATCCCGGCCCAGCTCCACCTTATCGTTGTTGCCCCAGACATACACGGTACCGTCCCGGGTCAGCGCCACTACGTGGTTTTCCCCGGCGTCCACTCTGGTCACCCAGTTGTCATAGCCGTAACGGTAGGTGTCGGTATAGGGAAGATAGTAGGTCTTGCCCGCGGTGTTCACATCCTCCTTCACCTGGTCGTCACCCCTGGCCGTCAGGTCGGAGGTCTCGTAGGTGCCAAAGTAGTTCCCATCCTGGTTCTTGCCATACCGGTACTCAATAAAGGTCTCGTAGGATTTATCGTTCCGCTTGTCATAGCCCAGTGTCACAAAGCTTCCATCGGTAAACGTGGGCTGAGACACCACATAGGCCATCATCGGGTTGGTGTAGCCCTCGGTCACCGTCACCTGGTTGCCGTTGCCCAGCTGGCCCACCTGGTTGGCGCCCCAGCCGTAGACCGTGCCGTCGCCCTTCAGGGCCAGCATAAAGTCGCCGCCCATAATGAGCTCCTTAATGCCCCGCAGATACCCGGTGGGATCGGTCTCATCCCGCATCTGGCTGGGTAGCAGTACATTCTCCCCCTTGACATTGGCGCTGCGCAGGATGTTGTTCACGTTTTTGCCCCAGGTCCAAACAGTACCGTCCGCCTTCAGGGCGTAAACATAGTTGTCGTTGATAAGCACCATGGGCTTGGCGGTCTGCTTGACCACCGCGCCCTCGCCCCGCATCCCCTCGCGGCCGATGTCGCTGTAGAAGAAGTTCACCTGGAGCTGGGCCTGCCAGCCAAGCTCTGCGTCCTCCACAATGATATAGGTATCCATACCGGGCAGGATAACATCCCAGTTGGGAGTAAACCGCCCGTCGTCTGTAAAGGTGAGCAGGTTGGGATTGGCCGCCTTGATCCGCAGCTTCCGCTTCTTATCCTCCTCAGTGGTGGTGCCGCTGAAGCTGGTGGCGCTGTACAGGCCGGGATACCACACCGCGTCGGTGAGCAGGCTAAAGCTCTGGCTGCGCTCCATGACCACGCTCTCCGGCCGGATCCAGAAGCTCTTGGGATCGTCCAGATACACCGTCAGCTCCCAGGGGGCGTGCAGGGAGTAATCCACAGTCACGTTCCCGCTCTCATCGGTGGTGATGGCGTCCACCTGCTGCAGGCGCAGATGCTCGCTGCGATCCTGGGCATAGTGCACCTTCACCGGAGCGGTCACATCCACCTTCCGGGTGGTGTCGGCGATGTTGGCGCCCAACTGGCCATAGCTGTTGGAGCCCCAGGCCCAGAGGGTTCCATCAGAGCGCAGGATGCTGCCCGACGCACTGGTGAAGCCCAGACTATAGGTCTGCCTGGCAAAGACGCTTTGGTCGTGGTAATAGTCAAGCCCCGTGTCCGCCATACTGCTCACACTGGTCGCCACAGAATCCACAGCCTCGGGAGTGATCTCATTCACCGCTGTGCTGCTCGATCCCCAGATGAAGGTGGAGCCATTCTTCGTCACCACACCGCTCTGGCTTCCGCCCACGGCGGTGCTCACCAGCTTATCGCCCTCGGCCAGCTTGTCGTCCATGTTGTGGATAACAGTGGCCAGAACCTTATTGCTGGTGCTGTCGGCATTCAACTGATTATTGGAGCCATGACCCATACCGTAGAGGGTCATGCTCTTATCGGTGACGTACTCCACGTACCCGTTCATGGCGTCGGTAGCCAGGACGGTGGGAGACTGCCGGTCGGCAGCCGCCGGCTCCGCCTTCACATCCTGGGCGGAGAGCGTCAGAATGTGGTTTCCGCTCTTGTTGGCGGACAGGTTCATCACATCCCGGAGCTGGTAGCCCTCGGTGTTGACCTCATTCTCCCGCGCCACGGCGGGGATCCGGTTGCTGACCCAGTCCTCGTCGCCCCGGCCGGCCACATTACCCCAGGTGTACACCGCGCCGCTGGCGGTGACCGCCACGGAATAGCCGTCTCCGGCGTAGATCTTGGAGATATTCCGCAGGGTGCCCTCAGAGTAGAGCTGCTGGGCGGCGCCGTTGGTGTACAATCCGCCGTTGGCGTTATCCGCATTGTTCACCAGACCGTTGCGCTCAATGGTGTACACCGAACGCAGGGCATTGGTCGTCTTGGAATAATCCAACCCGTTCTGGCTCGGATCGTCATGGTTGCCCTTGTTGTTGGAATCGTGGGTCATGGTCTTGATATAACGATTCCCACCGATCCGGATATTGATCTGGCTGTAGGTATTATCACCCCAGCCGACGGCAGTGCCGTCAGAGAGCAGGGCCAGGCCATGGGCCTTACCGATGGACAGATCCACGATCTTATCATAGTATTTGACCAGCAGCTTGGCCTCGGTGGGGTAGGTATACATATCCACCGGGTTGCCGCTGTGGGTTCTGGTACACCACACAGGGGGAGCGTAATCATATCCGATCACATTCCCATCCTTGTCATAGTGGGTCTTAATGATCGTGCGGTAGAAGGTGCCGCCGGACCAGTAGCCGGGGAGATACTGCCGCCGGCTCTCATAGCTGTAGGTCTCTCCGGTAGCTCCCTGGCCGTTGGAGTTCAGGCCCCAGGTGTAGATCTTTCCGTCCGCTGTCCGGGCAAAGGCAGTGGATCCACCGGCCCAGATGTCCACCACGTCCTTCAGATACCCGATACCGCCGGTTTCATCATTGTCGCCGTCGTTGGTATTGTAAGGTCTGGTCGTGTAAGAGCCGCTGGTGTGGCTCTCAGGATTGGTGTAGGGGGCCCGCACCTGGACAGGAACATACTCATAGGCCGTAGGCGTGCTTTCATGGTAGGTAAAGCCGCCCCGATCCTTCCGGATCTCCCAGTTATCCCCATGCCACTCGTTCTCGATCTTACCATAGTCGCTGAGACACGTTCCTTCCCCGTACAAGATGGCGTAGCGGTCAGCCTCTGTCTTTTGGCTGGTACCGTCGCCCAGCTGGCCAAAGGTGTTGTCACCCCAGGCCCACACTGTGCCGTCGGCCATCAGCGCCAGGGCAAAATTGTCGCCGTAGACCACCTTGGGGGCGGTCAGCTTCCGGTTGGTGGTCTCGGTCAGATCCCGGTTCTTGGGCAGCACCTTTACCGTCAGCAGACGGACAACGCCGTAGCCGTTGGCGCTCTTATCGCCCTCCACAGGCTCCCTGTCGTCATAGGGCTGACCGCCGATGAACCGCACCAGCACCGTCACCTCGCCAAAGGCGTTGGGCATAGGCCGCAGCTCAAACCAATCGTCAGTGTTGGTGTCCGCCCTGCCCTCATGATAGTGGACAGTCAGAATGGACTCATCCGAGGAGATCACTTCAAAATCACCCAGACTCAGGTCGGAGCTCACCACGCTGGGCAGCTTCTCCTCCGGCGTGCCGTCCTTCCGGTTGAAACGGTACAGGAAATCGTCGGTTCCGTCCACGCCGCTGGTCTCGTACAGGTTGGTTCCCACAGTGAGATACCGCAGGAAGGTGCCCTGGCTGTCGGCGCTCAGGGTGGCTGCCTGCAGGGTATGGACGCCGCCGCAGGGGATCTCGATCACTTCCACCTCCTGCTTGACGGTAGCCACATCGTCAAAGGTGCACCTTACATCCTCATAGGTCAGGTCGGCGTCGGTCAGAACCACCTCCACCCCATGGTTGGCGCAGCTCCCCTGGTCGTCCTCGAAGGAGCAGGTCAGCTTCACAATGACAGAGCCATCCGCCTGATGCTCCTCTACCACCTCGCTGCTGTCCTCCACCTGGTAGATCGTACCGCAGTCAGGACACTTTACCTGGGTCAGGGCGCTACTGATATGGCTGCAGGCCACCTTGATCACCTGGTTCCCCTCGCCGTCCGTTTCCGCGCGAAGCTCCGGGCTGCCCTCGTCATACTGGGTGCCGCACCCGCCGCAAACATAGATGGGGATCTCCTTGGTTCCAGGAGTAGTATGGCTGCAGGTCAGGGTCACTGTACCGTCCCCGTTGTCCTTCACCTCATCCCTGTCGGCGGAATAGGTGGTTCCGCAGTCCGGACAGGCGTACTGGATGGAGGCCAGGCCCGTGCTGCCCACGATGGGCAGCCGAAGGGCGTCGCCCTCCCGCACCTGGAGAGGTATGGGATTCAGCGTAGCCGTCCGGTTGGACTGGTCGTGGGCCATCTTCTGAGTCACCAGACCGCTGTCCAGGCCCAGGCTTTCCACCTGCGCCCCGTTGGCATAATCGGTCACATACTGATACGTGCTGATATAGATGGAGTCCTCATCCCGGGAGCCTACCAGCCGCGGGATATTCTGAGAGGAGACCTTCTTGAAGTTACCGATGTCGCTGTTTCCGCTGTTGTAGTTTGCAGGGTTGTGCGTACGCCAGTCATCCTTGTCGATGGTGGCAGAGGCAGCCCCGGCGGTACCCATGGAGTACACCCGGCCGGAGTCGTGGTAGATGGTTCCCTGGTTCCGGTTGATGGTCACGTCCATAGCCCCGGTGAAGAACTCGCCCGAGGCGGTGGTGCTGGGCACGTTGGCCGTTCCGGATTCCTTGCTCTCACCGGCGTTGATCACGGTGGGCACAAGTACATCCTCCAGAACCCCGTTCACTCCAAGCTGACCCTGGGCATTATCGCCCCAGACATAGACCGTACCATTCCGGGAGGTAGCCGCCGAGCTGTTGCCGCCGGCGTACACCCGGGTGGCGGGTACGCTCTGGTTTTCGGCCACGCCGGTGGTAACCACCTTCACAGGGGTGGCCGCGTATTTGCCCGGATCCCGGTCTGCCCCGGTTCCCAGCTGCTTATTCTGGTTGTCGCCCCAGCCATAGATCTGGCCAGTGGAATCCAGGGCCAGCACATGGCCGTCGCCGGCGGCAATGTCCACGATGTCCTGGAGGTAATTGGTGCCGTTGAATTGCTCGCCCGCCTTCACCTGCACCGGGTAGATCCGGCTTAGGTTCTCAGTGCCGTCGCCCATGGTGCCGGTGGCGCCGTCCCGGTCAGGCTGGGTCTTGACACGATCCGCTTCAGGCAGGTTGGTGCCGCCATCCCGCGATGTATCGGTGGTGGAGGCGTCCATGGCATAGCCCCAGGTATAGACGGTGCCGTCGCTCATCAGGGCCGTCACAAACTCATCGGCGGCAGCCAGCTTGGTCACCCTGGGCGTCACATTGGCCGCGTCCATGCTCCGGTCGATCTTACTGGTGTCATAGGGATAGTCGCTGGTCACATTGGTGCCGTTGCTGTGGCTGTGGTACTCCATGGTGCTGTCGCCCAGGTAGCCGTGGCCGCCGGGGCCAAGGACGGTGACAGGAGTGGTCTTGAAGATGTTCTCCTGCTCGTAGTAGCGGAAGTTACCGATGCCGCAGCCGTGGTTATAAACATAGCCGTCGTTGACAAAGGAAGCGCGAGGTGTTTCTTTCTTGTCTGTTCCGTTGATCTCCCGTCCCGGAGTGGCGTCGCCCGCCCGCATATAGTCGGTAAAGCGGCGGATGGTGTCGTCGGCGCCGGTGCCGGGAGCATGGCCGCTGGAAGTCTCAATACTGGGAGTGGGGCAGTCGTATCCCTTACTGCCGCAGATATCCGGATTAGGCGCCGTATCCAGGCCAAAGTTGGTGGTAAAGTCGGCGTACACATTCTCCAGATCCTGGTAGGCGCCGTTGTTGCCCCAGTAGACTACCGTGCCGTCCGCCCGCAGGGCCACAGCATAGTCCCGCCCGGCAGCCACCTGCACCGCGTCGGACAAGTCGCTCACCAGTACAGGAGAATAGGCGTTGTAATCCCGCACCGCCACATCATAGAGCTCGTGGCAGTTGTAGTGCTCCACAAAGTAGTGGTAATCGGTATGTCCTCGATTATAACTAATGGAATGATAGTGGTTGGCGCCGCCATTACAGGTGCGAACCCGGAAATGGTGCTGATAGTTATAGACGTACACATAGGGCTCATTCCATGTGCCGTTACCCAGCTCGCCGTGGTTGTTATAGCCCCAGGAGTAGACCTTACCGTCGGCGGTCAGGGCGTAGCTGTTGTAGTCGCCCGCGGCGATCTGGATGATGTTGTTCAGGGAGCCGGAGCCGCCGTTTCCGTTATCTTTATCCGGGCCCAGCACCTTCTGAGGCGCGTAGAAGTCCCCATCGACAACCGAGCCGCCTTGGGCATCCCAAGCGGTAGTATAGTACTTCCCGTAGTAATAATGCGGCCCATCATACGAGGGGTTCCAACTATGTCCACCGGTATAATAGTGGCAGTAATCGTAGTTATAATCCCGGTTATCCCGTTCGACCCCGGCGGCGATACCCAGCTGGCCGAACTTGTTGGAGCCCCAGGCCCACACCGTACCGTCCGCCTTCAGGGCCAGGGTGTGGTTCAGGCCGCTGACCACCATGGGTGTAGCGATGCCGCCGGCGGGATAGACCTCCAGCTGCAGCACGCTCTCGGCCACACACTGATAGGTGTAGCCGCCATTTTCGTCCAGAATGTACCGGTTCAGCCGATCCTTTACCGCCTCATAGGCCTTGAACACGATGGCGGTGGAGCCGTACTCCGCCCGGCCCACAGGCCGGATCACATAGCTGCCGTCGGCGTCCTGGGCCACGATGGCCACCGTCTCGTCCATGCTCTGAACGGTTACATAGTTCAGGGCCACCCCGTTGGCGTCCTGGGTCAGCTTCCGCAGCTGGCTGTTGATGGTGGCCCGGGTTCCGCTGACCACCACATACTTGGACACGTTCAGCCGCAGCTGCTGCTTGGCGTGGATCCGGTACCGCCAACCGCTGGCGGCGGAGTCGCTGGGCAGCTGCTCCACCATGGAGTGGTTGCTGTTCACATAGGTGGCGCCGCTCTCTATCACGGCTCCAGCCCCAATGGTCGCACCGTTGATGTCCCCGGTGGCGTCCTCTCCGGTCATTCCGGTCTCGTCCAGCCCCTGCACCACGGCTCCATCCACGCTCAGGTAGCCCACAGAGCGGTACCCGCTCATGATGGGAGTATGGTTGCTGGTAAGGGTCTTGTTCACGCTGCCCAGCTGATAGGCGCTGTTGTCGCCCCAGGCCCAGAAGGTATCGTCCATCCGCAGCAGGGAGACGTGGGTCTGGCCCAGACTCAGGGACTTGGCCTGGGTCAGGTAGCCGCTCTTCTCCTCCACCTTGTAGCCCGGAGTGTCCTTCCTGGTATCGGCCACGTCGCCCACCTGCTCCCGGGCGGTGGTATCGCCGGCCAGAACCTTCACCGGGTAATTGCGCTGGGTGGTGGTATCGTCGCCCAGCCGCCCGTTAGCGTTGCTGCCCCAGGCCAGTACCTCGCCGTTGGTGCGCTCCTCCTCGGGGACGCTGTCCCGGTTGTTGATATTCAGGATGGCGGCAGAGTAGTAATTGCCCGCGTAGGCCGCCTTCACGTTATCCAGCTTCTTCTCCGGAGTGAGCATGATCTGCACCGGAATAGCCTCATACTTATCACTGTAAGTCCGGGCAGCAGTACCCTGGGTCAGCTGCATATTCCCGTTGCCGCCCCAGCCAAAGACGTTCTGCTCCTGCTCGGTGGAGCCGTCAGGCTGCGGCCGGTTGATGGTCTGAATGGCCACCATGTGATCCAGGCCCGTGGAGATGGTGGAGATGCTCTGGATCCAGTTGTCATCACTATCACTGGCGCCCCGGAGCACCTGCTCGGGAGTACCCTGGTTGGAAGTACTGTTGATACCCAGCTGGCCGTTCACGTTCCGGCCCCAGGTCCAGGCAGTGCCGTTCTTCTTCACCACCGCGCTGGTGTAGCCACCGGCGGAGATCATGGCCACGTTCTCCAGCACGCCCTCCGCTCTGGGCGCCTTGACCTGCACCGGGCTGAGCACGTTGTTATTGGAGGCGCTGTTGATATCCACGTTGATACCGATCTGGCCGTAGGAGTTATTGCCCCAGGCATACACATAGCCGTCGGCGTCCAGGGCCATGGAGTGGGCAATACCGGCGCTGACGCTGATGAAGCGCACCTTCTCCTGCTTGGTGGGATCGGACTTGTCAGGCACCATGATGGGGGCGATCTTAGTGGCATAGTACCGGCTCTGGGTATCCCCGTGACCCAGCTGGCCGTTGCTGTTCAGACCCCAGGTCCACACGTCGCCGTGGGAGTCCAGCGCCACCATGTGGTTCTGCCCGGCGGCGATCTGCCGGATGCCGGTCAGATAGGTGTTCGCGTCGGTCTTTACCATCTGGGGATTGGGCACCACCTGCGCGCGGACGGCGGGAGTATAGCCGTTCACGGAGGTCGCGATATTCCGGGTGCCCCCGGTGTTGCCCTGACCCAGCTGGCCGTACTGGTTGGTACCCCAAGTCCACACGTTGCCCGTGCTGGTCAGAATAGCGGTGAACTCGTTGCCCGCCACAGTGGTGGGCACGATGGCGTTGCTGCTGGGCTGCAGGTCGATCTCCACCGTAAAGGTATACTTTCCAGTGACCACAAAGTCCAGCTTCTCTCCCATCAGCTCCATCTCCAGACCATGGTCGCTGATGAACTGGTTCTCTCTGTTGTTATAATCGGCGGTCAGGGTGATGGTGGACTTACCCCGCTTGTAGTCGGGATCCCCCTCGAAATACAGGGGGCTAAAGAGCCTGGCGTCCTCCGAGTTGGAGCCGCCCACGTTGGTCACGGTGGCCTTCACCGCGTCCACGTCGGAGGAGACGATGCTCCACTCCTCGCCCATATCCCGGTTGCCATGGTTGTTCACGTTATCCTGACTGGTGGAGCGCAGATCCAGCACCATGGGATAGAGGGCGAAGCCCGTGTCGTAGTGCAGGTGGGTATTTTCCTTGTAAATGATCATCTTCTCATCGGCGCCCAGAGTGATCTGGGAGTCCACCTTATCAATGATCCCGTTCTCCTCCAGATCCCGGGCTCCCATATCCAGCACCGGCTGGCCGTCCAGCTTCCGGGTGAAGGTCTGGGTGGCGGGATCGTAAGTCACATAGGACTTGTCGTAGAAGATCCGCCGCACGCCCACAGGATTCTTTCCGGTGGCGTCAAAGGCGGTGGCCTCCATGTAGTCCACCTTCAGCTCCATGGTTTCACGGCGGCCCACAGGGATGGGGATCCTCAGCTTGGAATTCACCGTATTACACAGCTGGCCCAACACATCGCTGCCGCCCGCTGTGGAGGCATTATTGCCCCAACCCCAGACATAGCCCACACGGCCGTCCAGCAGCCCGTCGTTCTTGTAGTCGGTGCCGTTCTTCAGGTACAGGTTGGCCGACAGGGTATGGTAGGTGCCCAGAGCCAGCGAGAATACGCCCTCCAGGTAGGTATAATCGGGATTGTGCTCCTCGTACTCGCCCTTCACCACTCGGGCGGGGATGTATCTGTTGATCTCGTTGCCGGTGCCCAGCTGGCCCAGGCTATTCTGACCCCACAGATAGGCATAGCTGCGCTCGGAATCGGGGGTGTTCTCCACCCGGTCGATCCAGCCCTCGTTATCCGCCGTCACCGTCTTGGGGATCACGGTGCGGATACCGCTGTAGCCGTAGCTGGCCTTCACATCCACGATGTATTCCTTCACGTTCCGGCCATTCTCCATCCGGTTCAGGGTGCTGGTGGTCACGCCGCCCTGACCGTCGGGAATATCGATCACGCCGGTGTTGTCCGCCAGTACCAGGGCGGGCTTGGTCAGCAGCTGAGTGGTGGTGGGCAGGCCCAGCTGCATCCTCCGGTTGTCACCCATGGCGAACAGGCTGGTCTCTGCCCCCAGGCCCACCAGCTTGGTGCCACACCCATTCTGGGTGCAGACCGCCGACCTGACCCCCTTCTCGTCGGTCAGATCCTGAATGGAGTACACCATGCCACAGGCAGGGCACTGGTAGCTGCTGCGCATCCGCAGAAGCAGGGTGTAGGATATATCGTTGCCCAAGACGCCCTTGTCACTGCCCAGAGCCGCCATGGCCACATTGGTGAACAGCTCGTTGGTCTGCTTGTAGGTGTCATAGCTCTTGCCGTTGGTGGGGCCCAGATAGCTGCGCTTACGCACCGTGATGGAATCGTTCACATCCTGGTTATCCGCGCTGGACTTCAGGGCCACAGGCTGGGCCTGATAGCTGTTGGTGGCGCCGTTGCCCACCTGGCCCCGGTCGTTCCGGCCCCACATATACACCGCTCCGTTGGAGCGAATGGCCAGGGCGGTGCTGCCGCCGGCGGCGATGGACACCACATGGCCCAGGTAGTTGTAGATCCCCGGCTCGTCAGGGCCGGCGGCGGTGCCGTTGATGACCCGCACCGGCATGGAGCTGGAGTACACCTGGTTCTCGATCTTCCAGCCCTGGCCGAGCTGATCGTAGTTGCTCAGACCCCAGGCCCAGACATAACCCTTACTGTCCAGAGCCATGCCAAAGTCATCGCCAGCTGTAATGGCCACAGCCTTTACATCATCCGGCAGCTTCACCCGCACGGGCTTGTTACTGTTGGTGGTGCTGCCGTTGCCCAGCCGTCCATAGGAGTTGGAGCCCCAGCTCCACACATTACCCTTCTCGTCCAGGGCCAGGTTGAAGTCGTTCCGGGCCACCAGATCCACAATGTCGGCCAGATAGTCCACACCGTCGATCTTCTCCGAGCTGATGCCCAGGGCCTCGCCGGCCACCACCTGGACGGGGAAGGCGCTCTTCACGCTCTGGCCGTGGCCCAGCTGGCCGCTGGTGCCCTGGCCCCAGCTCCACACCGAGCCGTTGGGCCGGAGGAGCAAGGAGTGGAAATCACCCGCCGCCACCGTGGCCACCGTGGTTCTGCCCTCGGTGCTCTTGGTGCCGTCGGTCACGTACAGAACGAACTGGTAGCGGTAGTGCCGCCCGTTGGAATTGTAGTCCAGAGCCACCGTGGTAACGCCGAACTTATCCTTCCGCGCCCCCTCAAACACCAGCTGGCTGTTGCCGTTCCAGTGGTAGGTGGCCAGGGTGGGATCCATGATGGTCACTGTTACCGTATCCGGCCCCACATCCAGCAGGTTAGTCAGAAGGGCTCCCTTATGGATCAGGTTGAAGCCGGGATACTCCTTCACCACCAGGTGGCCGGTATTCATCACGTAGGGCTGCACCGTGCTGGTCACCGCCCGGGTGATGTCGCTGACGGCGGAGTTGCTGAACTCCTCACTGTAGTTGCCGCTCATGCTCCAGTCAGAGTTGCTGGGCAGGTGGATCACGATGCTGTCCTCCCGGGCGCCGGAGCGCACGGGGGTATTGTAGCTGACGATGCCGCCATCTCCGATGGCGCCGTTGTCGCCCCGGCCCATGCTGTACACAAAGCCGTCGTCGCCCAGGATCACGCTGTGGTTCACGCCCACAGCCATGCCAAAGGCCTTGGTGTCGTAGTTATCGAAGTAGGTGACATAGCCGCCCTGGGTAAACAGGGTGGTATTGGCCTGGTTCAGGTTGGTGTTGGTGCCGCTGTTGCCCATGCCAAGCTGGCCGTGGCTGTTGTAGCCCCAGACATACATGGTATTGGCGGTGAGGAAGTCGTTCTTGATCAGGGAGTGGCTCCCGTTGGAGCAGGTCAGATTCTGATAATCCGGGCTGGAGGTATAGTAGACATGATCCTCCGGACAGTTCACCTTGGGGGAGCTGTTGTCGTCCACGCTGTTGTCCACCGTCCCCTGGGGGATCAGCTCCTTCAGGTAGTAGGTGGTTCCGTCCGTGGGACAGGTATACCGGGTCATGGACCGGGCGTAGGCCTGGTTGCTGCCGGCGGAGATCTCCACGATATTCTCCAGAATGGCATTCTCCGCATTCCGCACCAGTACGGGGATATCCTTGTCGGGGTTGCTGGCGGGATTCAATCCGGCTCCCAGCTGACCGTAGCGGTTGTTGCCCCAGGACAGCACTCTTCCCGCCCGGGTCAGAGCCATGGCGAAGCTCCCGCCCGCGGAGATGGAGGCGATATTGGTCAGATCGCTCTGGTCATCCATGGTGCTGGGATCCTCGGGGGTACCCTTTACCTTGAAGGGCACTGTCCAGTTGGTCACCTTGTCGCCGTTGCCCAGCTGGCCATAGACCGGGTTGCCCCAGGAGAACACCGCGCCGTCAGAGCGCAGGGCCAGGGCGAAGTCACCGCCCATGGCGATGCCCATGGCGCCGGTCATATAGCCGCCGCCCTTGTAGCCCAGCAGCTGCACGGGGCTGGTCTGATCTACCTTGCTCTTGATGCCCAGCTGGCCGTTTCCGTTGGCGCCCCAAGTGTACACGGAGCCGTCCTCCATCAGGGCGATGGAGGAATTGCCGCCCGCGGCTACCCGGGCCACCCCGGTGAACACACCGCCCTGGCCGCCCGGCAGGGTCACCAAGGTGGGTACGCTCCGGTTGCTTCTGTTGTTGATACCCAGCTGGCCGTTGGCGTTCAGGCCCCAGGCGTAGATGGTGCCCTCCTCCGTCAGAGCCAGCACGTGGTTGTCGCCGGACGCGATGGAGAGAACCTTCACCGGCAGCTGAACCTGGATGGGCATCAGCTTGCTGCTCTCTCTGGCGTTATTCATGCCGTTGTTGCTGCTGGTCTCAAAGGCCACGGCGGTACCCAGCTGGCCATAGTTGTTCTGGCCCCAGGTCCACACGGTACCGTCGGAGCGCAGAGCCACAGTAAAGTTGTTGCCGGCAGCCACAGCGGGCACGGCCACAGCCCCGTCGTCCACCACGGAGATCAGCATAGCGCCGGTGTAGATAGCCTCCTCCGTATCATCCGGATTCTCCGGGTTGGGAGGCACCAGGATATAGAAGCTGACAGTGGCGGTGCCGAAGCTCTCGTTGTCGGCAGCCTCAATGGTCCAGGTACCGTTGGCCTGCTGCCAGACCTTCACCACATCGGTGTTGGAGCTGGTCATGATCACATGGTTGCCCCAGGCATACTCCTCCCGGGTATCACTGTAAAGGTTAAAGCCCTTATAGTAGATCTGGATCATCTGGTAGAAGGCGTTGCTCACCGGATCGTTGCAGCCCCAGCCGGTCTTGAAGGTGTCCCCGTGGTGCATGGTCAGGGACAGGGGCGGCGGATTGTTGCTGCCTCTGACATAGTTGATGGTCTTGACCTCATTGGTCTTTTGATCGGTATAGGTCAGGGTGGCCCGCTCCACCTCAAGGCTCCGGTAGACCTCGGGACCCACACGGATGGGCCAGTTCCAGCTGTCTCTGGTCTGGTAGTCGCCCATCTGGGCAAAGTTGTTGTTGCCCCAGCCGTAGACAAAGCCGTTGTTGTTCACCACCAGCGCGTGGTCATAGCCTGCGGCAAAGCCCTGGGTGCGCATCAGGTAGTGGTTGGTATACTTGTTCATCTCACCGGAGGAGTTCTCCAGCAGGATATTCTCGCCCTTGGTGTCCTTGATCTGGTAGACATTGTCGCCGCTGGTCACCCGGGTGGGCACAGACACGGTGCTCACGTTGTTGCTGCTGCCCTTCTTGATGACGCCCAGCTGGCCTACGTTGTTGCTGCCCCAGGCGTACAGCTCCCCATCCTCAGTCTCCAACAGGGAGAAGGTTCCGCCGGCGGAGATATGGGAGATCCAAACCAGACCCCGCTTGTCGATCTCGGCCTGGATCTTGGCGATCAGGGCCTCATAGCGGGCCTTTTCGTTGTCGTCCACATAGTCCTTCTTGGCCACCAGGTCGTTATACATAGCCTGGTAGTTGTTAATAATACCGTAATTCTCCTTGGTGGTGGAGTTCACCGCCCCAGCCAGACGGTGGTCGCCGCTCCGGCCAAGGTAGGTGGTATTGCCGCCGCCCCAGCTGTAAACGGGAGTGCCGATCCGCTCCAGCCCCTTCTGACTGGCCGTGCCGTACTCGCCCCGCAGGGCCAGCATGTGGGTCACACCGGCGCTCAGCTCAGTGACCTGATCCAGCACCGTACCGGTGTTGGTCAGGTAGTTGGCCTCGTCCTCGTGATCCTTATGGTTGTCGTTGTCTTCAGTACCCTTAGCGGAGTAACCGCTGGTGGCGGTCAACACCGGGTTGGGATACACCTTATCCAGGGTGGAGCCGTCGCCGATCTGGCCATAGTAGTTGCTGGCCCAGGCCCACACCGTACCGTCAGAGCGCAGGATCGCACTGCTGCCCCGGGTGCTGGCGTTTCCGCCCGCCTCCACGTCGATGGCGTTGTTGAGCCACTTGCCCTCGCCAGCGCTGCCGCCCCGCAGGACGAAGTTGGGGGTCAGAGCCCGGGTAGCGCCGATCACCTCGCCCGCCTGGCCGCCGGAGGTATTGCCCCAGGCCAGGACGGTGCCGTCCTTCAGCAGGGCCATGGAGTGGTCATAGCCGGTGGCGATGGCCACAACGCCGGTAAGGTACCGGATCCCGTCGCCACTGCCGGCATCCTCATTCACATGCCGCAGGCCCTTATCGTCCACAGTATACCAATAGGGGCTCACTCCCGCGTGCACCCGGATGGGATAGAGGCTCCGGCTCACACTATTGTTGCCCAGCTGGCCCATGGAGTTGTAACCCCAGGCATACACATCGCCCTCAGAGGTCAGGGCCAGCACATGGCCACCGGTACCCTTGGTGCCCGCCGGGCTGCCGGCGGGAGCGGCGGTCTCGTCAAAGCCCTCGTTTACAGACAGGGCAATGATGGGAGTGTTGACCGCCTTGGGATCGCCGTTCACCGCACTCTTGGTCTTGATGTCGCCCAGCATACCGACGCCGTTGATACCCACCACCTGCATGGGAGTATCAATGGTTACAGCGCTGATATCTGTTGTTACCGAATTGTCACCGGAATCTGTCTTGCTTTCCACCACATTTGCCCCGGAGAAGTAACCCGCCGCAGTCAAGGCCTCCATCTGGTCGCCGGGGGTAAACACGGTATCCACCGGGCTGCCCATGAAGGACAGGGCGCTGGTAGCGATATTCACAGGAGCCAGATAGTGAACAGTCTTGAGACTGCTCATGCCGGCAAAGGCGTTACGGCGGATGGCCGTCATGCCCTTGTTGATCGTCAAGGAGGTGAACTTGCCACCGGCAAAGCCGCTGTCCACATCCCCATTGGGCCGATCCACAGCATCTCTGTCCAGAGCCTCTACCGCCACCACAGGCACCGCGGCATAACCTCTCAGGGCATTCACCGCATCAGCGGAAAGGACAGTGTCGAAGTCGCCCGCCTCCAGGGTGGTGGGTAGCACCAGGCTGGACGCGGTCAGGCCCGCGCCCTGAAGCCCTGTGATTACCGGTAGGCCGGGATAGGGAGTTCCATTATTTTGAATGGCGTTGATCACCGCGGTATAGAAGGCGGCGTCGGCCAGGTAGGGAGCCTGGGCCGCCACCAGGGCGGCATGGGTATCCCGGGTGCCCTCCACCTGAGTCTGGGCGGTGGCGAAGATCCGGCCCTTGGCAGCGGTGAGGGGAGCATTTTCCCCTGTCATGGCATCCAGAGCCAGCTGGAGGAGGGAATCGCTCTCATGAAGGGCGTCCACAGCCTCAATGGCATCCAGGGCATTGCGATAATAAGAGTCGTTTCCGTCGATCTCGATCCGCTCCTGCACCATGTCCTCGAAGATATCCCGGGCGGTCTTGGTCACCTCGGGCTCCTCAGGCAGGTCAGGATCGGTAGGCTCAGTAGGTTCAGTGGGATCGGGATCGGTGGGATCCGTGGGCTCGGTAGGCTCGGTGGTACCGCCCTCACCCTCCGCAGTGGTCTCGGGCTTGCTGGGCGGGGTGATCTGGAGCTCTGCCCATGCGGCAGCCAGCCTGGCGTCGGCCTCCTCAATGGGCCGCTCCAGACTTTCCAGACCCACCACCAGCTGGGCCAGCTTCGCGGCGGTGAGAGTCTCCTCATTGAGACCCGCTACGGTGGTATAGATGGTATTGTAGAGGTTCCCCCGCTCCTCCAGGGCGGCGGCCAGCTCCTCCAGGGCCTGGATCATGCCCTCCAGAGCCTCCCGCTCGTGCTCCATGCTGCCGTTCAGATAGGTCTGGAGGGAACGGATCGCGCCGTTGATGGAGGCCACGGAATCGGTTACCTGCTCCCGCAGCTCGGTCACCGCGCCCAGGAAGGCCTCCTGGGTGCCGGTCCAGTCAGCCTTCTCCATCTCCAGGAGGGCGGCGTCATAGTCGGCCTTGGCGTCGGCGATTTGCTGGTCATAGGGCTGGGCTCCGTCCTGGGCCTTCTTCACCAGCTCAGGCAGAATACCGCCGGCTTCGGTGTCGGCCTTGGTGTAGAAATCCCAAGTAAAGCTGCCGGCCGGGGTGGCGGAGGAGCCCACGCTCTCGTTGGACTCGCCGTGGAGGGCCAGGTTCTCGTTGACGTTCTTACCCCAGGCCCAGACAGTACCGTTCTGCTTGATGGCGTAAGAGGTATACCGTCCGCTATATACGCTGGCCAGGGTGACGATGGGATCGCTGTCGTCGTTGAAGCCCTCACCGTACACGGTGACGGTGAAGCTGCCCCAATACTCATTGACCTTATCCACGATCACGATGGTGGCATTTCCGTTACGGGCATTGTCGTTGGTGATCCGATCCTCGGTGGCGGTGGGATCGTACTTCTTGGGATTCTGGTTGTAGAGGAAGGTAGGCACCAACCGGATCCCCACGGACTTGCCGGAGGCATCCATGACCTGGAATACCTTCATCACGCTTTCGTCGCTGGAGAAGGCGTAGAAGCGATCAGAGTACTCCGCGGCGGTCTCCCCTTCGGCCAGAGCGGTCTGGAGGTTCCGCTGGGTGACCTCCCAGTGGAGGTTATAGCCCTTGTAGCTGTACTCCACGATCTTGGCGGTATCCACCACTGCGGTCTGGGTACGGCTGAGCTGGAGCTTCACAGGCATAGCCTCGCCCTGGTACTCTCCGGCGTATGCGCTGCCGTCCGCCTTCACAGGGGCGGTGTCGTCGGCGTTCTTCGGGCCGTAGTAGACGGCCTTGCCTCTGGTGGTGCTGGCGGAGGCATTGGCCACGGTATACTTCTCGTCGGCAGCGGTGATCTCCACGGTGGTGATCTCCATGATGTTGGAGGTCCGGGAGCCCACCAGCATGGGCATCAGGACGAAGGAGCGATAGTCATTGTAGTTGGTATTGGTATTTCCGGTGGAAAGGTTGCCCACCTGACCGTAGTAGTTATAGCCCCAGGCATAGACATAGCCGTCCCGGGACAGGGCAATACCGTTGTTCGCGCTCACGTCCACCGCAATCATGTTGGTCAGATTGCTGGTGGAGCTGCCCGGGGTCAGGGCGGGGCCCTCACCGGCCAGAACGGGATAGGCGGTGTTACCGTTGGCGGTATTGCTGTAGCCGTTGCGGCCCAGCTGGGCATGGTCGTTGAGACCCCAGCCCCAGAGGGAGCCGTCCACACCCACAGCCAGAACGGTCTCGTAGCTGGAGGAGAGGCGCTTCAGGGCGGGCATGTCGGCGCCGGTGACGGCGGTGGGGGCAGAGTAGGTGGAAACTGTACCGCTGGAGGTGTAGGTGATCCGGCCCCAGATATAGGCCTTGCCGTCGGAGTCCAGGGCCACGGCATGGTTGGTGCCGGCAGCCACATCCACAATGTTGGTCAGCTTGCCAGCGCCGCCCACACCCTTTACCTGAACGGCGGCATAGCGATCCAGGGTATCCGCCCGGCCGGCGGTGGTGGGATTCCCGGCGGTGAACTGGTGCTGGCCCAGCTGATAGAAGTTGTTCCGGCCCCAGGCCCAGACGGTGCCGTCGGAGCGGAGGATCACGCTGAAGTAACGGCCGGCGGCGATGTCCACCACATGATCCAGGTAGTGGTAATCCTCAGAGGCGGCGGAGCCGCGGATCACATGGACGGGGATGATCTCCCCCTCCACGGTGCTGCTGCTCTGGGCAGAGATGATGGGAGAGTAGCCAGGCTCCGTCTGGTTATAGGGGATGGACCAGGTCCACTTGGTGGTGATCCCGCCGCTGGTGTTGGTATAGCTGGCGGCGTCGTTGCCCAGCTGGCCGAAGCCATTGTTGCCCCACGCCCACACGTGGCCGGTGGAATCCAGAGCCAGGGCGTGGTCGTAGCCGGCGGAGATGGCGGCGATGACCACATTGTCCTCATCACTGGTGTCGGGGGTAGCGTAGTCCCGATCCACATCGTAGAAGGACTTGGAGAAGTCCATCCGGTAGGGCAGGGACTGGGTGGTGCCGGGCACCACATTGGCCCGGTTGCCCCAGATCCACACGTTGCCCCACATATCCAGGGCCAGGACGTAGCCGTCGCCGGCGGACAGGGAGACGATATGGTGGAGGTAACCGCCGGTGCTCTCAAGGGTATTCTTATTCAGTTCCTCCCCGCAGCCCGCTGTCTCGCAGACATGGTCGCCGCTGACAGAGGTGAAGTTGCCGTCGGCGTCAAAGCTGCTCTCAGGATAGATGGCGTCGCAGCCGGGGCAGTAATAGTAGGTCTCCTGGCCGCCCGCCTTCACCTGCATGGGGAAGGTGTAGTTTTCAGTGTTGCCGGTGCCCAGCTGGCCCACGTTGTTGAGACCCCAGGCCCAGACAGTGCCGTTGGCCTTCAGGGCCATGCTCATGTTGGTGCCGCTGACCACAGTGGGGGCGGTAACGTCGGCCCGGTCACGCTGCTCCCACAGGGGGCTGGCATCCCGGCTTACATAGAGCTGGAGGAGCATCAGGTAGGTCTGATCCTCCACGGTATAGCGGATGCTGACGGTGGTCTGGCCCATGGTGCGGCCCCGGCCGTCACTGAGGTCGGCCGCGCTGAGGACGATGCGGTCGTCCTTCACCTCAGCCTGGGCGATGAGATCGTCGCTGAAGGTGATGGAGAGCTGGCTGGCCTGCTCCAGGCCGGAGAGAACCTCCTGGGCTCCGTTGCGGTCATACATGTCGAAGCCGGCCAGGAACTGGGTCATGATATCCTTGAGCAGGAGGGTGACGCTCTGGTCATCCCGGATGCGGATAACCTCTCCGCCGCTGACGGTAAGGTTGGTCAGCTGGCTGTCGTCACCGGCGTTGGCGGGGCCAATATACACATTATAGAAGTTGGTGTTGTCCTGGTCAGAAACCAGCATCAGGGTGTGCTCCAGCTCACCTACCCGCACGGGGTAGATGTGTGTGCGCTCGTTGGCGTTGATGTTGGTACGGGTGGTCTCGTTCCGGCCAAGCTTCCAGTTGATATTCTCGCCCCAGCCCCAGACGGTACCGTCGGTCTTGAGGGCCATGGTGTGGTTATATCTGGCCGCCAGAGTGCGTACGCCGCTCATCTGACCGTTGGTCACGGGATCCTCCATCTCACCGGAGAGAACAGGGGTGGGCAGGGTGTAATTCCGGTCGGTGGAGGTGCTCAGGTTGGTATCGGACACGGCCAGCTGCCCGTAGGAGTAGCCCCAGGTATAGACCTTGCCGTCCTTGTCGATGGCGAAGCTGTATCCCCGCACGTCAGAGGCGCTGAACATATAATCTCCCGCCGCAACGGCCACCAGTTCAATATTCCGGGGATCATCCTTATCAGCGGTGGAACCAAACCAGTCGTTGGGATCGTCGGCGGTGGAGTTCTCAATGACCCGGACGGGGATGGAGGTCTTTTGATTGATACCGGCGGGGCTGGTCTCCACCGTCCAGGCGCCCAGCTGGCCATAGGTGTTGGAGCCTGTGGCGTAAATCTCGGTACGGGTGTTGGCCACACCAGTGGGATCCTCCACCCGGACAAGCACCAGGGTATGGTACATGCCGGCGGCCACCATGTAGGCGTTCTTCATATACTCAGTGTAATAATTCTCGTGGTAATCACCCTCTGTACCACTCTCGCCCCGGAGCATGTAGACGGGCAGGCCACGGTTATCGGTGGTACCGTCACCCAGCTGGCCCACATTGTTCATACCCCAGCCAAAGACGTAGCCATCAGTCCGGATGGCAAAGGAGTTGTACATACCGGCGCTGACCGAGGCGACGCTGGTCAGATAGTCGGTGTCGGAGGCGCTCTGGCCTTTCAGCACCTGGGTGGGATAAGTGACGCTGGACTTTCCGGTGCTGGTGCCGATGCCCAGCTGGTCGTAATCGTTCCGGCCCCAGCTCCAGACCTCGCCGCCGTTGTCATAGCCGTCGGCGGAGCCAGCCAGCTCGGCACCCCGGGTGATGACCAGGGTGTGGTAGGCACCGGCGGTTGCGGCGGTGACAAAGGGCTCCACAATATCGCCGTTCTTGTCCCGGAACAGGACTTCCACAGCGTAGTTGTTCTTATAGGGATCGCCCTCGGCGGCCACCGCGTCGGCGGTGGAGACATAGCCCAGCTGGCCGTAGTCGTTGGCGCCGGTGGTGTAGACCTTGCCGTCGCTGGTGACCATGATCAGATGCTCATAGCCGGCGGCGATGGCCACCACATTGTACAGGTATTCCTTCTTTCCAGCCTCGGTGGGAGCCACCTGCACCTGGGTGGGAACGGTGCGGGTGATGGTGGTGCCGTCACCCAGCTGACCCTTGTTGTTGTTGCCCCAGGTCCAGACGGTACCGTCGGAGCGGAGGGCAGCGGAGAACTCCTTGCCCACCACCAGGTTGGAGGCAACAGGAGCGCTGTTGACAGTCTTTTGGGTCACGGTGACGTTCAGGGTGCCGGTGTGCTGGCTGACCCGGTTGGTCACCCGGATCAGGGTGGTGTTATAGATGCCCTCATTGGGGGTAATGACGGCCACGTTGTTCTCGGCCTTCACGGAGACAATGCCCGGGTCGGCGGAGGTCCACTGGAGGTTCTGGCCCTGCTTATCAATATCCACAGAGCGGACAGCCAGGGTGCGACTGTCGATCATCAGGTTGAAGCCGGAGATATAGGTCTCCACCAGGGCAGTTTCGTTGGCGTTATCGTGATAGTCGATAACGGCGATCTCGTCCTCCTCAATGGTGATCTGGGCCACGGCGTCGGGCTGATCCACCTTATAGAACATGGAACGGAAGGGAGCGGTGGCGGGATCCTTCTCGTACTCGGCCTTGTCATACACCTTCACCCGGTAGATGGACAGGGTCTTAGCCTCCAGGTCGCCCACCTGGACAGGCAGGGCGGCCAGACGGGTCTGGGTGTTGACGGCGGTATCCTCATAAACGCTGGCAGCTCCCAGCTTATAGTTCTCGTTGGAGCCCCAGGCAAAGACGAAGCCATCGGCCCGCACCGCCAGGGTGTGGGTATAACCGGCATCCATGGCCACAACGCCCTGAAGGCCGGGCTCAGCGGCGGCATTCCAGGCCTCGCCCTTGCGGATCATGGTGGGCTTCTCCATATAGTAGTACTCGCTGTTGGTTCCGGAGGAGCCCACAATGTTAGTGTCGCTGCCGGTGCTGGGATCCCGGCCCGCTCCGGTCTGACCGCTGGTGTTCAGGCCCCAGGCCCAGGCGGAATCGTCGTTCTTGACCAGCATACCGTGGTTTGCGCCCAGGGAGATCCGGGCGATCTCCTCCATGGGCTTGCCGGCCTCGGATTCCCACTGGACGGTAGTGGGAGCCTCGGGCTCCCCGCCCTCGTCGGACGCGGCGGCGCCCGCCACCTCGGTAACCACCGTGGTGACGGCATAGCCTCTGTCATTGTTCTCGGTGAGCAGGGTGGGCAGGTAGACGTTGGTCAGGTTGCCCTTCACGGGGATGTGATCCTCCTGGCCGTCGATGGTAAACTGATAATCCTTGTCGCCGGAGGCAGCCTGGTAGGTGTCGTTACGGCCCCAGACGTAGGCCTTGCCATCCGCTGTCACAGCGGCGGAGGTGTAGGCTCCGGCGGAAATGGAGACGATGTTGGTCAGGGGCTTGGGAGTGAAGGCATTGGGAACCTCTACCTGGATCTCTTTCTTTTCGTAACCCAGAAGGATCTTATTGCCTTCCTCATCCAGCTTATCCTCGCCATTCTCATCCTTTTCATAAATAGGCTTGTCAAGATCATCCACCAGCTGGGTCTCCATATGGGTCAGCTCGCTGGTGACTTCCTGAACCACCTGATAGGAATAGTTGCTGGTGTTGGTGCCGTTGCGGATCAGCAGATCCTTGACGGTATAGTCGTCCACCACAACAGCGGTGGGAATATCCACACCGGCGGCGTTAGCACTCACCAGCTGCTTCTCCTGACTGGTGTAGGTGTACGCCTCATCCTGAACCCCCACCACGGTGACGGTGCGGTTCTGGAGCTGGATGCCCACGCCCAGCTGCCCGTAGCGGTTGGCACCCCAGCTGTAGACACGGCCATCCCCGGCGTCGTTCTTGGCCAGGAGAAGGAAATGCTCGGCGCCCGCCGCCACCTGGCTGGCGGTATAGCCGGCCTCCATGTTGGCCAGATCCACATTGGGCGTTTCGGGCATGCCGTCGCTGACAGCCCAGGTATAGACCTGGCCGCCGGTGGTAAGGGCGATGATATTGTCGCTGTAGATATCCACCTGGCTGAAGGTGGACTGGCTCAGGATGGCAGGAATACGGTCAAACTCCCGGCCCCAGGCCCAGAGCTTTCCTGTCTTATCCAGGGCCAGGGTGTAGCCGTTGCCAGCCTCCACCTGTGTAAAGGTAACAGGGTTGTCAGCCTCATCGCTGACCAGCAGGTGGTAGGGGTACTCATAGTAGTTCACATCGTCTACGCCGGAGGCGCCGATCTGACCGTTGAGGTTGGAGCCCCAGAGCCAAAGGGTACCATCCTCCGCCACGGCGGCAGAGTGATCCACACCGGCGGAGACCATCATGCCGGCCTCCCGGGTGGCGGTAGGCTCGGCAAAGGCCACACGCAGCTGTCCGGTGGTCTCCACACCGCCCATCCTTACAGTGGTATAGATGGTGACCATACCGGTCTTTACCCCATCGGCGGAAACCAGCACCACCCGCTGGGTGCTGTCCGCTGTCCGGGTCACGGAAGCCACCTTATTGCCGCTGTCATCCAGGAACATGCCGATGCTGTCGTCCCCGGAGCGGAATGTGATCTCGGCCCCGGCCGGCACCTCAATGCTCTGGCCATCCCGGTAAAGGTTGAAGCCGTCAGTATACTGCAGGCAGATCCGGGAGGGATCAATGGACACCTGCTGATTGAGCCGAACCGTGATGAAGTCGGGGGGCATGTTGCCCTCACCGGTTTTCACATCGTAATCGTAGGCGGAAACCACCTTGGTATTTTCCAGGATCTCCAGGAAGGAGGGTTTGGCGGCGTTGTTGTTGCCGTCGCCCACCCGAACGGGCAGATTCTCGGTCACATTGGCGGCGTTGCCCAGCTGGCCGCTGGTGCCCAGGCCCACGTCAAAGACAGAGCCGTCGCCCATGTAGAATACGTTGTGGGACTCACCGGGAGCGGCATGTACCACACCGGAGAGAGTGATCAGATCCCGGCTGTCCACAGGCTGGCTGGCAGCGGGGGCATAGACCTGCACCGGATCCCTGGAGGTATCGGTGGCGGAGACGCCGTTGGCGTCGGTGGTCTGGTAGCCCCGGCCCAGCTGGCCGTTATCGTTGCGGCCCATCGTCCAGATCACGCTCCGGCCATTGTCGAAGGAGTCAGTGACAAAGCTCACGTTGTCCGCCCCGGCTGCAAAGGCCTGGACATTGACAGGCCGGCCGCTGGCATCAGCCAGAGGATAGGTGCTCTCGTCGGACAGAATAGCGGAGAGGCTGGGCTCCACCGTCATATAGGTGGGTCGGATCGCATTGAAAGCCCTGGGGGTCTTGTTATTGTGGTTGGTAAACCAGCCATTGAAGAGGATCTGGTGGTCGGTATTCATGTACCAGGTGGCATCGTCGCTGGCGTAGATGTCCAGTACCTCGTGGAGGTAGCGGGACAGGGCAGCCCCGGAGGCGGCCGCCCGGCCGGACTCATTCTCGCCCCGAACCACAGGCTGGGGACGGAGGATGTGGCTGGCACCCACGTACTCGGTGCCCTGCTCGTAGCCGGACTCCACATAGCCCCAAGTCCAAATGCTTCCGTTATCCTTCATGGCCACAAAGTGACGCTCGCCGGCGGCCAGCTCCACGATATCCCGGAGATACTGGCTGACGGTATTGTCCACCTGGACGCTGCTGGGCGTGCTCAAGCCAGCCTCCACCCAGACGGGCGAGGCAGAGTAGGACACCTGGGTGGAGGAACGGCCGTTGCCCAGCTGACCGTAGGCGTTGCTGCCCCAGGTATACACATAGCCAAACTTATCCACCGCACCGGCAAAGTTATCCCCGGCGGCAATCGTGCGGATGTCCTTCAGATAGAGCTCCTCAGTCTCATGAGCCTGCTGGCCCACCGTCACCTTCTGGGCGAAGGTGCGGCTGCTGACGCCGCTGGCGCCCAGCTGGCCCACGTTATTGCGGCCCCAGCTCCACACGGAGCCGTCCTTGTCCAGAGCCAGGGTGAACTCGTCGCCCACAGCGATGGCGGTGATCCCGGTAAGGGGGGTACCATACACATCCGTACGCACCTGGACAGGCACATTCCGGTTGGTGTCAGTGCCATCGCCCAAGCGGCCGTAGGAGTTGCTGCCCCAAGTCCAGACGGTACCGTTGGACATGAGGGCCACGGTGAAGTCGCGACCCGCCCCGATCTGGGGCGCCGCCAGCTTGGGTGCGGCGGTGATAGCCTGGGACTGAACCTCATCGGTATCCTGAATGACCTGGATCCGAAGCACGCCGTACTCAGGGCTGGCTTTGCCGGTATACTTCACCAGAATGTTGGCGGTGCCATAGCCGCCCTTCACCGGACGGATGATCCAAACGCTCTTGCCGGTTACAGTTCCCTTATAGGTGGTGGCCACATTCAGGTTGGAGCTGGTCAGCTCCAACTCATCGGCGGTGATGCCGATGAGACCGGTCTCCCGCAGGGTGCGGCCGGTGGTATCCCACTTCTCGTTCTCCCCGGCGGTCTTATGCATATCAGTGGTGCTCAGGGCGTTCCACAGCATAAAGCCGGAGGCGTACTCCATGGTGATGAGCTCGGGATCCAGCACCAGCTCCTGATTGTCGTGCACCACCGCAAAGGCTTCCTCTCCCATCTCGTTGGTGTTGCCCTCGCTCTTAGCGGGGAGCACCCAGGGCAGAAGCTTCTCCCCGGTGATATCGTCGATCACCATCTCCTCAGGCTTGAAGCTGCCGCTCTGCCACAGGAAGGACAGGGCGTTGTTGAGGAACAGGGCATGATGGTCGTCGGAGCCGGTACGGAAGGGGTAATACCGGTCAGCGGGGTTGCCGTTGGCCTGGGCCCCCTCGTGGGTGGTATTTGCCTCGTCGGGAATAGCGTTGGTCTGATAGGATCCCAGCTGACCCCTGGTGTTCAGGCCCCAGGAGTAGATGGTGCCGTCGTTGCGCAGAACCATGGTGTGGTTGGCGCCGGTAGCGGCCATGACCACATTGTCCACATAGGGGCTGTTGGGATCGGAATTGTAATAGTAAAGGTCGGTCAGCCCCCGGTTGTCGTCCTGGGCATACTTCCGCATCTGTGTAAAGGTGTTTATCTTCACACTATCTGTTCCCTGGGTCAGGGCACTGTAGCTGCCGTTGTTCCCCACCGCGTACAGGTCGTCGGTGTTGGTGACCGCCAGAGTGCGGTAGCCAGCGGCGGTATATCCTACGGCGTAAACGTCCTCGGTGGCTCCATCCACGCCGGCAGTGGTACGCCAAGGCTGAATCATATCAGTGGGCAGGCTCCGGTCACCCTCATCGCCCAGACCCAGCTGACCCTGGGCGTTATCGCCCCAGGCCTGGAGGTTCCGATCCCGCAGCAGGGCCACGGCGCTGCGCTCGCTGAGGTCGATGGCGGTTGCGCCCCGGAGGTAAACATCCACCCGGTCGTTCTTCCCGGTGGGATCCACCACGTGGCTCAGAGTCACCTGAGCCGCGCTGGCCGGGTTGACACGGACATACATGGGGGTATCCTTGTTGTTGGCTCCGGTACCCGCCTGTCCATAGCCGATCTGCCCGTTGTCATTCAAGCCCCAGGTAACGATGGTACCGTCGCTGCGGAGGGCCGCGGAGGTGCCGCCGCCGGCGGCGATCATGACCACGGCGTCCAGCTGCTGGCGCTCGTTGCTGCCGTTGAGGGGCTCCTTCACTCGAACGGGACTGGCGGAGTCCACGCTGGTGTTGTTCCCCAGCTGTCCATAGGCATTGCTGCCCCAGGCCCAGACTCTGCCGCTGACAGTGAGGGCCAAGCGGTGGCCGTTTCCGGCGGCCAGGCGCATGACCCGCTCCCCGCCGAAGCTGGCCGGAGTGAAGAGCTGGGTGGCATTCCGGGTATTGGTGGCCCAGTTGTAGACCACACCGCTGGCGCTAAGGGCAAAGATTCCAGCGCCGGGATCGGCGGTAATGTCAATGATGTCGCTTAGGTAGACGGTGGGCTCATAGGTTACCTGGACAGGACTGCTGCCGCCCATGGTGCCCCAAACCCACACAGTGCCGTCCGCCTTCAGGGCGGCAGAGTAGTCGCTGCCGCTGACGATCTTGGGCGCCGCCACCTGGCTGGTCCAGGCGGTAGCCTCGTTATACAGCTTCTGACGGACGGTCACCACCAGGCGGCCCTCCATCCGGGTCACAGTGTCGTAGACGCTGATGATGGTATCACCATAGTAACCATTGGTATTAGCCTTGATAACCACGCTGCCGTCAGCCGCCGCCTCCACAGTGGCGATGCGGGTGTTGGAGGAGGAGTAGGCAAACCGTCCGTCGGCCGCCTGGGGAAGATCCTTCCAGGCCTTGGTGGTCTCGCTGTCCACCGGCTCCTCGGTGACGATGGTCACCAGGTTCTGGTTATTCAGGGTCGTGGTGGTAGCATAGCCCGTCATGTTGGCGATGGGGGTACGCTCGGTATACTTATATAGGTTGAGGCCCTGGGTGTGTACGCTCAGCAGGCTTGTGATAACGGTGGAGCCGCCCTCGTCCAGGGTGACAAAGAGATCGTTCTCCCCAAAGCTGTCGGCCTCGGTACCACCCTCCATGACCAGCCGATCCATGTCCTCCTCACCGGCCCGGGTGGCCTGATGGTCAGACATTGTGGTCGTGCCGAAGTTCTCCTGGTTGCCCCGGGCGCCGTCATGGTTGCTGCCGGTAGTCCACACAGTTCCGTCGGAGAGCAGGAAAATGCCGTGCTGGGTGCTGAAATCAGCGTCCACAATACCATAGGGCAGGTTCATGCCGTCGGCGTGGAAGCTCCAGGCGGTACCTGTCCGCTGCAGATAGGCGTCAGCCCCATCGGCGGTGGACACCGCCAGCTGGCCGTTGTTGTTCTTGCCCCAGATGTAGGCTACATTCTCCTCAATGATATGGCCATTCTCATCCCGGTAGGAGCCGTAGGCGATATAGCTGCCCAGGCCGGAAGCGATGCCCCGGAGGTAGAAGTTCACAGACACTCCGTCGTCCGCGGTAAGGATATAGCAGTTCTTCAGCGCGCCGGTGCCGTAAGTCACGGTATAACCGGCACTCTCGGCCACCGACTTGAAGTAGTCGGTAAACTCGGGCGCCTCGTTGATATCGGGGGTACCGGGATTCACTGTGGTGACGGTGCTCATCACAGCATGGTTGTTGGCGTCAATGTGCAGCCGGCTGGAGCCGGTGGAACCATATACCGACACCATATCCCGCTGATAGTAATCCTCGCTGAATTCATCGTTCCACTTGTCCCAGTGGAGCAGGGCGCGGCTGGCGCTGTCCAGAGAACTGGAGCCGTTGACAAAGGGAATGCTGCCATAGTAGATACTGCCGTCGGCGTCCAGGGCCATGATACCGCCCTCGCCCACAGAGAGATCCACAATGTGCTTCAAAGCGTTTCCGTACTGGTCAGTCACGCGGTAGGGCCCGGCAAGCTGGTCGCCGTAGAGGGTATCATAGACCCAGGTAGCTCCACAATAGCTGCAATAGTAGTGGGCCCGATCCCGGCGGGTCGTATTATACCAGATATACAGCTCACCCGAAGTGGACAGCGCATATTTGAAATGGCTGCTGTAATAAGTGTAATCAGTATATCTATGTGTGCTGTTATGATAGTAGCCGCTGTGGCCCTGCCGCACAATCTCGATCTCGGGGGCCGGTCCATCGGTAACCGTGGTGCCGATCCCAACCTTGATGATATTGTTCAGGCCGCTGATCTGGACAAAGCTTGTATCCTGATAGCCCTCGGCGTTGCGGTCATAATTGGTATGATTGGGAGAACGGAAGCCGGTCTGCCACACGGTGCCATCCTGCTTGGTAATAACGGTTGTAAAGTGAGTGGCCTCCACATCCTTGACCCCGGTGACCAACAGCTCAGGCGCATCGTAGCTGGTGCTGTCCAGGATCTCACCCTTGTCCCGGGCCAGCTGGCCCCGGCCGTTGCTGCCCCAGCCGTAGAGATCGCCGGAGGCAGTGAGGGCCAGGGTAAAGTTCTCCATGGTATCCTCTGTGCCCTCCTGAGCCCCGGTGGTGATCACCTTGGGCACGGTAATGGCCTTGCTGTCGCTGAGGGTGGCGCTCTGATCAGTGGTATCCACATCCACGGTGGGGATCACCGTGATGAGGAGGAGAGACTGCACCTGGCGCTCATTATCCCGGAAACGGATAGAGGCCTGACCCATGGCGCTGTACTTCCGGATGGGCTCCACCCGCAGACGGGTGGGCCAGCACTGAACTCCAGCAGCAGTATAGGTGCCGTCGGCATTGGCGGTCACATCGGAGGCGGCCACGGCGTTGCCGTCGGCATCCTCGTACTCCACAAAGGAGATGGTGACCAGATCACTATTGAAGTTCTCCACGGTCATACTCTTCCAGACGGCGGCCATATCCTCCGTTCCGTCGTAGCGGAGGTTGAACCCGCCGTTCTGGCGGATAAACATATCCTTCAGGTCGATCTCCAGATCCTGGAAAGGCCGGAGAGTGATGTGGTTCCCCAGAGGATTCTCGGTCTCCCCCTCGCCCATGGGGGCGAAGGTGCTGCTCCGGGCGTACCGGGTCAGCTCCTCCCGGGCAAAGTCAGTATAATGCTCCCAGCTGGTGGTGCCAGTGATGGGCCGGGTGTAGAGGGTAGCCTTGTTGAGCATCAGCTCCCGGTAGGTCTCCTCGCCCACACGGATGGGGGTAGCCCGGTCAGCCGTGCGGGTATAGTCGCCCCGATGCGCGCCGTCGTCACTGCCCCAGGCCCAGACAGAGCCATCATACTGAACGGCAAAGGTGGTATTCTCGCTAAGGGCCACATTCACCGCCCGGTTGAAATAGTCGCCATAATCAGGGTCATTCTTCACCGCAGTGTCATTATGGCTGTGTCCCTGAAGGGGGCGCACGCCGACATAGACCGGGCTGGTATTGTTGCCGGAACCGGTCTGATATCTGTCGTTCTTGCCCCAAATATGAAGCTTATTGGTCATGGGATCCATGTTATCCATATCGGGAGCGAAGATGGCAGCGCTGGTATACCCACCGGTATAGATCTTCAGCAGATCCACATCCTGACCATCGGCATCCCGGTCGGTGCCCGCCACGGTCACATAAATGGCAGGGTTCTTCTCCCCCAGGGTATCCGGGGCCTCGCCCACCTGGCCGTAGTCGTTACGGCCCCAGGCGATCGCATCCCGGTACTGGCTCACATCCCCAGCCACAGTCGTGCTTACGCTGGGCGCGCCAGTATAGCCGCAGGGGATCTGCGGATCGGTGGTATTGACCAGAGTGGTAGCCTCCTCCTTATCCGAAGCAGGATCGGGCTCCACATAATCAGGATTGGGAACCATGTTGCTGCAGGTCAGGGTATAGGTGCCGTCCCCATTGTCAGTCATCTGGTCAGCGGTGTAAATCGCGCCGCAGGTGGGACAGCTGTAGACAGCTACCTGGCCCAGAGAACCCTCCATCCGGCCTTGAATGGCCATGGTATAGTAGTAGCCGGAGGTCAGGGTCAGGATATTGCTCAGATACCGGGTGCCCTGGTTGTTACCGGCCACCGGGTAGGGGTTGTAGGCCCGGGTAGTGTAAAGGTCAGTGCCGTGGCCGGCGCCCAGAAGCTTGTTGCTCTCCTTACGGCCGCCATCGTCCACAACGCTGTCATCCTGAGATCCCACCACCACCAGGGTGCCATCCTGCCGCAGCAGGTAAAGGGCCCGGAAGGCGGCGGAAGCCATGATAACATTGGTGATGGCCTCGCTGCGCTGATAGCCCACCGAGCCGCTGAGCTCGTTAGTGTGGCTGGCGGCGTAGCCGGTGTTCAGCTTGGTGGGGGTTCCGGAGGCGGTGATCAGGGCGCCGCCGGAACGGCGCTCACTCAGATTGGCGCCCCAGACATAGACCTCGCCAGTGGTCTTATCCACAGCCGCGCTGTAATAGCCGCCGGCGGCGATCTGGCCGATGTTGGAGATATCCACAGCGGCAGCGGTGGTATGACTGTTTTGGCTTCCGTTCACATTACCCACATACCCGTCGCCCAGCTGGCCATAGCCATTCTGTCCAATAGAGTAGACCTTGCCGTCCTTATCCAGGATCAGGGCATGATCCTCGCCCGCCGCAATGGAGACGGCGTTGCTGATATTGGTGATCTTCACCGGATGGTTACTGCCGCCATAGTTGTACCAGTACCAGATACCGTCGTTATTCTGTCCGCTATGATACCGGCCCCAGGTGCCCCAGGCCCAGACGGTGCCGTTGGCCTTCAGCGCAACGGTAAAGTCCTTGCCGCTGGAGACCATAGGTACGGCCACGGCGGTGCCAACCTCACGGGAAACCTCCGTGACGGTGATGGTGATCATAAAGGAGTAGCCGGTCTGAGTGTTGCGGATAGCCACGTTGGCCTGACCCACGCCCACGCTCTTGATGAGAACACCAAGACCGGCGTCGGTGGTGGCGATCTCCGCGGTGACCACGCTGGGATCGCTGCTCTGGGTCACAATATAACCCTCGGTGCCGGCAGTGATGGGCTTGCGCCGGGCACTGGTGCGGAGGTTATAGCTGTAATCATAGTCCTCATAAAGCTCGCTGAAGGGCACAAACATCTGCTTTTCGCTCTCAGTGAGGACGGGAACCTGAGCCATCACCTCAGGGTAGTTCTCCAAGGTGTAGGCGTCAGGGAGAAGAACGGTTTTCAGGTTGTGGAAATTGCTCTGCTTGACGCCGTCCACCCCCTCGGCGTCCTCGGTGCCGCCCTTCAGCCAGACATAGAACTTCTGCTCCTCGTTGCCAAAACGGGTGGGCAGAGTGCTCTTGTTGTAAACAAGGGCATCATTGATATTGTCGTCATATTTGCCCCAGTTGTAGCTGCCGGTAATGTAGACCTGACCGTCCCAGGACATAATAACCGAGTGGGTAGCGCCCGCGGCAAAGGAGGTAGCGGTCTGGAAATACTCTGTGGGCAAATCATTAAGGTTCGTGTGGTTGTCTCCCGCCAGCATGGGAGACAGCTTGGTCACATCCACCCGGTCGCCGGTACCCAGCTGTCCGTGGTCGTTCTTACCCACCACATACAGCAGATTGGTGGTACCCATCTGCAGACCGGCGTAGGCGGAGCCATAGAGCTCCTCCGCCAGTACATAACTGGTCAGGTCGATCTCCCCGTTCTCATTCAGCATGAACCCGGTGATATAGGTTCCGGAGATCAGGGCATGGCTCGTTCCGGCGTAGATGTCGGTAGCCACTACGCCGGCGGGAAGCTCGATCCGAACAGGCACGGAACTGGCCGAACCGAGAATATTATTCACATTGTTACCCCAGCCATAGAGGGTACCGTTGCGCATCAGGGCCAGTACATAGCCGCTGGCGGCATCCAGACGGATCACATCCCGGAGGAAGTAAGCCTCTGTATCATATGCGCCCGGATTAACCCGAATGGGCAGGTTGGACTGGCCACCGGTGCTGCCGTTGCCCAGCTGGCCATAGGTGTTATCACCCCAGGCATACACGGCAGAATCCCGGCGGATGGCCAGGGCATAGCCATTGCCGGCGGTGACCCGGGTGAAATCGGTAAGAATACCGATCCCCTCCAGACCCACTACCACGTGGGGGAGATAGAGATAGCTGTTGCTGCTGTTCAGGCCCTGCTGGCCCTTATTGTTGGCGCCCCAAGCGTACACCCGGCCGCCATTGGCCACCGCCATGGCCACATCCTCACCGATGGAAATGTTGGTGGCGGGGCCAAAGGTTGTGCCAGGACCAAACTGCTTTACCTTAATAGCAGTATCGGGCCTGTGCTCACTGGTGTAGACATGCTCATTGGCGCTGTGCCAATAGTAGCTCACGGTAGAGGTCTCCCCACCCAGGACAGATATTGTATAGCTGTTCTTGGCGGGCAGATTGGCAAAGAGACCCTTGGCGTTGCTGCCCCAGACATAGATGTTACCCAGGCTGGTCAGGGCCATGAAGGTATCGCCGTAAGCCTCCACCTGGACGATATGCTCGTTCTCGCTCAGATTCTCGAAGTTCACCCTGTGAGGATACTCGTAGGTGGTGCGATAGCTGGTTCCGGTGAAGAAATCACCCCACTGCCACACAGTGCCGTCGCCCTGGAGGGCGATGGTCACATTGTTGCCGGCCACCACGCTGGCGGCGGCGATGGGCAGAGTTCCATTGGGGCCATCCTCCATAGGCGCAGGAAGAATAATGACCTCATAATCGCCCCGATAGTTGCTGCGCTTATCACGCAGGGAGATGATGATCCGGCCATAGGCCCGCTTGGTGGGCACCAGATACCAGTGACCGTTGGCGGCGTCACCGATCCACTGGAAATCAGCGATCTCCGGGTCGGAGGAGCTATAGACAATATCCGCATTGGCGGACAGGGGCTTTTCAAACTCAGGGGTCAGCAGGTTGAACTGGCTCCAGAAGGCCACCCGCAGGGCGTCCTCGTCAATGTAGATATACTGGCTATCATAGATGGTCACAGACCGGGGCATTCTCTCCCAGGGGGTGGGGGGAACGGGGGTGTTCAGATCCTTCTCGTTAAAGACGGATGCGGTGGTGATCACCAGAGAATAGAAATTGCTCAGGCCGGTTTGGGTGGGAGCATAACGGTCGTCGGTAGTGAAGTCGGCGCCCTCGTAGCTGCTGTTCTCACCGGAGAACCAGACAGTACCGTCCTCCTGGACATACTGCATGGTGTGATTGCCGGCAGAGATCATCAGATTCTCCCGAATATACACAGGAGGCTCGATCCCGCCGCCAATGGGCTCCACCATGGACAGGGTACCGCCCTTGTGAACCTTCACAGGGAAGGCGCTATAGGTAGGCAGCCCCTCGGTGTTCTGTCCGGAGCCGTCGGCCACGCCCAGCTGACCCGCAGTGTTGTCACCCCAGGTATAGACCAGGGAATCATTCAGCCGCTCGCCGCTGGCCTGGTTATAGAGCTTGTCGCCCACCAAAGCGGAGGAAAAGTTGGTGCCAGCGGAGATCTGGCGTACATTCTCCAGGGGGGTGCCGTCCTCCAGCACCACCCGCATGGCATGACGGGTATAGGTGAGGATGCCCTCCACCTGGCGACCCACCACATGGGGGATCTTGGTGGGCTCCACAGGCTCCGTGGGATCAGGATCAACAGGATCTGTGGGCTCGGTCTCGCCCTCCACAGGCTCCTCGGACTCCTCAAGCTCCACAGCGGCTGTGGTCTCCTCCACCATCACGTTGTCGCAGGTGAGCAACACAACATCACCGCTGACCGTCAGATGCTCGGTGTCACCGGAGAAGTATACCGCGTTGCACCCAGGGCAGGCATAGGCATAGCCAATGCCCAGCTGGCCGCTGCCGTTCTGGCCGGCCGCCATCGCGCCCAAGGTGTACTTTGTTTTGACCTGGATCCCCTCTCCACCAACAGTCTGCTTGGCGGCGGGCACAGCCACATGGAACAGGGTGTGGCTCTTGCTGGTGGACAGGCCCACCACGTTCTTCATCTGAACCATGACGCCCTTCTCATTGTTGGCCGTCACGGGAACGGGCAGATTCACATAGCTGGTGGTATCAATGCCCAGCTGGCCGTTGACATTGTTGCCCCAGCTGTACACTGTACCGTTAGTCAGAAGGGCCATGGAGTGGTTCTCCGCGGCGTAGATGGCCATGACATGATCCAGATAGGGGGTATCGCTGGCAGAAACGCCCTTCACCACCCGGGAGGGGCTGTAGTGAACATGATCCTTCTGATTCCCCGGAGCCCGCACATAGGTCAGGGTGTTGATGTAATTGTTACCCGTATCACCCAGGCCCAGCTGACCATACTGGTTATCACCAAAAGACCAGACAAAGCCATTCTCGTCCAAGAGCAGGGTGTGGTTTGCACCGGCGGCGATATCCACGATCTTGGGCAGCTGCAGGGGAATTTGATCCGGGTCGATGGCCTCCGGATCCAGCTTCAGGTTATTCTTCTGGCTCTTGTTGGCCAGGTGCTCATTCAGGTTACCAGGAGTATAGTGGTTGTTGGTCACCCGCTGCCAACGGTAGACCCGCTCTGCCGTCAGGGGCTGGCCATTGGCGCTGATACCAGGCACCACCCACTTATAGTGCTCCCCGGTCACATCGTAGAAGCCCAGCTGGCCGTAATCATTGTTGCCCCAGGTCCAGACTGTGCGGTTGCCGTTGGCATCCTCGGACAGGGCTACATAGTGGTCACCGCCCACAGCGATCTTCACCACATTCGTCAGCCCTGTGAGCTGGGTGGGAACACTGTAAATGCTGGAGATCGGGTTACCATCCTCATCCGTAGCTCCACCGTTGACATATTTGGCGTTGCCCCAGACCCACACAGTACCGTCAGCCTTCAGGGCCACGGTGGAGGTAGCGCCGGAGCGCACCATGGGCACGGTAAACCGGGCTGTCCCGGTCTCGTCAATACTCAGCACCCGAACCTTAAAGATGCCCACGACCTCGCCAGATTCGCTGACAGCGGCCACAGTCACGTCGCCCAGCTTCTGGAATTCAGAGTAGGTCAAGCCAGCGGTCTGCATCCGCCAGTTTCCGTTTTCATCCTGGTCGACCACCAGAATGCTCTCGTCACTGGAGATATAAGTCAGATCGCCATATTCATCCTTCATATTGATGGTTTTCACCATGGAGGTGTAGGTCAACAGGTTAAAGCCCCGGTACTCCGCCCGCTCTGCCGTGTCATTGATATAGACATAGGCATCCTTGTTGGAGTTGTAGAGCATGGAGATAGAGTTGTAGCTCTTGGGCTCGTAGGTGCCGGTAAAGCCAAAGGTCACAGTCTCGGCTCCCCGCTCACCGGTATAGTAGGGCTCATTCCGGAAGTCGTCAGTGATCACATCACTGTTACTGGCCGCCAGGCCCAACTGACCGTGGCTATTGTGACCAAAGGACAGGACGTAGCCGTCGTCCCGCAGCATGGCGCTGTGGTTGCCGCCGGCCGCTGCGATCATGATGGTCTCCGCGGTACCACTGGCGGAGACAGCCTCGCCGTCAGCCACCTTCACATGTCCATACTGATCGGGCTCTATGTATCCCTCTGTTCCGGGGGTGCCGTTACCCAGCTGACCATGGTCGTTGCCGCCCATGCCCAGCACAGTACCGTCGGCCAACCGCAGCAGAGTATGGCTCTCCCCTGCGTCCACACTGGTCAGAGGCAGGTTTTCCATCCCAGGCACCCGCCTGGGACTGCGGTAAAAGTCTTTGACATCAGCCCCGCTGCCCAGGCCCAACTGACCCCTGGAGTTGTCGCCCCAGGTGAACAGCTGCCGGCCAGCGCTGAAGGCGCCGTCCTTCTGACGGAACTCAGTCGCAACCACCGCCACATGATCGTCACCGGCGGCCACAGCAATGGCGCCGCCCATAACGCTGAATACGGCGTTGTTGTCCACAATATACTGACCGCTGACCACCTGAGTGGGGGTAGCGCTATAGGGCCTGTCGCTGTTGTTGCCCAGCTGGCCCCGCTGGTTGTCGCCCCAGGTGTAGACGGTACCGTTGGACATGAGGGCCACGGAGAAGCTCTTTCCCGCGGCGATCTCCACCACGTGCTCCAGGGCACCCCGGCCCTTGTAGCCCTTGACTTGGTTGGCTCCGTCCTTCATGATCAAAGTATCCTGGCCCAGCTCGCCCCGGGTGTTGGTGCCTGCGGCCCAGACGGTGCCGTCCTCACCCAACGCCAGCATATGGCTGTAGCCGGCGCTGACGTCAATGACCCCAGTGAGGGTATTGCCCAGGTTGTCGGTCAGCACCTTCCGGCCCACCACACTATCGTTACCGGCCTCGTAATACTCCGTCCAGGAGTGCTGATGGGTCTTGCAGGCCCAGATCCGGTAGCGGGAGTGCTCCTTGCCATAGGTATTGATCACATCGGTATAATTGATATTCTGGTTCCCGGCCCAGACGTTATAGGCATCCTCGTAGACCAGCATGATCTTGTCCTGGCCCACAGCGTCGCAGCCCGGCTCAGGACACTTCACCGGGGTCTTGTTGTCCTCAGGATTGTAGTTATACAATCCACAGCCGTTAGAGCAGGACAGCTTGCCGCTAAAGTGGAAGTAATACTTCACGGCATTTGTCCGGTAGTAGTATGTGTTGGGTTTGCCCTCCTTCAGGATCATCAGTGTGTTGGGCCCGATCTTGGAGGGATCGCTGAGAACCACATTCGGATTGAAGGAATCGGAGACATAGTATACGGTCTCTTTCCGGCTCGCTCCCTCTCCGATCACGTCAACATACTCCCGTGTGAGCGCAATGGGATTGTCAGTCTCCAACCCGTAGACATAGCCCGGCTTGTTGGGGTGATAATCAATGTATTCGTCTATCACTCCATAGTTCTCATCGGGCAAGGCTTCAGACTTCTTGATGGTCGCACTGGTATTGGTCTTTTCCCGCACCCAGGAGTTGGATGCTCCGCAGACAGGGCAGGAGTCGGGAAGATCAGCCCAAATGCCACAGTTTATCTCCCCGTCTGTAAGGTCATAGCCGGGCAGATAGGTCTCTCCGTTCTTCCGCTGGGTGAGAACACCGGCGGTTTCGCCGATTTTATAGATATCAGGGTTATCCTCTTCTCCCTGAGTATAGGTGACGTAGCTGGGGTCGTCGGGATCACCAAACCAATGGAGATACAGAGTCTGGGGCCGGTTTTTCAGCTCCTCCTGCAGCTGCTCCTCAAAGGACAGGCCCTTGGCCAGGTTGGTGGTGACGCCGGTAAGCTTACCGATCACGATCACCTGTCCATCCTCGGTGACCAGCAGGCTGTAGGTGCCGCCAGCGGCCACATCCCGGATCTTCTCATAGGGCTGGCCCATGGCGTCTACCATCTGAACCGGGTAGGCCCGGTTATTGAAGGTTCCGTCACCCAACTGGCCGCTGCTGTTGTCGCCCCAGGCCCAGACAGTGCCGTCAAAACGGAGGGCCACCGTATGATCGGTTCCCACAGAGATCTTGGGGGTGGTGCGCCAGCCGCCGTCGGTGCTGGGCTTGATTCGTACCCGCAGCAGCAGGGTACGGCCGGTCTCGGAGTGATAGATCTGGATAAAGGTCTCTCCGTAGCGGATATTGTTGGGATCGGGGGTCTGGAAGGTCACCATGTCAGCGGGGCCGGCAACCTCCGTCAGCATATTCGGATCCAGGGGCTGGAACTCCAGATCCTCGCTGTTGATCTCCCCCACAGGGATGTGGGGCAACAGGTTAAAGCCACGGTTCCAGATGAAATCCATCTGGGCCATGTCAAAGTAGAGCCGCTCGTCGTCGATCAGCTCCACCAGGGGCTGCAGATCCCGGATAGTGGGGTCAGAATCGGTGTGGCCCATAGCGATAATGCTCTCGTAGGCCAGCTCGCCCACCACGATGGGATAGTTGTAGTCAGTATTGGTGTAGTCACCCAACTGGCCAAAGCTATTGTTACCGGCGGAGAATACCACGCCGTTATCAGTAACCAGAAGCATATGACTTGCGCCGATGGCGAAGGTCATTACCCTCTGCATATATTCGTAGTCATCGTCCACGATCACCTCGCCACTCTCGCCGCGAGGCACGGTGTTATCCCGGTTCACAGGGCTGCCGTTGGGAATGGGAGCCCCATCTCTTGTGGGCCCAAAGTTGCCCAACTGCCCCTTCTCGTTGTCACCCCAGGCAAAGACCTTCACCTTATCCCAGTCGGTGTTGAGCACACTGGAATCATAGGCCTTGGTAAGGGAGGAGTTGGCTCCGGCAGCGATCTGCCGGGCGCCGGAGCGAAGCATCAGAACCGGCTGTGTGGCATAGACGGGAACCACAGGAGTCTCCGTCTCATCCACCGTCTCTACGGTGGGAGGAACCTCGTTGATCTGGCCCATGCTGTTGCTGCCCCAGGCAGCGATGCTGCCGTCAGCCCGCAGGGCAATCACGTGCTCGTTGCCTACAGCAACGTCGGTTACTTTATCAAGGAAATAATTGTTGGGGTCATAGCTGTTGGCCGCAGCGCCCCGAACCACCTTGACGGGGACATAGCGGTCATTCAGAGTGGAATCGCCAAGCTGACCCACCTGGTTGGCGCCCACAGTATACACTGTGCCGTTGGTAGTGACCGCCACAGTGGTGTTGCCTCCGGCCGCAATGGTCACGACCTCCTGAATATAGCTGGAAACACTGGGGGAATAGCCCTTGAGCATCCGCCGGGCGAAGGGAGAATTCTTCGTCGTACGGCGGTTGTTGCCCAACTGTCCCTGGCTGTTATCACCCCAGACGTAGACAAAGCCGCTGATACTCAAAGCCACAGCATGTCCCTTACCGGCGGCAATAGCCACGATGCGGTCTATCTCCCGATAGCTCCGTACGGTCTCCGTACCGGTGTTTTTGTCTACCTCGGTATACTCTTTGACTACGGACAAAGTGCCCAGATTGGCAGATCTGCCGCCCATATCAGTAGACACCATCTGGGGGACAAAGCAATCCACCCGGGTATCATTGCCCCGGCCGAGCTGGTTGTTTTCGTTGTCGCCCCAGGCCCAGACCCGGCCCAGATTATCCAGAGCCAGGGAGAAGTTATCCCCCGCAGCGACAGCGCTGAAGGTGATGGGCCGACCCTTCTCATCCTTCTTTCCATCCAGGATCTGCACAGGATAGGTCAGGGTAGCATACTCCTTCAGGCCCAACTGGCCGCGGTCGTTGCTGCCCCACACCCAGACCCGGCCCATGGAGTCCAGCGCGATGGAGTGGCTATTCCCCGCGTCCACCATGGGGGCGGCGGACACGGCAAAGGCCGAGGAGGCGTCATCATCCCCCTCGTCAGCATATTTCTGGACATGGCGAACCCAGACGGGCAAGGTCAGCATGTTGCTGTCCCTGCTGCCGCCCTCCACACCAGCCGTATTATAATCCACGTACACACTGGTAAGACCCAGCTTCCCGGTGCCATTGGCCCGCACCTTAACGCCGCCGTCCTCCAGCTCACGCTGGATGTCCAAAACGGTAGGATCCATCGCCCCCACCGTCAGCGCATCCTGATCCTTAATGGCGGTGTTCTCACCATCGGTAAACAGGTTGAAGCCGGTGCGATAGCTGTAAAGTACATTATTCAGATCAAATTCAATGAACTGGCCCTCAGCCAGCACCAGCTGGGAGGGATTGCTCTCGCCCAAGGGCTTTGTCTGGTCGTAGGTGGCCACCAGCTCCTCGGCGCCATCCTTCAGCTCCTTCACATAGTACTCGCTGAGCAGCAGGGTCTTGGAATCTCCGTCACCGGCCTGCACCGCGATGTAGGAACGCTCCGTACTGCTATTGCCCAGCTGGCCGTAGGTGTTGTCGCCCCAGTTCCACACATAGCCGGTGGACTTCAGCACCGCGGAGTTGCCGGTACCCACAGCGATCCGGATACCCTGTGTAAAGTCCTGGTCAGAGGCGTCGGGGTTGGCGCTCAGGCCCTTGTTCACCGCCACAGGCACACCGGTAAAGGCAGTACGGTCAGTCTCGCCCAGATCGCACTCCAGAAGGCCCAGCTGGCCCTCCAGATTGCTGCCCCAGGCATAGATCTTCCCATTGGCTGTCAGCGCCAGAGATGTGTTGCCACCACCGGCTACCTCCACCACCTGGCCCTTGTCCTCCAAGCCCTGAACCTGAACGGCGGCGGGAATGCGGTTCCGGATTACCCGGTCAGCCACCAGCTCCTCCACCGTAATGGGATAGTCAGGATCTGTCAGTTTGGGATCGTTGATATCGTAATACTCCCGCTCCTTACCGTCACCCAGCTGGCCGTAATCGTCCTCGCCAAAGGACCACACCGTCCCGTCGCTGAGCAGCAGCATGGTGTAGTCGGTACCCGCGGTGATCCCCACCACGTTATTCATATAAGCGACCTTTTCATGGTTGCGATAGCTGTAGAGCTCCGCGGCCTTCTCCTGGCTGGCATTGTCGCCCGCCAGGATACGGATGGGCACCCGATAGCTGAAGGTGGCGCCCTCCTTGCCTACCTCGTTCTCCTCCATCACCTGGCTCTGGGCCCGCACCAGGGAGTAATCCAGATCCACGCCCAGCTGTCCTCTGGAGTTGTCACCCCAGCCGTAAACGCTGCCGTCCTTCCGCAGAGCGACCACATGGTCGTCTCCGGCGGTGATCTGAACGATATTGCTCAGGTAATAACCCGCACTGGCGCTCTGTCCCTCCAGCACCTGAGTGGGCCGGATAAAATAGTTATTGAAGGTGGGCTTGCTCTCAATGATCCCCTCATCATCCCGGCTGCCGGGCAGACGATTCAGACCATCTTCGCTGGTCAGCCGCTCCTCATAGCCCTCCAGGGCACTCTCGTAGTTCTCATATGTCCACTTGATACCGCTGTAGGTGGGCTTCACCAGCTCCCAACTCTCATCGCGGGTCTTAACGCCATTACCGGTATCCCACTTGAGCAGCGGCTTGAACTCATGGACGGTGATCTCCACCACATTCCCCGTCTCGGGGTCGATCACCTTTATGGTCTCCTCATATTCGCTGGTCAGCTCCGCCAGCGCGATGTAATAGAGCTCCAAAGCCTTCAGATAGGAGGCATAATCAGGCATCTCGCCACAGACAAACTCAGGCATTTTCAGCTTGACGTCACCTGTGTTCAGATCCCAGTACTCCTCCTGCCAGTTCTGCCAATTTCCGGTGTGGATCCGCTTGACAAAGGACACCAGATACAGGTACTGGGCATACTCAAAGTAGCTGTCGTAGAAATAGGGAGCGGCCTCGGTATCCACATAATACTTGGCCATGGGATTGTTCTCTTCATCGGGCTGCAGAACCAGGCCCTCCTCGTTGAGGATGTGGATGTTCTCAAGCTGGCTGTCACGCACCGGGTCATAGCCCACCACATCGTGGGTATAGCCCACGCCCAGCTGGCCCTTATCATTCCGGCCAAAGCCCCAGACCGTGCCCTTATCCGTCAGCAGGATGGAATAGCCGTTGCCGGCGGCCACCCGAACCACCTTGCCCCGGACACCGCTCACATCCACCTCCCGGGCGGAAATGCTCTTGACCACCGCAGCATCCCCAAAGGGCTCGGCGCCCAGCTGGCCGGCGCTATTGCTACCCCAGGCGTAGACCTTGCCCTCCCGGGTCACCGCCAGCACATGATCCTTACCGGCGGAGATATCCACCACGCTCCGCAGAACGCTACCGTCCTCCCGAACGACCCGGCTGGGAGAATCCACATACAGCACAGGGGAGATCTGATCCTCATCGTCCAGGCCCAGGCCCAGTGCGCCGGAAGCGTTGCTGCCCCAAGTCCAGACGGTGCCCTCGGCCTTCAGTGCCACAGAGAAGCTGTCTCCCAAAGAGATGGAAGGGGTGGCACGGTAGACATACTGGGTCGCATCCACCACATAATCATCCACATTCAGCACATGGATCACCAGCATCACCGAACGCTTGGTACTCTTGTTATAGATCCGCACCACCGCCCGGCCCACGCCGTCCATAGCGGTGAGGGTATAGCCGTTCACGGTCACAATGTTGGGGTTGGAGCTCGTAATGGTAAAGTCGCTTTCCTTTACAAGAAGGCCCGCCTCATCCACAGGCTGCCACCCGGCGGGAGGCACAGGATCCCCTTCCTCCTCCGTATCCTCGGGCTTATAAACGGGCATGGTGATATAGGGCTGAACCTCATTGTCGGCTCCGCCCTTATTGGTGTTGAGATAGACCACGCTGTCCTTGCTGTTCTTGGTCAGCAGATAACCGGAGATATAGCTCTCCACAGTACCGGTGATATCCACGGTATCGCCGGCCACCAGCTCGATCTCGCTGTTCAACAGTAGCTCAGACTGGGTGTACACATGTTCCTCATCCCAGGCCACAGGCTCCCGGTCGGGCACTACAGTAACAGTCACGACCTTGCCGACGTTCTGATCCTCTTCGGTCTCCAGCGGCTCAACTGCAGTATGCTTCTCCTGGCGCTCCAGGCCCAGCTCCTCAAGCGCAGCAGTCACCGCCCGGCCAGCCATCCTGCGCATGCTGGCGCTCATCCGGTAGTCCTCGCTCTCCAGCTGAGGAAGCATGCTCAATGCGCTCGCCGTGGTGGCGGGCGTACCCTTGCCGCAAATGCTGATGTTTACGCTCTCATCAAGATCAGGATTGTCGTTTCTCTTAAAAGGACGATACTGCAGAGCGGGGATCCCCTCGCCCAAAATAGCGTCCTCGTTCCGCTCCCCAGTGGCGATCACAATGGGGGTCTCCTTGACCACCCGGTTCAAATACACACCCAGGCCGCCATCCATACCAAAGGCCATATCATAGTAGTAGCTCTCCGAACCGGAGCCCGCCACTGTTATGATAAGCTCGGTGGCCACTGTGGCCGGAAAGCCGGTCTCAGTGCGGGGCACAAACACCGTTCCAGAAGCTGTCCGGCGGTTGCTGGACAGCAGCTCGGTCACATGCACCAGCCGCTTCCCGATATCCTCTGCCCCAGCGTCGCCCCCGTCTGTGTTCAGAACCTGGGCGGTCTCGATCCGAACTGCCGCACCAGTAGCGGTGCTCTGGAAGGGAGTTCCGGCGGCGTCCGATTCCGCCCCCTCTTCAGGAAGTGTAAAGGTATAGTCCAGCGTATAGTAATCCACGGTAGCCCTGGCCGACACCTGCACCGATCCGTTGGGGTTCTGAACTACTACCACCTGCGTACCGGGAATGGGCACGCCGCTGTCACAGATCACATAGGTATCCGCAGGGGCGGAGCCGGTATACATCCCGCCGCCCAAATGGCCCAGGGGATAGCTTGCCCACACAGCGCCATTTCCGATAGCATCCTCATCTGTACTGCCAAAAAGACTCTGAAGGCTCAGATCCCGCTCCGGAGCGTCCGCCGAAGGGATCCACGCCTCGCCGTCCAGCCGAAGCTGCACAACGCCGCCCAGATCTCCACCGGTCAGAATATTACTGGCAATACAGGACACCCTGGCCGGATCGCTGCCATTGGTGTAGTCCTTGCCCATCTCATAGAGGGCCATACTCACCTGGTTCTGGGAGGAGATCTGCTCCAGATCCACCAGATCCTTGTGTCCCCAGGTATAGGTAGTGTAGTCAGAGCTGATGCTGTTCATCTCTCTTGCCCGAACCATCACAGCAATCTGAGCCCCCTCCAGGGCAGGCTCGCCGCTGGCCAGGAGCAGATCCTCCACATATCCGTCATGATCGGTAGGAATGTGGCCCTCCCCATCTGTATAGTAAGCATGGGCATAGGCCCAACCGATACCATTGGTGGGGGTCACAGAGTACTCCAGGGCATGGTAGCGCAGAACCGGAGTCTCAAAATTGTCGTCCACTGTCACGGAAATACGGGTGTCGTACTTCCCGTCGTAGATAGTATAAGTCCCACTGGGCACATCCTCGGCACGGTAACGGCCGCCGGCACTCTCCCGCAGAGGCCACGTCTTGTAGCTGTTGACAAAACTGATCTCCTTCCCACTGCCAGGCCAGTCGCTATCATCCAGCTTCACCTGCAGGGCCACATCATGCAGAGTGGGGCCGCTGATATTGCAGATGACATTAACTGTATTCACCAGATCCCGAATAGTCAGAACACCATTCACAACACCTTCCGGGAACTCCACAAGGTTACCCTCAGAGTCCTCCTCCGGCTCTCTGGCTACGGTTGTGGTCTCCTTCTCGTTCTTGCTGACAGACTCGTCCGCAAGCTCCTCCCACTCATACTTATAGTCCTCGACTACGCCGTTTCTACCGACAGCGGTAATGATCAGCTCGCCATTTCCCCAAACCACATCGCCGGATTTCACAGGCTCCCCATTATAGGTGGCCGAAATCTGGCTTCCAGCGGTTCGGGTCTCGTTCACATCATATTGAATGGTAAAGAAGTCTATAATACCGGGCTGCTCCTCATAGTTCCGTCCCTTGATGACCACCAGATCCGCACCGGTATCCTCCCACTCATTCTCCGTGAGCTCCTCCCCCTCGGCAGGCTCCGCCGCCAGCATCTTAGCATAGATGCTGTAATTGCCGCCCTTCGCCTGGGCATAATACCGGCCAGTGGGAGCGCCATCCTTCATTTCCGCAGTCAGCGGCACCTCGGTAGCCACCGGGGTGTTCAAAATCAACTTATACTCTCTATTACTATCCGGATAGATCTGATGATCCTTCTGAACCTCTACGATCACATCATAATCCACCGCACCGCCATAGTTAATAAAACCGGCAGCACCAGGCATCCATGCCTGCTCAAAGCCCACCGTGGCAGGCACGGGATGATCTAGCAGGCTGAAGTCGCCCAGCTGGCCCTTGTCGTTACCGCCCCAAGTCCAGACCTGTCCATCCTCGGTCATAGCCGCGGCATACTTATCCGCCGCAGTCACCTTGGAAATATGGCCCTGCAGACCGTCAAAGGTGATCTCCACCATGTTCCGACGAATGTTGGGGTTCTCTTGAACCTCCTCACCGGGCTTGGGCATGGTCACCTTCTCCGGCCAGGCAGCCATCTGTCCCTGGTCGTTGTATCCAAAGAAATATACGCTGCTCTTCCGGATGGGGCCTACCCCAATCAGATTGCCCTGCTCGTCGGTCTCTGTGCTGGGCTCCCGCTCTCCGCGAACCAGCATACTGAAGTAGGGCCCGGCCGCGATCTCCAGACCATCGGTAATTATATTGTCCTGCCCATCAAACAGATCGCTGGCGAACTCAGCCTCTTGATAAAGGTTGGTTCCCTCCGGGCCACGATTCGCACCGACCCGCCAGGCATAGCTGTTTCCGCTCTGTCCCAGGGAGTTATCACCCATCACCCGAACCCGGTTGCTGGTGATGTTCCCCTCAATACCGGTCAGCACAATGGTGTGCCGCTCACCGGCGGCGATCTGGCGGACACCGCCCATCAGCTCCTGCTCAGCGCCCGGTGTGTCATTGTAAAGCCGTGCAAAGTTAGGCGAAACTGAATAGTACTTATTGTTCTCCTGATCCTGAAGCACCTTTTCATATCCCAGCTGGCCATAGGTGTTGTCGCCCCAGCCCGCCAGATAGCTCACAGTGCTCTCCGCCTGACCGTCCACCTTGAAGGGGCCGGCTGCCAGGGAGTGATGTCCGCCGGCCGCGATCAGGGTCGCGTTGGAGAGGAACCGCTCAGAGGTGCCGGCATTGTCTCCGCTGATCTCAAATACCACCTGGCTGGGATAGGCCCGCATCAGGTTGCCATTCTCCACGCTGACAGTATGGCCCTCTCCCAGCTGGCCCATGTCGTTACTGCCCCAGGTATAGATGTAGCCATCTCCATTTCCCATCAGGGCCATGCTGTGATACCCGCCGGCCGCCAGAACCGTAGTTCCGGTCAGATAGATGGCGCTGCTGTTATACATGGTGCTGTCGCCAGCCACCACCTGCACCGGCCAATAAGAGAAGTCTACATCTGTAACCTCACGGCCCAGACCCAGCTGTCCAAACTCGTTGCTACCCCAAGTATAGACACACCCATCAGCCGTCCGGGCCATGACATGGTCGTAGCCCACTGCGATCTCCTCGATCAACTGCAGACGCTTGGCCCCACCATTGAGCCCGACCACCGGAGTGGGGTAAGTGGTGTAGGGTACCACATCGGCGGTCACACCGATGCCCAACTGACCCAGGGAGTTATCGCCCCAAGCCCACACGCTGCCATCCGACTTCAGGGCGATCATAAACCCATTACCCGCCTGAATGGAAGGCTCGGTGAAATTATCCGCGTCTTTGATCTCTACCAGGAAGAAGCCAGAGTACTGATCCTCGATCAGATCCTCCACCGCATCAAACTCCACCGTGCCATAGCGATTCTCCACCGTCTCATCGCCGGGGAACAGGAGAGCGTTATTGGCGCCCGTCTCATGGGCGGTGCCGTCGGGTTTCTTCAGGTCGTCTGTATCCTGGACATCCAGATAGGCCGCGCCCTTCTCCTCAGTTTTAGCACTGTAGTCCAGATTGACTCCCGGCGGGGTAGGAACCGCCCGGTTCCGCTCCACCAGGTTAAATCCTACATTATAATAACGGCGGATCCCGCTCTTAAATACCACCACTTCCTGCCGATCCGTGATGGTCAGGGTATCGGTCAGTAGGTTGACAGGCAGATTCGCCACATTGGGAGCAAGAAGCTCATCCCCGGGATCTCCCTCAGGCCGAACAGTTCCAGGCTGGGCCGCATAGCGCCCGGTAAGCAGCCGGCTCACTTCGCCGGTGTCCGGATCCTCGTCGTTGGTATAGACCCACACCTTATTAAAGATAAGCTGCTTATTTACACCGCCGCCCACTCGAACAGGCAAGTACTGGGGCTGGGTCAGCTCATTATCCTGCTTCCCCTTCTCCTTCAGCGCCAAATCTGCACCCAATTGGTTCAGAGTATTGTATCCACTGGCCATTACGGTGCCGTTATCAGTGCTCTTGGGATCGCCGTCGTAGATCCAATAGACGCTGTAGGCCAGGCCAGCTGCCAGACCGCCCACATTCTCTACCATCTCGGCTTCCTTAATGACCTCCTGGTTCTCATCCAACTCCACCAGAGTCTTTTGCAGCTGAATGGGGCTGGAATGCATCCCCCGGCCCTCGCCAGTCTGCTTTTCGCCCTGAGCCAAGCCACCCCAGTTGTCATAGCCCCAACCGTAGGCATAATACTTGTAGCTGGGCTGAGGCTCCTCAGGCTCTCCCTCTTCCGCCAGCATCAGAGCGGCGTCCATTCCAGCAAGATCCTGATCCACGTCAAGGCCTTCCTCCGGCTTGGTTTCCTCGTTCTCGCCATCCGGATTCTTCTCCTCGTCCCCAGGCTTCTGCTCCTCCTGGGCGTCATTCTCCTTATCCGCGTCAAGATTCTCTTCCGTCTCGTCAGGGTTCAAAGCAGGATCGTTCTTATCATCTGTCTGATCAGTTTCACCCTCGTTCTTCTCCTCATTCTCCCCAGGCCCCTCCGCCGGGAGCTGCTCCTCTTCCTTCGCTTCCTCCTTGGAACCAGTCTCATTCTCCTGACTATCTTTGTCGTCTACATCTGTCGTCTCATTCTCGGGATCCGTTGCGGCATCTTGTGTTACGTCTGTCGTCACATCTTCTCCAGCCACGCTTCTCAGGGCTCTCTCCTTCTCCTCCGAGAGGGTGTTGAGCTGGTAAAGGCTTTGGCCTTCCGCCTCACTCACCTGCAGGACAGTGGGCATTTCTGCCATCTCGCCCCCGCTCTGGCCGGCCGGCTCTCCCTCATCCTGGGGAGCCTCCTCTTTCTCGCTGGTCTCCTCTTCGGTCTGGTTCTCTGTTTTCTCTTGCTCTTGGTTCTCGCCGCTTTCGTTATTCTCTGTCTTGTCCTCTACCTCTTCGTTCGTCTCTCCATCATCCTTGCCATTGTCCGTTTCCGTACTGTCCTCTGTCTTATCCTCAGTCTCGTCCTCAGGCTGCTTGTTTTCTGTTCCGTCCTCTGCGTCTCCCGGCTCCTGATCCGGCAGCTGCCCATCCTCATCGTCCTTGTTCTCTTCATCATTGGGCTGCTCTCCATCATCAGGAAGAGGAAGCTCCTCCTCGGCTTCCGGCTCCTCCTGCTGAGGAATACCAAACACCATAGCCTGCTCCGGCACATTGGGATCCAGCTTCCGAACCACCGCCAGGGTATGCTCGGCGCCCGCCGCAATACTGACCACCCGCAGACCGTGCTCCTCATAGTTCTCCCGGAAGCCCACGCCGTTGGGATGGTTGATGCCGCCCCGGTCGCTGCCGTTCTCAGCGGTGATGGTGGCATTACCAACCTGTCCTCTGGTGTTGTCGCCCCAGCCCCAAACCTTGGTGGCTCCGGTGGGCACGCCATAGGCGTCCGTCTCAATGGAGATCGCCACCGTATGTCCGCTGGTGTTATTCGGGTTAGACTGGGTACTGCCCCAGGCGGAAATAGCAACCACGCCGCCAAAGCCAGGGGTGAGGTTTCCACTCAGGCCCTGATCCGTATATTCCCGTCTCATATTGATCATCTGCGCGTAATTCCGGCTGGAGGTTACCGTATTGGCCTCATTGGTACCCAGCTGTCCCCGGCGGTTATCACCCCAGGTATACACGCGGCCCTCCACCGTGAGAGCCACCGAAAATTCAGAGCCAGCGGAAATCGCCACCACATTGGTCAGCGGCTTCGTTCCCTCCTGATCGGACATGACCTGCAGCGGCCTGGTGGTATATGTATTTTCAATGGTGACCGTTCCGCTTCCACCAGCGGTGGAGGTATCCTCATAGGTCTCCGTCCTGCTCAGAAGGTGCTGCTTCGCATTCTCATTCTCGCCCTGACCCAGCTCACCATAGTAAGCCCGGCCCCAGGCATAGACAGTTCCGTCATAGGACAGCGCCAAAGAGTGAGTGGTACCCGCAGAGATCGCCACGATCCCGCAAAGGTATCCATCCTCCGTCGTGTTGTTTTCATTCTCATTCCAAGGGGCCAGCACCAGGCTGGGAGCGGCAGATCTTCCGCTCTCATTGACGGTGGCCGACACGCCCAGCTGTCCATAGGTATTTCTACCCCAGGCATAGACCTGGCCGTTTTCTGTCAAAGCCAGGGAGAAGTTATCTCCGGCCGCCACAGACACGATCCCGCTCATCACAACGTAGCTTCCGTCTGCGTCCTTCACATAGATAGGCTGGGGCGTTCCCACATAGCCGCCGTCCTCGCCCAGCGCGCCGTTGGTTCCGTCGCCCCATCCATAAACCGTTCCGTCGCCCATCAGAGCCAGGGAGTGGTACTGTCCCGCGGAAACCATGGGAACCGCCCGCTTCACATCCGGCTCCTCCTCATTCTGGCTGCTCAGGTAATAGATATCCCGAACCTCCAGCTCTACCACCGCGCTGACCACCGAGCCCGCCCGGTTCACACCGAAAACATAGACCGCCGTGCGCCCTTCCGTGTTCATGATCAAATTGCCGGTAGCCTCGTCATACTTGGCCACCCGCTCATCCAGAACACCGATGGTAGCTCCATTGACCAGGTCTCCGCCGGCCGCCGAAAACAGGGTCTCCATCATGGACTTGACCGCATAGGTCTCGGGCACGATGGTTCCATCCTCCGCCTTTTTCTTTGTAAAGGCCCGAATGTGATAGATCCGTCCGCTGGGCCCCTGATCCTTTCCATTAAAGGTAGCGGCGATCTCCGCCTTCTGTTCCTCCATTGTAGGAGCTGTCTCCTCCGGGTTCTCGGGCTCCTCCGGATCTGCAGGCTCCTCAGGCTCCTCCTCGTCGGCAGGCTGGATAGAATCCTCCATAGAAGGCAAATAGAGCGCCGCGCCATAAGTCGCGATGCTCTCGTTGCTTTGCATATGAACGCCAAAGTAGCCCCAAGGGCCGCCAAAGTCCCCGAAGGGGGACTCAGGCTCACTCGGAGCCTCAACCTCCCCCTCGCCAGAGTTAGCTACATCTGTAGTCTCTTCTCCCTCAACGGTTTCAGGGGCGTTGCTATCCTTGTCTCCATCCTCTTCAGGGGCCGGGGCCAGAGGAACCTGATCCTCCGGAATGGTCTCCAGCTCTCCTTCATCTGCGGCCTGGTCAGCCGGCTTCTGATCCTGAACAGCACCATCAGCCGCCCCGGTCTCCTCCGGTGCGGCCGTCTTTTTGTTTCCTTCATCCTTGGGGTTGGCCATCAGATTAAAGGTATCATCCACCGCCCCGGCCTCGCCGGTTCCGGCAGTTCCCTGCTGAAGCATCTGATCCACATCCAGAGAGGTTTCCTTGCCCTCTCCACCAATCACCAGCCCCTCCGCCTTGGCCCGCTCCTCAAACGCGGAGAGGTCATAGTCGGAGTTGGCCTGGGTCAAGCCCTCTTTATAAAGCTCCCACAGAAGATCCTGAACCTCCTGGGACTCCTGGCTGATATCCTTGGTGCCGCTATTCTCAGAGCCCGTTCCGTTCAGCAGATCCTCCGTTGAAAGTTCCCCATTACCAACATTTAAGGTGTTGCCGCTGGTGCTTGCCGGCACAGTGGGCTTCTCTCCGATCCAAGTCACCACCGCCCAACAGGCCATAGCGGGAGCCATGGTCTCGGTAGCTTCGTAAAGAGCCCAGCGCTTTCCCTCAATGGCCAGCTTGTCACTGTAATCCTGGTCGTCCATAGCGGCTTCCCAGACAAACTGCTGCTCCATGTTCAGCTTGGCCTCCGCCTGGCTCCGGTAGGTCAGGCGCTCCTCCTCGCTGATCCCCGCGATGTACTCCCGCACATCCCGGCTCAGATACTCCGCCCGGCTCAGATCCACTCCCGCCGGGAACAGGGAGGCATACTCCTCAATCGTCAGTACCCCAAGATACCAGACGTCGGTCATGACGGCCTGAACCTCCACCTCCGTGTTCTCACCAGAGAAGCCGATCATGGACTGATTCAATACCAGGGGCATAGCAACCTCAGCCCCCTCCCAATTCTCCTTGGAGGCGGCTATTTCAGCATCTCTTTGATTCACGTCTCTCATCAGGTTTTGCGCCGGAGCGTTCTGGATCGCGTTGGCCGCTCCGCCAAAGCCGGTGAAGAGAGAGAGGATCATAGATGCGCTTAGTATTCCTGAGATCACTCTCTTTTTACCAGGAATCTGCTGTGCCAATTGAATTTCACTCGCTTTTCGCTATGGGTTTTTTGAGATCCTTCAATCAGTCAAATGGGCGCAATATATCTGTGTCCATTCTTGATTGCCATTATCCCACAAATTGACACAAAAATCAAGTCCTTTTTGCAATTTCCTTTCTCCGCTTTCCCCTCTAAAGAAGGTCGCTTTCCCCTTTTTCGAATGTTTTCTGAATATTTTTCTTTAATATACCCGCTTTTCCACTGGGTATCCACCGTTTTTTCCACACTCTAATGTCGAAAACCCTGTTTTCTTACTGCCCGTGAAGGTTCTGAACTTTCGTATCCTCTTTTTCCTTGTTCCCGGCCCTCTCCTTCTGTCAACCGGTTCTCCCGATCCCTTTAGGGCCTTGACCACACCATCTTGTGGTCACCCCTCGCCGTTTTCTCCCTACCACTATATGATACTCTCCTTATATAATGTCCCTATCAAAGAATAGAACCGGAAGGCACCCCCTCCGGCTCTATCCTCACACCGCCGTCCTCTTTCTCCCAGCAGAATGACTACATTTGTAATCCGTTGTGCCCCAGGAATTTCATCTTGGTTCCACCCTCTCCAGTCTACCTCCGCACTGGCACCGGTATCGCTCCGGATACCGTGTCAAAGGCGAAGCCCGGAACCGTTTGAATTCTGCGCCGCACCTCTCGCACCGCAAAAGATATCTGCAGGGCCGCTCCTCCACCCCCATCTCCCCACTGGTGGAGGTTCTGGTAATACGGTATCCATAGGCCCATGCCATCCGGCAGGCATATTCCTTCCACCGCTTTCCATGATTTCTGCACCCCCAGCAGGTATGGAGGATCTCGTGAGCCAGAGTTTCCCGGCAGCTCTTCTCCGGCCCCTGGGCCACCCGGCCGGATACCTCAATGATCTGCCGCCCTGCCTCATATCTGCAGCAGCCGAATCGAGCCACCGCCCTTTTATTGATCCGCACATGGGGGTCGATGTTCTGAGAGACCGGGATCCCCACCTCCCTGGCCTGGGAGACGATCTCCTTCAGCAGTCGGTCGCAGTCGTGCACCATTTCTCCCTCCCGTTCCGTTCTTTTGCCGCTGTCCTTCCCCAAAACAGTTTTTCTTCGAAATTTTCCTTGACAGGCGGCTCTTCTTAGGGTATAGTAGGGGTGTATCTTAAAATGCATAAATTGATTGCTACTTGTGTACGTCAGTTTCCATTTTGACTTACGCGGGTGGCATTTCTATTTTTGCGGCGGGATAACAATTTTTTAGGAGGTACTCCACAATGAATCACGGCACTGTCAAATGGTTCAACAACGAAAAGGGCTTCGGCTTCATCTCCAACGATGACGGCAGCGGCGATGTGTTCGTCCACTTCTCCGCCATCCAGGCCGAGGGCTTCCGCACCCTGGCTGAGGGCCAGAAGGTCAGCTACGACACCGAGCCCGATCCCAAGGATCCCGGCAAGCTGCGCGCTGTCAACGTGGTGGCCGAGTAATCAAGCCATCTGAAAAGGCCCCGACGGATTTCCGTCGGGGCCTTTTTTTCTTCCTCAGGCCTCCGCCAGAGAGAGCTTTTTGTCCCAAACGACCCCCACCGTCACCACAGCCACTCCCAGCAGCTTTATCCCGGACATATTCTGGAACAATATCCCGTCCAGAAGGGTGGAGCAGCTCAGCCTCCCCAATAAAAGCAGGGTAGCGGCCTGAAACAGCGCGATCTTTTTCAGGGAAGTAACGATAATGACCATGGCCACCACCCCACATATTCCCCCCAGATAGGCCCAGAAGGGCGCCGTCCCAAGCCTCACCCAGCCCTCGCCGCCCCCGGTAAAGGTCAAAAGCAGGATCGACAGCCCGGAGGCCACCACATAGTTCACCAGCGTCCCATTGACTGTCCCCAGGCACTCTGAGGCCCGGAAATTCACCGCCTCCGAGTAAATGCCCACGCCTCCCACAAGAAACGCCAGCAGAACATACCCGCCATTCTCCGCCGCCCCGGCTCCTATGGCTCCCGCCCCGCCGAGATTCATCACCAGGATCCCCGCCACAATGACCGCCAGCGGAGGGATTCGCCTCTTGTCAAAGGGGGTCTTTCTGACCCCCACCCAGCCAAAATGATCCACCAGAATAGACTGTGACAGCTGCCCTGCGATGCTGAGGCAGGTGGTCAGCGCCGGCCCGATTTTCTGCATACACAGACTGGTGGCCGCCACCTGGATAAGCCCCAAAAATCCGGCGCTGTACAGATACCACGGCATGGGCCACAGCTTCAGCCGCTGCCGCTTGAAGAGGAGGTAGCCCAGCAGAAGTCCTCCACCCACCACATGGGTCACAAGGCTCACCCCAAACTGCCCTATGTATCCCTGCAGCACTCCGTTGACACTTCCCATGGTAGTTTGCAGAGCGCCGGCCAGAAACACCAGAAGATAGATCTGCATATCCGTCCTCCCTCTCCTTCTCTCCCTTCGGATATGAAAAAGCCACCGAACCTCTCAGATCCGGTGGCTTTTTTGGTGGAGACTACTGGACTCGAACCAGTGACCTCATGCGTGTGAAGCATGCGCTCTAACCAGCTGAGCTCATTTCTTTAATGATTTATAATAGCCGCCAATCATGCAGCCGATTTCATTTATCTTGCGTGAAATATTCTCATACTTCCGCAGG